>JBFWSE010000010.1:0-54464 GCA_050248535.1 Novosphingobium sp.
CAGCCGGCCCCTTGTGCCTGGGCAGCCTGCCCCGTGGCCTTGCGGATCGCTTCGCGGATGCGCGGATAGGTGCCGCAGCGGCACAGGTTGGTCATCGCCGCATCGACATCGGCATCGCTCGGCCGTCCTTTCTCACGGATCAGCGCGACAGCGGCCATGATCTGGCCCGACTGGCAATAGCCGCACTGCGGCACTTCGATGTCGATCCAGGCCTGCTGTACTGCGTGGAGCGTGCCATCCTCGGCTTTCAACCCCTCGATTGTCGTCACGGACTTGCCCGCTGCGTCGGCGACGGCAACACTGCACGAGCGCGCGACCGCTCCATCGAGATGGACGCTGCAGGCGCCGCAGGCGGCAATGCCGCAGCCGAACTTGGTTCCGGTCAGCCCCAATTCCTCGCGCAGCACCCAGAGCAGCGGAGTGTCCGGTTCGGCCTCGACCGAAACCGGCTTGCCATTCACCTTGAAGTCGATTGTCATCGGTTAAAAGCCCAGGTGCTCGATGCTATTGCAATCATCGCCAAGCAGCGACGTCGCCCTGGCAATTTTCTCAAGGGGCACTCCGGGCTGTCGTAGGGAAGAATGGCCAGCTCCATGACCGGATCGGGATCTTCGCCAGGATAGGGCACGGCGCGCAGGCCGCCATCCGCTGATATCAACACCTCTCCACCTCGCTAATCCGACTGGCCACGCACAAGCGATCCAAGTGTAATCCGGCATGCGCCCACTTACCAGCCTCTAGCTCCTCCATGGATTGACAGCGGAGGCAAGAGCCTTTCTGACGCGGGCTCTGGGAGAATGCGCAGCGTGACCACCGAAGCCAGCCTCGCGCAACGCGTGCTCGCCACGGGCGGGATTATGCTGGCGACGCTGACATATACGCTCGATTCGACCATTGCCAATATCGCGCTTCCCCACATGCAGGGCAGCTTTTCCGCATCGATCGACCAGATGGTCTGGGTGCTGACATCCTACATGGTCGCCTCGGCAGTGATGACTCCGTTTTCCGGCTGGCTGGCGCACCGGATCGGTCACAAGCTGCTCTTCCAGATTTCGACTCTGCTGTTCATGCTGGCCTCGATGGCGGTTGGCGCAGCTGCGACCCTTCCGCAAATCGTCATTTTCCGCGTAATCCAGGGCATTGCCGGCGCCGCGTTGCTACCCTTGTCGCAGGCCCTGATGCTCAACATGTGGCCGCCCAGGCGCCTGCCAGTGCTGATGGCGATCTGGAGCGGCGTCGTCACCGCCGCACCGATCATCGGACCGACCCTAGGCGGCTGGCTGACCGATACGATAAGCTGGCGTTGGGCATTCTACATCAATGTGCCGCTGGACATCGCCGCCGTGGCGATCGTGCATTTCACCATGGCACGCGACGAGGGCGGTCAGCAGCGGCCGCTCGACATGATCGGTTTCATGGGCATCGTCATGTTCTCGGTCGGCACGCAGCTGATGATGGATCGCGGCGAAATCAAGGACTGGTTCGATTCCACCGAAGTGCAGATCGAAGCGACAGTGGCGGCGCTGGGTCTATATATATTCCTCATCCAGATGTTCGCCTCACGAAATCCATTCTTCCCGCGCGAGCTGTTCAAGGACCGGAATTTCAACTTCGCGCAGTTGATGACTCTGCTGCTGGGCTCGACGCTGTTCGCTACGTCCGCGTTATTGCCGGTGCTGATGCAGACTCTGCTTGGTTATACTGCGACTCAAGCCGGTATTGTCTCGATGCCACGCGGCTATGGATCGATGTTCGCGTTCTTCCTGGCGCCATTCTTCATCGCCAGACTCGGCCCGAAGCTGACCATGCTGATCGGCGTCGCGATCAGCACCGGTGCGCTGTGGCAGATGGGACATTTCGATCTGTCGATGGACGAGACATTGTTAAAGACTTCGGGCTTCCTGCAGGGTGCCGGATCGGGCCTGGCGTTCAATCCGATGTCGGTCCTGACTTTTGCCACGCTCGAAGGCTCGAAGCGCACCGAAGCCTCGGTCTTTTCGAACATGATGCGATCGATCGCCGGGAGTATCGGCATTTCGGTCTATGCCACCATCCAACTGCGCCAGAGCACGACCCTGCGCGGACATCTGGTCTCTCACTTGACCCCCGGCGACCCGAATATCGCCATGCAGATGCCCGATCTTGAATCGGTCTATAGCCTTGCCCGGCTTAATGGAGAGGTCAACCGGCAGGCCGCGATGATCGGCTACGACACAGCATTCGGCTATATGTGCCTGGCCAGCCTGTTGATGATCCCGATCGTACTCTTGATGCGAACGCCCAAGGCTGTCGATCCCGCCGAAGAAGTGCGCGACATACCGGCCCACTAGACTCTTTATCCGTACATTCGACCACGGGCCGCCTGCACCTTGCCCGCCTCACCTATTAGCGCCATCATGACCGAGAAACGCACAAACAAGAGGATCGCCGGATGGACCTGCAACTCAAGGGCAAGCGCGCGCTGGTCACCGGCAGCAGTTCGGGCATAGGCGCCGGTATCGCCAGGGTGCTGGCGCACGAGGGCGTGCAAGTCATCGTTCACGGCCGCAACCGGGACCGTACAGAGGCAGTCGTCCAGGAAATACGTAATGCCGGGGGCGACGCCGGTGTGGCATACGGCGATCTCGCTCATGACGAAGGCGCGGCGGCAGTTGCAGAGGCAAGCGGCAAGATAGACATCCTGATCAACAACATCGGGGGCACTGAATCGACCGGCGGAGGCCTTGCCGGCTGGTTCGACGTCAAGCCCGAGCACTGGGCCGGGGCCATGCAGCAGAACCTGATTTCCGCCGTACGCATGATCCACGCCTTTGTCCCTGCAATGAGGGAGCGCGGCTGGGGCCGGGTCATCAACATATCGAGCGGCGGCGGTGCTTCGCCGCCTGATTCTGTTCCCGAATATTGCGCCGCCAAGGCCGGGCTCAACAACATGACCGTGGGCCTGTCGAAGGCGCTCTCGCGTACGGGTGTGACAGTCAACACGGTCAGCCCCGGCTGCACCCGCACTGCAATGTTCGAACGCACTCTCACCACGATGGGAGACGCCCAGGGCTGGCCCGAGGACATGGACACGCGCGAGGCGAAGTTCATGGATTTGGGCATCTTCCCCTGCACTACCGAGCGCTATGGCCGTCCGGACGACATCGGCAGCCTGGTGGCCTGGCTCGCCAGCCCGCTTTCGGCCTTCGTCAACGGCGCGAATTACCGGATCGACGGCGGCCAGGTGCAATCGGTCAATTGAGGGAGAACACGCGATGGCATCGCTTACAGGCAAGGTCGCTTTGGTGACGGGCAGCGGGCAAGGGCTTGGCCAGTGCTGCGCCAACCTCTTCGCCCGCGAAGGGGCGAGCGTGGTCATCGCCGACATCAACGCCCAAACCGGCGAAGCCGCGGCTGCTGCAATCCGCGCCAATGGCGGGGCCGCCAGTTTCGTGCGCGCAGACGTTTCCGACGAAAGCCAGGTCGAGGCGATGGTCGCCCATGCCACCGACACTTTCGGCGGGATTGACTGCGCGATCAACAATGCGGTTCGCGATCACGGCGCCCGGGTGCCTCTCGCCGAGCTCGATCTGGCTGACTGGGAAAAGCTCATGGCCGTCAACTTCACGGGCGTGTTCCTGTGCATGAAGCACGAAATCCGCGCCATGCAGGCGCGCGGCGGCGGGGCTGTCGTCAACATCGGATCGGGCAACGAGCATACCGCTGAAAAGGGCCTCGCCTGGTATCTCGCCGCCAAGCAGGGCATTTACGCCATGACCAAGTGCGCGGCGCTGGATTATGGCGGGCAAGGAATCCGGATCAATGCCGTCGCGCCGGGCCCGATGTGGACACCGCTCTTGCGCGAAACCGCGGCGAAGAACCCTGGCCACGTCGAACGCCATGTCGAACACGTGCCGCTGCGCCGGATCGGCGAGCCGGACGAGATCGCGGAGGCGGCAGTGTGGCTATGCACGCCTTCCGCGTCCTATGTCCACGGTGTTACACTGTCGGCGGACGGAGGCTATGTGCTGGGAAGCACCTGAATTGGCAACTGCCTGATCCTAATCACATTTCCTCAAGACCGCCCATCCAGAGCTTGTCGAAGCCTGTCCTGAGCACCTGCCTTGGCGGGCAGTCGAAGGGATCGTTCTTTTCTTCAAGCCATCTGGCGAGACGCACGAAGAAAAAGATAGTGCTTCGACAAGCCCGGCACAGACGGTTCAGGTTCGATATTGCAGTTCTGTCTCACGCCGCCTTGCGCCCGGCCTGCTTGCTTTCCCAGTCGGCAATCGACAGCATCGGCCCGCCCTGCACGGTAATCCGTTCCAGATAGCGATCGGTTGTCTGGTCGGGCACGCCGTAGTGCAGCACGATGCGGTTATCCCAGATGGCGATGTCGCCCTTGGACCAGTTCCAGCGGGTCTGGTATTCCGGCCGCATGTATTCAAGCGTCAACCGGTCGATCAGCGCCCGGCTTTCCGCCTCCTCCAGGCCATCGATCGAAATCGACCAGGTCGAATTGGCATAGAGCGAGCGCGCACCCGTCACCGGATGGACGACCACCACAGGCTGATGGATCGGCGGATAGGCTGCGCGCAGCTGGTTCCATTTTTCCGATGTGCCGAAGGAATCGTTGTCCTTGGGCATCCGCTCGGCAAGGCAAGTGTAGAATGTGAGCCCGTCGACCTGCTCGCGCATGTCATCGGGCAGCCCGGCATAGGCCGCAACGCCGCTCGCCCACAAGGTATCGCCGCCGAAGGAGCACGGCTCGATCGCCCGCAGGATCGAGACCGATGGCGGCGAGGCCATGTAGCAGCCGTCCGAATGCCAGGACGAAGCCGTACCTTCGCGCTTGAAGGCCGCAGCCTTGACCGGGGTTATCATCGGTCGTTCGGGATCGGGTCCGTCGGTGATCGGCGTGCCATAGGCCCTGGCGAGCTCGAGGTGCTCGTCGAATCCGATATGGCCCTGCTCCTGCAGGAAGATCACGCCATGCGCGAACAGCGCCGCGCGCAAGTCGGCGGCATGGGCCTCGCTGAGTGGCTGGGCAAGATCGACGCCCGAAACCACTGCGCCGATAGCGGGCTGGGTGCGGGTGACGGTTAGGCCACCGGGGAGCGTGTATTGGCGGGGCTGGTGCATATGCGATCCTCTCTTCGAGGGATTGGTAACACTGGCGTTTGCTGGGGGAAAGAAGGATCGCGCCTCACGGTGCAGGCATGCGGGCAGAATGACTCTACCCGCCCAAAGGCCATTAATTATTTATATGATAAAACTCTTTTCTATATAATAAGTATATTCATAGCCACTAGATAATAAATATACACTTTCGAATACATATTGAAGTTTTCAATATAAGGAATCGACATCATGCGGATGATGTGATACATATTCTGAGACAAATTGAAAAATTTGCGGGAAGATGATGAAAAAATGGGTGATTTTCGCTGCACCGGCACTATTTTCTGTTGCTTTTCTGTCCACGCAGCCATCGGGAGCTCAAAGAAGTACGGAACAATGTAGGGCCGCCAATCCGCGCGGCAGCGCAATCTGGCAGGCATTCCACGGCTATGTTCGCCGAAACTATAAGTTGCGAGGCACATCGTCATTTTCCGTGGGCGACCTAGATGACCAATGGGCCTACGCCTACGGCCATGCACTGGGACGACTGGCTTCAGCCGTGGGCGGCAATCATGAACGACAGCAGGCGTTTGCATGCGTGGACAAGGCGCTTGATCAACACCTTGCCTCAGGCAACCTTATTTTTGGATCGAGAGTTGGGCACAGCCGGTACAGAATCGCGTGGAGAACTGCACACGGCTACAATGACGACGTTGTCAGCAGAATTTTCGGTGTCAGGACGCGTTCGCCGCTGCATCAGGTTTTCGACGATGCGCTAGCCAGAGTCGGTCGCACGCGAATCATCCCCAATCCCCCAACGTTACCGCCGCGTCCACGACAGCGCGGCAGCGGCGTGAACCGTGCGTCGCCCTTACCGGCTGGTTCCTTCACGCAGAGTTGCACGGTTGGCGCCAATTGGAGCCTCGCCGCAGCGCGCTCGCATCTGACCAGAGCCAGAACGGCTGCGCGAAGCGCCGGGCCCAATTGTCTCGGCAACAGATATCGTGGATGCAAGGCAGTGCACGATCATCTCTTGCGCGCCCGCGATCACATCTTTCAGGTGTTTGACCAGAACCATGATGGCATCAACAATTGCCGGATGTGCAGCTTTAACCTGGCAAAAGGCATGGCCCGCGAATTGATACAGTGGGAGCAGTGGTTCAGCCGCAGATATTACCGGTCGGCCAGCGGGCTTTCGAACATCTATTACACGATCGATGACAACAGCCGCGATCCGGTTTGCAGGGCGGGCCGCCGGCGCGGCAGCGAGCCGCAAATTGTCGCTTCGCCCCCCAGAAGAGGCGCTTCTTCGGCGCCCGAAGTCCACACCACCACACCTGTGCATGACTGCGCCAACTCACGGGTTCCTGTCACGGCTACGTGGAAATTCTACCGCCAGGTCTATGGCGGCGGCGGCACGGCCTACTCGGAAAAGCGCGGCAAGATCTGCTATGGCCGCAACTACTACTATACCTTTGGCGGAGGCACCCTGACAGGCTACCGCTGCACCGGCAATTGGGCGAACTGCAGGCCAGTCCCGAGTGACCGCAAGCCCATCACCAAGACACAACGCAACAGTGACGGCAGCACGTCGTACTATTATAAGTCCGGCAGCCTGACCGGCTGGGGCACGCGTTCCATCCGGTAGCCTCTGTCGTAGAGGCGGCGGATTAGGCGGGCTTGGCTGGGCTCACTGGCTTGTCTTTGCGTCAACGCAGGCTGTCATTCCCCTGCAGCAAAATCGAATATGACATCGGAAATGCCGCCCGCAAAGGGCATGTCGCTTTTCTGCCCGGCCATGACCGGCGATCCGGTATCGATGCCCACGCCGAATGTCTCGGCAATACCGAAACTTGCCGGTATGGCATGGCTGAGCGTTTTCTCGGCCAGTACCCGTCCGCCCGAGCGGATGATCGCATGCGGCACAGCCATTCCTGGAACAGCCCCGGCCTGCATGCGAACTTCGAGCTCAATGTCAGATTTTCCGGCAGGCAGGGCTTCGGACGAGGCAGCCGAATCCCCGTCGCCCTCCAGCGCATTGGCAATGAACACTGGCCTGCCCTCGCGCAGATAGAGCGCGACGCCGCCCAATTGCCCGCCGAAGGCGAAGATCGGGCCCGTGACATGGGCCGAGGGCAAGTCGAGCCGGGCGGTCATGCGGTAGCCGAGCGCCGAGACCGGTGGCCCCATCTGCCCGGTGACATCGGCGACCGGGCCTGAATAGCGCCACTTTCCGTCGCGCCGCGCGAAATCCTCGCGCCCCTTGCGCATGGCATTGGCCGTGCCCTCACCGATGTCGCCGACCGGATTGACGTGGTAGCGCTCGGCTTGTTCGTCGAACAGCGCAGCCAGTTCGGCCACTTTGGCAGGATCGCGTTTGGCGAGATCGTTCGCCTGGCCGATATCGGTCTTCAGGTTGTAAAGCTCCCATGGCTCATTGGGCGCACCGCCCGGCGCCATGGTCCAGGTCCGGTTGCGGTGCGAAGTGACGATCGACCAGTCGCCGGCGACCAGCGCCTTGTTGCCATACATCTCGAAATACTGCGCCTTGCGCGGGCTTGGCGCCTTCGCGTCAGTGAAGCTGTAGGCAAAGCTGATCCCGTCGAGCGGCATCTGCGGCACATTGTTGATCGTTGTGGCCAGCGGCGTGCCGGTGACTTCGAGGATGGTCGCGGCGATGTCGCTGACATGAGTGAACTGCCCGCGCATTTCCCCGCGCGCGGCAATTCCCGTTGGCCAGGCGAGCACCAGCGGCACGTGAATCCCGCCCATGTGCGTGGTCTGCTTGTAATAGCGAAACGGAGTATTGCCGGCGACAGCCCAGCCATAGGAATAGTGCGGATAGGTCTTCGGCCCGCCCCAATCGTCAAAGAAGCGCATGTTCGCTTCGATGCTCGGCTGGCCCATGACCATGAAGATCTCGTTGTAGAGCCCGTTCGGCCCGCCTTCGGCGCTGGCGCCATTGTCCGAAGTGACGATTACCAAGGTGTTGTCGAGCTCGCCCGAAGCTTCGATCGCGTCGAGGATGCGGCCGAACTGGGCATCGGCGTGGCTCAGTTGCGCGGCGAAGGCTTCCATTTGGCGGGCGAACAGGCTCTTCTGCTCCGCAGACAGGCTATCCCAGGCGGGCATTTCCGGAGGGCGCGGGGCTAGCCGGGCATTCTGCGGGACCAGACCCTGCGCTTTCTGGTGCTTGAGGATTTCCTCGCGCGCCTTGTCCCAGCCCATGTCGAACTTGCCCTTGAAGCGAGCGATCCAGTCGGCCGGGGCATGATGCGGCGCATGGGCGGCGCCGGTCGCCCAGTACATGAAGAACGGGCGCTTTTCGGCTGCGGCATTGCGATTGCCAATCATCCGGATCGCCTGATCGGCGAGGTCCGCCGACAAGTGATAGTCCCGAGAATCGGGCGTGGCGACCGGTGACTGGTCGCGGATCAACGTCGGGTGGAAATTGTCGGTATCGGCCGAGAGGAAGCCATAAAACCGTTCGAACCCTTGCCCCGTGGGCCAGCGCGTATGAGGCCCCGCGGGTGTGATTTCCTCGGTCGGCAAGTGGTCCCATTTGCCCAGCGCATAGGTCGCGTAGCCCGCCGCCTTGAGATTGGCCGCCACGGTGCCGGCTTCAGGCGGTATCTTGGCGTTGTAGCCCGGATAGGGCCGCGAAGCCGCCGCATGCCCGCCGACATGGATAGTATGCGGCATCCGGCCCGACAGGATCGCCGCGCGCGAGGCCGAGCAGATCGGCGGCGTGTAATAATTGTTGTAGCGCAGCCCCATGCGCGCGACGCGATCGATATTGGGCGTCGGGATCAGCCCGCCGAAACAGCCGAGCTGGGCAAAGCCGACATCGTCGAGCATCCACACAAGCACATTGGGGCGTTGTTGCTGTTGAGGCGCCTGGGCGGGCGCGGATTTGGCGGCCGGCTCCACGGCATCGCCCAAAGCGGGCGAAGCAAATGCGAGCATGGTGGCGCAGAGCAATGGAAATTTCCGCATGATCAAAACACCTTGCGCATTTCGACGCGCAGCCGCGTCAGCTGCGAGGTCTTGATCCGCCAGCCTTCGGGCCGCTTGACATAGGTTTCGCGGTAATGGCCCCAGCCGTGGAGGTAGTTGCTGCCATCGTAGAGCAGGTTTTCGGGCGCGCGATAGAGCCGGTCTTCCATGGCCCAGATCACCTTGGCCTCAGTGTCCGACGTGAATTCGATGATCGGCATGTGGCCATGGTGGACCGAAACCTGATCGCCTGTCGATTCGCTGACATAGGCGATGACGTTGTCCCAGCCGGTGAATGGCTCCTCGCGGAATTCGGGGACATGCAGCTCGCCATCCGGCGCCCAGACCTCGCGCTTCCACAAGTCCCAGTCGCGGTGGTCGAGGCCATAGAAATACTTGGCTTTGACCTGCTTGATCTCCTCGATCGCCAACAGGCGCCTAGTGTCATTGGCCACATCGTTCATGGCATTCTCTCCCGTTTTGCCATATTGGGCGGGCAAACAGGCAAAAGGTCAAGAGGAGAGCGGACTGTGCCAGACAAGGATGCAATGATCGCGGCCGCCAAAACCCATTTGCGGGCGACAAGCGAAGGCAATCGCGAGGAATGGCTCGCGATATGGGCCGACGACGCTGAAATCGAGGACCCGGTTGGCGCGCCGCCGCATCGCGGAATTGCCGAGATCGGCGACAAGTTCTGGGCGATGTCCCGCAATGCAGCGCCAAAACTCACCTTGCTCGAAGACGTGATCGTCTGCGGCAACGAGGCGATTGCCATCATGCAGGCCGAAGTCGGCCCGGCGGACAACCGCCGCACGCTCAAACCGGTGGTCGATCACTTTACATTCAATGACGTAGGCAAAATCTTGAAGATGCGCGCTTTCTTTACATACTAGCAAGCAGCGCCCGCATCGCCGCCATGCATTCGCGGCCCTGATCCTCCGCGCTCCTTCCCGCAGCCACCCGGCTCAGACTCGGCGTCTCGACCCCCCAGGGAATATCGCGCGGGACATGGCGCAGCAATTCGGCCAGCGGAAATTCGCCGGTGCCGATGTAGAGGCGCTCGCCGCCCACTTCCATCAGCGCGGCCATGGCATCGGCCGGCGGGTTGCTGAGTGAGCCGTCGTTGATCTGGACATAGCCGATCAGCGCGGGTTCGATTGCCGCCACTTCGGCCGCGCCGCCACCGGTGCGCATCAGGTGCCAGGTGTCGAACAGGATCTTCGCATCGGCACCCGAAGCGTGGATCAGGTCGCGCGCCTGGGCGAGAGTGGCAGTGCGCCCCATGGCGATGGCTTCGACAACCGTACCCAGATCGAATTCCGCGGCCACCTCGCTAAAACGTGCGAGTGCATCGATGGCCTCGTCGGTCGAGATGCTTTCATTATGGTAGCACAGCGCGATCTTGCCGCCGAGCTCAGCACCCAGCTCAAATAAGGGCCGGCAGGCATCAACCGCTGTCTCGGATGTCAATTCGAAGGCTTCGAGCATGTGAAAGGCGATACCGGTATCGCGAAGCAGCCTCTTGCACTCAGCCACGTTTTCCCGCGTCACCGGGGCAAGCGGATAGATCGGCGGTTGCTGGAACCAGAGGCTGACGCAATCGAACCCCGCCGCGGCGGCAGCGCGGATCATGTCCTGCGGCGCGGTGTCGGTCAAGGTCAGGCAATCGAGCGATAGACGGGGGAGCATGGCGTTCTCTTCCAATTTGCGCCATTCCCACCGGGAATTACCGGCAAGGTCAAGGGGAAGCCGAATTGGCAGATCGTGAAGTACTGGCGGCAACGGTCGAACGGCTGATGCGCACTACCCGGGAGGGCAATTACGATGAGTGGCTGACGGTCTGGGCCGACGATGCCGAGATCGAGGACCCGATCGGTGCGCCGCCGTGGCGCGGGATCGAGGCAATCCGAACCGATTTCTGGGAAGCATCGCATGGCGCCGCGCCCAGCGCGCGGTTTCTTGGCGATGTCATCGTCTGCGGCAATGAGGCGATTGCCTTGCTGGAAGTCGAAGTCGATGCACCGGAAGGACGGATGACCTTGTCGCCGGTAGTCGATCACTTCCTGTTCGACGAGGCCGGCCGGATCAAGCGGTTACGGGCGTTCTACCAGCTTTAGAGCCGGCGCGGATCGACCACCGTGCGCACCGGCGCCAGGGGGCCCGACATTTCGGCCATGGCCTGCGCCACGCCGCCAAGCCCAATCCGCGCGCCCAGCCAGGGGCTGATATCGATCGTGCCGTCACCGATCCCGCGAAGCGCCGTGTCCATGTCCTGGCCTTCCTCGCCTCCGGCGAACTGGACATTGAGCCGCTTGTTCTGGGCAACGAAAGTGAAAAGCTTCTCTTCCTCCATGCAATAGCCGCCCATGACGATGCGCCCGTCGAACGGCGCATTGGCCACGACTTCGGCGAGCATGCCGGGTAGTCCGA
This sequence comes from Novosphingobium sp., assembly GCA_050248535.1. GTDB lineage: Bacteria > Pseudomonadota > Alphaproteobacteria > Sphingomonadales > Sphingomonadaceae > Novosphingobium. Next base: position 11,527 of record JBFWSE010000010.1, read on the forward strand.
CGCATTCGTAAATGAGATTGGCCTGGCGATTGCCGAAATCCTTGAGCGGGCCGTAGGGCGATGTCTCGCGCGGATCGATGGCACTATGGGCGCCCATCTTGAGCGCCAGTTCGCGGCGGCTGGCGTGAAAATCGGCGGCGATGATCGGGGCCACGCCCATCAGCTTCAGTCCAGCGATCACCCCCAGGCCAATCGCCCCGCAGCCCAGCACCAGTGCGGCATCGCTCTTGTCCGGCCGGCCACGGCGCGCATGTTCCAGCCCGACCGCCAGCGGCTCGATCATCGCCGCGTGATCGTCGGGCATGCCCTCGGGAATCTCGAGTAGCATGTCCTCATCGAGCAGCATCAGTTCGCCGAATCCGCCGGGGCATTCATGGCTGTAGCCGATTACCATATGGGCGCCATCGGCCCGCATGATCGGCACCGATGTCACGCGTTTGCCCACTTTCACCTTGCGCGCACTGCCTGGGCCATAGTCGAGCACTTCGCCGACATATTCGTGGCCCGGCACGAACGGCCGCGCATAGTCGAGCTGGGCATAGGGTCCGCCAAGCTTCTGCGACAGCTCGATAATATTGCGACCGCCCTTGAGGAAATGCTGGTCCGAAGCGCACAGCCCGCAAGAATGGGTGCGCACCAGCGCCTGGCCTTTGCCGGGTGTAGGATCGGGCATGTCGCCGACGTGGACCGAGCCGTTTTCTACATAAGCGGCTTTCATCAGCCCAACTCCGCCAGCCGCGCCTTCATCTTGGGCTGCACCTGTTCGAGGAGCTTGAGACTTTTCCACCCTTCTTCCGGGGACAGCCCGCCCAGCAGGGGCTGGAAGCTGATCGTGCCGTGATCGGGCAAAACGGCCAGCTTTTCCAGCAGCATGTCGGGCGTCCAGGCGGCGAACAGGCCGGCCTGGCGCAGCACAGCCGGGTCAGTCAGCCCCTTGAACGGCGAATTGGAGGCATCGCCTTCCTGTTCGGCCCATTTGGCATATTCGGTGATGACGTGGACGGCGTGGCGCTCGATCGCCTGCCAGCCTTGCTCAGGGTCCTCGCACAGGTGCACGCCGAGCGGCATGCCCGGCACCGGGCGGAAATAGGTGCGCGGCTTCTGGCCAAGGCGTTCGCACTCGGCGAGGTAAATATCGACGATCTCGGGATTCATCGGCCCCAAGCCGATATCGAACCGCGCCGCGCGCCTAGCCGAAGCCGGCACAGCGCCGCCGGCCATGATGATGTCGGCAGGATCGCGCGTAGGCAGCGGGCGGATGAAGATCGGCCTCCCTTCGAATTCGAAACGCTCGCCGCGCAGCGAGCGCAGGATGATCTCGATCCCCGCATCGAGCCGCTTTGCCCGGTCCTTCGTGCTGGTCTGGAACATGGCGAATTCGAACGGCACATAGCCTGCGCCGAAGATCACCCGGCAGCGCCCTTGCGAAATCAGGTCGAGAATGGCGATCTGTTCGGCCACCATCACCGGATCGTGCAGCGGCAGGATGACCGCGCCGAGGCTGAAGTGGATCTGTTTGGTCACTGCCGCCATCGCCGAGGCCAGCGTGAAAGGTTGCGGCAGATACCCATCTTCAGAGCCGTGGTGCTCCATCAGGTTGATGCTGGAAATACCGATAGAATCGGCGAACTCGGCCATTTCGACGGCCGCCTTGTAAAGCTCGGCACGCGGTGTCCCCCAATCGGGTGCGCGCATGTCGAAGGATACTGTGGTGTTGATCTGTTTCATGGTGTTTCCGTCAGTAGCTGGTGAGAACCTGATACGAAGGATCGGCACGGTCGCGTGCGGCCTCAGCGGTCTGGCCGAGCGATTCCACCTCGCGCAGCACGCTGAAATCGACGAGGCATGAGCGCCGGTCTATCGCCCATTCGCCCTGTCGCTTGGACCACAGATCGACGTAGCGCGCACAGAATTCGCGCTCCATCAATTTACCGTCGACCATCTGGCGCAGCTTGGCGGTGACATAGGCTTCGCTGCCGGCCTTGTCCGGGCCATGCAGGTCGATGACCACATTTGTCACCTGATGCGAATGGTGGAGGAAGTTCAAATGCTCCTTGCACACCGCGTCGATCCAGCCGCGCCCGGGACCCTGATAGGTCGGGAAATCGGCATAGCTGTCTTCGTGAAACACCGAATGACCCAGCGGTACATCCAGCCGGTCGACCGAGCGGCAGTACTTGTAGAGCTTGTCGGCAATCGCCAGCCGATCGGCAACCTCGTTCTGGGTCACGCCACGCCTCCCCATTTTCGGCCGGTGAGGAATTGATAGGACGGATCGTCCGCGCCCCTGGTGGAGCGGATTTCCTGCCCCATCGGATGCGCCTCGCGCAGGTCTTCGTGATCGTAGACCACCATGCGCCTGATGATCGCCCAGCGGCCCTCGCGCTTTTCCCACTTGTCGAGATAGCGCGCCCAGACGCCGATCTGCATCAGCTTGTCGCCTTGCATCATCCGCATGGTGCCGTGGACATAGCTCTCGCTGCCCGCCGTATTGCCATAGACCTCGATCAGCACATTGGTGACCTGGTGCGAATGGCTGAGCAGGCCGTCGTGGCTCTTGATGATGAGGTCGATCACCCCGCGGCCCGGCCCCTGATAATAGTCCGCGCCATAATCGGCATGGCTGTCTTCGTGGAACACGCCGTAGCCGAGTTCGTTGTCGAGCCGGTCCACCGCGCGGCAGTAAGAGCGGATCTGCTCCTGGATCGCCATCTTGTCGGCCAGTGTCGCTTCGTAGGGTACGCCTTGCATTGTCCCTCTCCTCACGCCCGCTCGGTCAGGTCGCCGGTCATCTGCTCAATCATGACGATCCGTGCGCGGCGATCGTCCGGCGAGTTGGGGGCCATGCCGGCCACATCGTTGGTCTGGCCCCAGTTGAACACCGGACCTTCCGGCAACTGACGCAGCGCGGTTGCGGCCACATCGTCCGGATCGGCCCAGTTGTCCGGCAGCGGCTGGCCGCTTCTGGCCAGGGTCGCGCGGTAGCTTGGCGTGTCGGTCTGGCCCAGCACCATGGTCAGCACGTCGATCCCGTGGTGGCGCAATTCGGCCCACAGCCCTTCGGAAAAGTTGAGGACGAAGCCCTTGGAACCGCAATAGGTCGCCAGCCCGAACATCCCCGAATAGCAGGCCCCCGAATTGATCAGGATGAGCCCGCCCCGGCCCCGCTCGCGCATCTGCCGGCCGAAATGGTGTGCAAGCCGCATCTTGGTGCCGACGTTCATCTCCGCGAGGCCCTGCCACTCGGCTATATCGGCATCGAGGAACTTCGAATTGATCGAATCCGCGCCGCAATTGGTGACAACGAGACCGACCTCGCGGTCGCCAGCAGCCGCGATTGCCTTGTCCGTGCCATCGGGCTTGGAAAGGTCTGCGGAGACGGTGATGCAATCCACGCCTAGCGCCTTCACATCGGCCGCCGCCGCATCGAGCTTCGCCTGGTTTCGCGCGACGAGGATGAGATTGAGGCCCTCTCCAGCAAGCCGTCTGGCGAAAGCAAGGCCAATGCCGTCGGAAGCCCCGGCAATGAGGCCCCACGGACCATATTTTTCCTTAAAACTCATTGATTTCTCCTCTCCACCTCAATCGGCGTACATATCCCTCGTATTCTCAGCGATAGCCTCCACGCGCACCCGGCGGTGCGCTGCCGATGTGCCGGCCCAGCCTGCCTCCTCATCATCGAGTCCCCAGTTACTGACCGGGCCATGGGCGAGGCGGGCAAGGCCGGCGGCGGCCACGTCAGCCGGCTTCGCTACATCGGGCGGCATCTGTGCGCCAGTCTTGGCCAGCAGCCCGCGCAACAACTTGGTATCTGTCCGGTCCATGACCATGCACAGCACATTGACACCGTGCGGCTTCAATTCGGCCCAGAGACCCTCGGCGAAGTTCAGGCTGAAGGCCTTGACCGCGCAATACATGGCGAGGTGCGGGCCGCCGCCATAGCAGGCGCCCGAGCCCGAAATCAGCAGACCACCCCGCCCGCGCGCCTTCATCAGACCGCCGAAATGGTGGAAGCATTTCAGCATGGTCAGGTTGTTGCGCGTGGCGAGATCGATCCACCACTGCACATCGGCATCGTGAAATTTCCGCCCGCTGGCATCGCCTCCGGCATTCGAGATGTAGAGGCCAACTTCGCGAGATCCCGCTGCGGCAATGATCTGCCGGTCGGCATCGGGGGCATTGAGATCGATCAGCGCAGTGACGACTTCGGCCTGGCTTTCCGAACGGATCAATGCGGACGCCTCGTCAAGCGGCTCCTGCTCGTGCGCGACGATCAGCACATTGACGCCCCGCGCCGCGATCTGGCGCGAATATTCCAGCCCCGGCCCTTCAGACCCACCCGCGACAATCGCCCAGGGGCCGTATTTGACGGCGAAGTCCATCTGCATCCACTCCCGGTCCATCCGTTACCCTGAGACGTGACCTTTCCGAGACTGTGACCGATTGCGCCGCGATGGGCAATCGCGATCATGCAGGCTCGGCGACACGCTCTTCGTCCGCATCCAGCTGCGGAAGCAATTGCGCCACCCGTTCCCTGAACTGCGCGACGCCGGCATCCTTCACCGGCCCATAGCCCAGCACCAGCTCAGCAGAGGCGGCGATCTCGACAGCGGGCTGCATGGTCTTTCCCGTCACATTTTCTGCAACGCCGCGTACCAGATCGCGATATTTACTGATCAGCGCGCGCTCCATGCGGCGCTCTGTGGTGTAACCGAAGACATCGAGGGCGGTGCCGCGCAATCCCTTCATCCGCGTCAGCAAACGGAACAGCGGGAACGCCAGCCAGCCGGGGAAGGCGATCTTCCTAGGCCGGCCTGTGCGGGCATCCTTGCGCCGGACGATCAGCGGCGGAGCGAGATGGATCTTGAGTTTGGGCTTGCCGGCGAACTGATCGTCCAGCCCCAGACTAAAGGCCGGATCAGTATACAGCCGGGCGACCTCGTATTCGTCCTTGTAGGCCATCAGCCTGCCGAGGCCGCGCGCCACTTCGGTGAGAAAAGCCTCGCAATTGCCGAGATCTCGCGTCTTCAGGATATCGCCAATTTCCGTCAGGAAAGATCGATATTGGTTTGAATAAGCATCGTTTTGATAGGCAGTAAGTCGCTTCGCCTGGCTCTCCACGACTTCCGCGAAAGTGCGCGGCGGTGCCACTTCGTGCGCCGGGGCATGGGCAAGGTCGAACAGGCTGTCGGCATCGACTGCCGCGAGCCGCCCCAGCGTCAGCGCCGCCAGATTGGCCCTGGCGGCAACCCCATTCAGGCGGATGGCTTCCTCGATCGATTCCAGCCCGACCGGCAGCAAGCCCTGTTGCGCCGCAAATCCGACCATCATCATATTGGTGAAGATGGTATCGCCCAGCAGCCGCGAGGCCAGCGCCCCGGCGCGCAGACTGGCCACGTTGGCCGGATCGATGCGCTTTTCGATGGCCTTGAGGAAGCGGGTGGCAGTGAGATCGAGATTGCGGTTGGTCTGGAATTCACCTGTTGGAACAACATCTTCGTTGGCCAGCATGCGCGTATCGGGCCGCGACAGGGTGAGCACTTCGGGCGAGGATCCAACTACCAGATCGCAGGCGATAACCACGTCGGCCTGCCCGGCTCCCAGCCTCGCCGAGGGGATCACACTTGCATCTTCACCGATGCGGATATGGCTGGTGACAGCCCCGCCCTTCTGCGCCATGCCGGTCTGATCGAGCACCTTGGCGGCCTTGCCTTCAAGATGCGCCGCCATGGCCAGCACCGCGCCGACTGTCAGCACGCCGGTTCCGCCGATGCCGGTGACCAGCAGCGCCCTTGGCGCGCCGGCGACATCAAGCACCGGTGGCTCCGGCAGAGCCAGAGCCATTTCCGCCAGCCTGGCATCGTCGAAAGTCCGTTTGCGCAGGCTCACTTCATGTATTTCGACAAAAGATGGGCAAAAACCCTTGATACAACTGTAATCCTTGTTGCAGGTCGACTGATCGATCACGCGCTTGCGGCCGAACTCGGTTTCCACCGGCGTCACCGAAAGGCAGTTCGACTGCACCGAGCAATCGCCGCAGCCTTCGCAGACGGCCGGGTTGATGTAGAGCCGCTTGTCGGGATCGGGATAGTCCCCGCGCTTGCGACGGCGGCGCTTTTCATTGGCGCAGGTCTGGTCGTAAACCAGCGCCGACGTGCCCTTGATCTCCCGCAATTCCTCCTGCACGGCCCCGAGATGATCGCGTTCCAGAACCCGCACCGACGGGGGCAACGAGGCACCTGCATAGCGTTGAGGCGTCTCACTGAGCAGGACAACCGGGCTGACGCCTTCTGCCACCAGCTCCCAGACAATCTGTTCGGGCGTCAGCGCGCCTTCGGCCGGCTGACCACCCGTCATCGCCACGGCTTCGTTGTAGAGGATCTTGAAGGTCACATTGCTCTTCGCCGCCACCGAGGCGCGGATCGTCAGCAGGCCCGAATGGGTATAGGTGCCGTCGCCCAGGTTCTGGAACATGTGCGGCGTATCGACGAACGTCTGGGCGGCGACCCAGGGCATACCTTCGTGCCCCATGCTGACCGTCGGCAAGGTCCGGCGCACCGGCATGAATTGCGCCAGGCCATGGCAGCCCGTCGCCCCCAGCGCCTTCGATCCCTCCGGCACCAGAGTCGAGGTATTGTGCGGGCAGCCTGAGCAGAAATAGGCGGCGCGGATGGCCGTGCGTTCCAGCGTGCGGGCGGTGTCTTCCAGACCACGCAGCGCGGCATCGCGCGCCTTCGCTTCCTCGGTGAGCATACCGAGCGCCCCGAGCCTCTGCACCAAAGCGCGGCGGACCGACGAGGGATCGAGCACGCCAGTCTCCGGCAGCAGTCCGTCCTTGCCCGTCAATGCCGGGGCATTGGCCGCGCCGTAAAAAATCCGGGCGAGCTGATCCTCGATGAATGCGCGCTTTTCCTCGATCACCAGCACTTCGGCGCTGCCGAGGCAGGCATCGCGCACGAACCGGGCGTCGATCGGCCATACCAGCCCGAGCTTGACCACGCGTAGCCCCATGGCCCGGCATCTTGCCTCATCGAGTCCGAGATCCGCCAGCGCCTGACACAGATCGAGCCAGGCCTTGCCGGCGCTGACAATCGTCAGCCGCCGCTCGGGCGCATCGTGGCTCACACGGTCGAGCCGGTTGAGCTGCGCGAACTGCGGCACGATCGGCAGCCTCTTTTCAATGACCAGCGCTTCCAGCGCGAGTGGCATCAGCTTGATCGCAGGCGTGGTCCAGATGTCGTCTGGCGTATTGGGCATGGCGATAGGGAAGCCGTACCCGGGCAAATCGACAGTCGTCGTCAGATCGAGCGTGTCGGTAACCGCCTTCATCGCGACATATAGCCCGGAAGCGCGCGACAGCGCCCAGCCAAGCTGGCCCATGGCGATAATCTCGTCGGTCGTCGCCGGATAGAGCACTGGCGTCATGGCCGTCACCAGCACATGCTCGCTCTGATGCGCCGTCAGCGAGCTTTTCGCCCCGTGATCGTCGCCGCACAGCAGCAGCGCGCCGCCTTTCGAGTGAGTCCCGACGAAATTCGCCGCCTTTATCGCCTCGGCCGCCCGTTCGACCCCAACACCCTTCGCATACCACAGGGCGAATACGCCACCAACGCGCGGGTTTCCGTAGGATGCCAGATCCTGCGTGCCCTGGAGCGAGGTCGCCCCCAGTTCCTCGTTGAGCCCCGGCTCGAAACGGATGTCATGCTCGGTCAGCAGCGCTTCGCTGGCCCACAGCTGCGCATCGAGAGTTGTAATCGGCGAACCGCGATAGCCGGTTACATAGCCCGCGGTCTTGAGCCCCGCCGCCTTGTCCCGCCGCGCCTGATCGAGCAGCAGCCGGACAACGCCTTGCAGCGCAGACAGCATCACTGCGCCCTCTTGCTGCGTGTACTTATCAATAAGGCTGACGACGGTCTTGGTCACGGTCGATTTTCTCCTCCCCTTCCCTCCCGCATGGCGGCAAGGAGCGCAAGCCCCTTGCATTCCTCCACGCATGGGCAATCATGGGGGCGATAACAAGGATCGAGTCTGTACGGGGCGCCCGGGACAGGCCGGCCAACTGGGAGATGCAACTGAAAGGACGCATCCGATGGAAATGAACGACCTGCTTCTCGTCAGCGTGGACGACCACCTGATCGAGCCCGGCGACATGTATGACGGCCACCTGTCCGGCGAATTGCTGGCGAGTGCCCCCAAGCTTCACACCATGAATACCGGTCAGAGTTTCTGGACATACCAGGGCTTTCGCCTGCCTGTTACCGGCCTCAATGCCGTGGTCGGCCGCGTGCCCGAGGAATATGGCATGGAGCCGACATCGCTCGGTCAGATGCGGCGTGGCTGCTGGGACCCCAAGGCGCGGCTCGACGACATGAACGTCGATGGCATCGCGGTCGAACTCAACTATCCGACCGCGGTCATCATGGACGGATCGATGTTCGCCCGCGGGGCGGATAAGAATTTGGCGCTCAAGCACCTGCGCGCCTACAACGACTGGCACAGCGACGAGTGGTGCGCCGCCGACCCGGCCCGTTTCATTCCGCTCGGCATTCTGCCTGTCTGGGACATGGACGAGACTGTCGCCGAGATGAAGCGCCTTGCGAAAAAGGGTTTCAAATCGGTCACGATCAACGACAACCCGACCAAAATCGACCTGCCATCGATCCACAACGATTACTGGCGGCCTTTCTTCAAGGCGGCAGTGGACAACGATCTCGTCGTCTCGATCCACATCGGCCCGGGCAACCCGGCGCCGCAGGCCTCGCTGGAAACGCCGATCGATGCCTGGATCACGACCATGCCGATGTCGGTCGGCGTATCGATTGCCGACTGGCTCACGCTCAAGGTCATGATCGAATTGCCCGATCTGCGCGTCAATGTCGCGGAAGGCGGGATCGGCTGGGTGCCCGCCCTGATCGAGCGGGCCGACTACGTCTACCGGCACCACCACAAGTGGACGCATGCCAATTTCGGCGGCAAGCTGCCCAGCGAAGTGTTCCGCGAACACTTCATGATCTGCTTCATCGACGATCCCTATGGACTCCGGAACGCCGAATATATCGGCGAAGACATCATCGCTTTCGAAGTCGACTATCCGCATTCGGATTCGCCCTGGCCCTATTCGCCAGAGCAGTTGTGGAATCAGGTTCAGCACATGGACCGGCGGCTGATCGACAAGGTGACGCATGGCAATGCGCTGCGTTTCTTCCGGTTCGATCCGTTCACGGGCTACAGGCGCGAGGAATTGACCGTGGGCGCGCTCCGGGCAAGGGCAGCAGCGGCCGGCGTCGACACCACGCCGCAGAGCTTCGGCGGCGCAAGGCCACTGGCAGAAGGCGAAGTCCGGCGCGTGACTACCGGCGATATCGCGGGAATGATGGGCGCCATGGCCGAAAAGGCCGAAGCGGCATGATAATTGGGGGCGGCCGGCACATGGCCGCCCCTCATTCTGGGAGAGTTGAATGACAAAAATGATGGAGGGTGTCCGCATCCTCGAAGTGGCGCAATATACCTTCGTCCCTGCCGCGGGCGCGGTGCTGGCCGACTGGGGCGCGGACGTGATCAAGATCGAGCACCCCGTGCACGGTGATGCCCAGCGCGGGTTCCTGCGCATCGGCGCCATTCCGGTGACGCCGGACCGCAACACGGTGATGGAACATCCCAATCGCGGAAAACGCTCTGTGGGGCTCGACATCGGCACCGAGGCCGGACGCGAGCTGCTCTACCGCATCGCCGCTACTGCCGACGTCTTCCTCACCAACTTCCTTCCGGACGCGCGCGCCAAACTCAAGATCGAGTACGAGGACATCAAGGCCATCAAGCCCGATATAATCTACGCGCGCGGCTCTGCCCATGGCGACAAGGGGCCGGAACGGCTGATCGGCGGGTTCGACGGCACAGCCTTCTGGAACCGCGGCGGCATCGGCTATGCGCTGACGCCCGAGGAACTGCCCGGAGTCATGTCGCAAGGCATTCCCGCCGTCGGCGACACCATCGGCGGCACTTTCATCGCCGGCGGCATTTCCGCGGCGCTGTTCCACCGCGAGCGCACTGGCAAGGGCTGCGAGCTCGACGTCTCACTGGTCTCGACTGCAACCTGGGCGCAAGCTTCATCGTTGTGCATCAACATGGAATACGGCGAACAGATCCGCTCGCCCTACCCCCGCTCGGGTTGCACGCCGGGCAATCCCTTCATGGGCAATTTCCTCACTTCGGACGGCGGCACGATCAACTTGTGCATTCTCACGCCGGGACGTTACCTGCGCGACACCTTCGAGCACCTCGGGCTCGGCCACATGGCCGACGATCCGCGCTACAGTGAAGTCCAGGCCTTGTTCGAAAACTGGGAGACGGCCGGCGAAGCCGTGTCCAAGGCCATCGGAGCCAAGAGCTTTGCCTATTGGCGCGAGCACCTGCGCACCATGGAAGGCCAGTGGGCCCCTGCGCAAAGCGGCAAGGACGTTCTCTCGGACGAGCAGCTGCTCGCCAACGACATGATCGTCGAAGTCGAAGGCCAGGGCGGCGAGCCGATCCGGCTGATCCGCAGCCCGGTGCAATTCGACCACGAACCGATCAAGACCACCCGTGCGCCAGTCGCTTCGGAGCATACCGAGACCTTCCTGATGGAAATGGGGCTGGAGTGGGACGAGATCGAGGGTTTGTAGGCCAAGGGGGCGATTGCTTAACTCCCCCTCCCGCTTGCGGGAGGGGGCTTGGGGGGTGGGCGTGTCATTCAAGCGGCCCGCCTTGCGGCGCCGACTGGCCCACCCCTGACCCCTCCCGCAAGCGGGAAGGGAAATCACGGAGAGAATTCCATGACTCAACTCAGCGACTATCAAAACAAATACACCTGCATCAACTTCATCCGGTCCGATGACGGCGTGCTGACCATGACCATGCATTCTCGCGGGGGGCCGGCACTCTGGGGCACCTCGCTCGCCAGCCTGCACTGCGAACTGGGCCATGCCTTCCTCGACGTGGCGCGCGATTACGACAACCGGGTGGTGGTGCTCACGGGAACCGGCGACAGCTTCATTGCCTCGTTCGACCCGCAGGAAAACTATCCCGAGCCCAATCTCTCGGCAATGTGGCCGCGTATCCACGACGAGGGGCTGTCCCTGTTGAACAACCTGCTGGCGATCCCGGTGCCGATGATCGCCGCCGTCAATGGCCCGGCGCTGATCCATGCCGAACTGGCTGCACTGTGCGACATCGTCCTGGCGTCCGACACCGCCGAATTCGCCGACCTGGCCCATGTGCCGGGCGGTGCGGTGCCGGGGGACGGCGTGCACACCGTCTGGCCGATGATCCTTGGTCCCAACCGCGGGCGCTATTTCCTGCTGACCGGCGAACGCATTCCCGCCGGAGAAGCCAAACAGCTGGGCATCTGCGCCGAAGTCCTGCCCATGGCCGACTTGCTGCCACGCGCGCAGGCGCTGGCCGGGCAGCTGGCCAAGCTCTCGCCGCAAGTGGGTCGCAACACCCGCTCGCTGCTGGTGCGCGAACTGCGGCGGCGGATGTTCGACGAACTGTCGAACGGCCTCGCGCTGGAAGGGCTTGGCATGCTGACGCCGAGACCTGCGGATCAGCCGGGTTAATTGATTCACGCGAAGAACGCGAAGTGCGCGAAGGCAATTGCATGGACGTCGAGGAGCTGTCCCGGATTGCAGTCGATTGCGGATTCAAGATCCATTCCGGGCTTGGCCCGGGCATGCTTGAATCCGCATACGAAGCCATATTGGTCGATCAACTTCGCAAACGCGGACTGGAAGTAAGGACACAAGTCCCGATTGCCGTCGAATTCGAAGGCTCGCGCGTCGATCAAGGCTTTCGTGCGGACATCGTCGTTGAACAAGCCCTGTTGATTGAACTCAAATCCATCGAACGCCTCACTCGCGTGCATGCCAAGCAGGTGTTGACCTATCTTCGCTTCATGCACCTGCCAGTTGGATTGCTCATGAATTTCGGCGCGCCACTGTTCCGTGATGGCCTCAAGCGCATAGTCAATCGCCATTCCGATACTTCAGGATCGCAATTACGGATCAACCAAAACGCACCCAATTCCTGAACCACACACAAAGCCTGGTCGAAAGCTCAAAGTTCGCCTTCGAGCTCTTCGCGTTCTTCGCGTGAGATTTTATACCCTTAAACCACCTGACGATTGGCCGTTCTGCGGCAGTATGAGCCGCAGTGCACCCCTGGCCGCCCGCTATGACTTCGTCGTGCTCGGCAGCGGGCCGGCCGGGCGGCGCGCCGCCGTGCAGGCGGCGAAGCTGGGCAAGCGCGTGCTGGTGATCGACGAACGCGGCCAGGTGGGCGGCGTCTCGGTTCATACCGGCACCATTCCGAGCAAGACCCTGCGCGAAACCGTGCTCAATCTCACCGGCTGGCGCGAGCGCGGATTTTACGGCCAGTCATACCGCATCAAGCAGCAGATTGGCGCTGCCGACCTCAACGGCCGGCTTGGCATGACGCTGGAACACGAAGTGGCGGTGCAGGAGCACCAGTTCGCGCGCAATGGCGTGACGGTCGCACACGGCGCCGGGCGGTTCGCCGGTCCGCACTACATCGCCATTGCCGGCGACGCCGGCGAGCAGACGGTCGAGGCGGAAAAGATCCTCATCGCCACCGGGACCGTGCCGCATCATCCACCCGGCATTCCCTTCAACGGCAGGAGTGTGGTCGACAGTGACGACTTCATCCGCAATCCGCGCGTGCCGCGCAGTCTTACGGTTGTCGGCGCAGGCGTGATCGGGCTGGAATATGCGACCATCTTCAGCGCGCTCGACGTGCCGGTCACGCTGATCGACCCGCGCGAGCGGCTGCTCGATTTCATGGACGGCGAAATCGTCGATCACTTCGTCTACCTGATGCGCGACCGGGGCATGGCGCTGCGGCTGGGCTCGGAAGTGGCCCGTGTGCGCCTTTCCGCCGGCGGATCGCCGGTTTGCGTGCTGGGAGACGGACGCGAAGTGGCGTCGGAACTGGCGCTGTTCACGGCCGGCCGCAATGGCGCGACTGCCGGACTCAATCTCGAACTGTGCGGCCTCACTGCCGACAGTCGCGGACGGCTGAAGGCCGACCCCATCACCTTCCAGACCGAAGTTGCGCACATCTATGCGGCCGGCGACGTCATCGGCTTTCCCAGCCTGGCCTCGACCTCCATGGAACAAGGCCGCGTGGCCGCCTGCCATGCTTTCGGCGCCGAACCGCCGCGCGGCGAACAGGCCTTCCCCATCGGCATCTATGCCGTGCCTGAATTGTCCTGCGTCGGCCAGACGGAAGAGGAACTGCGCGCCAGGGGAGTGCCTTACGAATGCGGCATCGCCCGTTTTCGCGAGATCTCGCGCGGACAGATCATGGGGCTCTCGTCGGGGCTACTCAAGCTGATTGTCGATGTCGAAACGCGGCGGCTGCTGGGCGTCCACGTCGTCGGCGAAGGAGCCACCGAACTGGTGCACATCGGCCAGGCGGTGATCAACCTGGGCGGCACGCTCGACTATTTCATCGACAACAGCTTCAACTATCCGACCCTGGCCGAAGCCTACAAAGTGGCCGCGCTGGATGCCTGGAACCGGCTGCGCCAGGCCCATGCCGCGCCGGTGAAAGCCGTGAAAGCCGCCTGACCCCCCTCAAAACAAGGAGGGTTCATTCCGCCAGATAGCTCACCAGCTTCGGCACGTCCGCCAGCGCCCGCAGCGCATCGTTGAGGTGCGTGCACCCTTGCGTGCCGCGCAGCTGTTCGAGCACGGCGTCCCGGATATCGCCGATATTGCGGCCGATCAGCCGCTGGGTGTTGTGCACCGCGCCGGGGCATTCGCCGAAAGGCAGGATGCGGGCGTAAGGCGTGAGCGTGAGCAATTCGCCCGACTTGATGTCGACGGTCGCATCGAGGTCGTATTCGTGAATCGCGACGCGGCCAATGCTCTTGCGCTTGGCGCTGTCCTGGAACGCCGCATTGATGCGGATGAGGCCGGCATCTTCATCGCGAGTCACATCGATCCGGCGCGCGCGGCGAAAACCGGGGCCTTCGTTCTCGGCAAGCTCGTGCCAGCCTTCAGGATCGGCGGGATTGCGCACGTCGCCGGCGTCGGCTTGCGCAACATTGCCGTGCGCCTGGCCGGAAACCCCGGTGTTGCCCTCAGCCAGGCCCCAGCAGACATTGACTCGCTGGCTGATCAGCTGATCGAATTCCTCGGTGCCCATGCGCGCCCGGATTTGCTCCTGCCAGTTGTCGTGCCATTGTGACCAGGCAAAGGCGGAGACCAGCGACGTGCCGGAAAGATCGTCGAGCGGCAGGTAAATCGGCTCGGCGCGCGCGATCAGTTCGGGCATAGTTTCCTTGATGAACAGCCGCAGGTGATTGCCGGCGCGCACGCCCTGGAGCTGTTCGACATGTTCGGGCCGGGGCCGCGCAGTGATCGAGGTGATCGTCTTGTCCTGCGACAGGGTTGCGCGGAATTCGGCCCCGTCCAGCGCCCTGCCCGCCCCGCCATCGGCAGGCGTGCGATAGTCGCGGCACCGGCCGATAAACAGGCGGTCGCCCTCCTCGCCGTCGGGCCAGGACACATCGATCGACATGGTGCGCCGCACCGAATTGGCAAGGCGCGCCGGAGCGGGGTTGTTGGTTTGTCGGGGCGGAGGGGGAACAGTTGCAGTGGCCATCAAAGGGCCTCTGACACTTTCACCAACAGCTTGCCAACAAAATTGTTGCCGCCGAACACGCTGGAAAAAGCGACAGGTGCAGCCTCGATGCCTTCGACCACAGCTTCGGGAACCCTTATCTTTCCCTCACCTATCCACCCGGCGATGTCGTCAATCGGTTGCTGACCCGCGCCCATGCTGGCAAAGCCCTTGATTTCAAGCGCTTTGGAATTGATCAGCCGGTAGAATCCGGGAAGCCGGTCCGGCCCCGGTCCTTCCATGCCCATGCCATGGTAGGCAATGAACCCGCACATCGCCATCCGCCCGCCGCGCTTCATCTGCGCCATGACCGCAAGCGAAATGTCGCCGCCGACATTGTCGAAATAGAGGTCGAACCCCTCGGGAGATGCTGCCCCAAGCCGTTCGGCAAAGTCCGGCGCCTTGTAGTCCACTGCCGCATCGAAGCCGAGGTCGAGCAGTGCCGCGCACTTGTCCGCGCCGCCGGCAATGCCGACTACCTGTGCGCCAAAGATCTTTCCGATCTGTCCGGCGAGGCTGCCGACAGTTCCGGCCGCAGCGGAAATGACCACGGTTTCGCCCGCCGCCACGCGTCCGGTGGCGATCATGCCGACATGCGCGGTCTGTCCCGGCATGCCCAGCGCGCCGAGTGCGGTCTGAACCGGAGCGCGCGAGGGATCGAGCTTGCGCGGCGGGCCGCGATAGTCCGCCCGGTCGGGCGCGGAGAGCGTGTATTCTGCCCAGTGCGTGCAGTGTTCGACAATGTCGCCGGGGGTATAACCAGGGTGGTTCGAGCGCACGACCTGGCTGACGGCGGGGCCATACATCGGCTCGCCCAGTTTGATGTGCGTGACGCCGGAGACCAATTCCTCGTCGATCGAAAAGCGGATCAGGGGATCGCAGGCGAGCCAAAGCGTCTTGAACAGGACTTCGCCCTCGCCCGGTTCGGGCCTGGCGGCTTCGACCAAGGCGTAGTCCTCGGGCTTGGGGGTGCCACGGGCGTAGTTGCGAAGAACAACCTGCTTCATGCTTCCCTCCCGGCTCCCCGCCCGCTTGCGGGAGGGGAAGGCTGCTACTTCAACTTCACCGTCACCGCCGTCATGCCGCGATGGTCGATGCCGCGATATTCCGGCTTGGGTTTGTCCGGATCAAGGCGCATCTTCGGGAAACGGTCCAACAGACCGTTGATCGCCACGATCATCTCCTGCCGCGCGACATCCATGCCAAGGCACCGGTGCGGGCCGAAACCAAAGCCCATGTTGTGCTTCTGGTCGCGGTAGATGTCGTAGGCTTCCGGGTTCTTGAATACCGCAGGGTCGTGGTTCGCCGCGCCCAGGCACATGTGCACTCGCACCCCGGCCGGCACCATCACGCCTTCGACTTCGGTATCGGCCACGCAAAGGCGCGGGAACACCGGGTCGGTTGCGCGCCAGCGCAGGCTTTCCTCCACGGCCCTGTCCACAAGGCTGCGGTCTTTCAGGCAGTCTTCCCAGAACTGGTAGTGGTTCATCAGCGCATCGATAGTGATGCCCAGCTGCCGCCAGGTGGTGCCACCGCCGGCGAAGATCGCCAGCTTGCAGTAACCGAAGATCTCGTCCTCGGTCAGCGGGCGCTTGGTGCCGGCGTCCTCGTCGACGATTTCGGCGTTTATCAGCCCGGCGATCAGGTTGTCACCAGGATTGCGCGTATTCTCGGCAATAAGATCGCGCAGGGTCTTGTCGACCCAGGCGCGCGATTCCGCCGCTTCCTCGGGCTTGAGCTTGGCGGCGCCGAATGTCGCCCGGTCGAGCTGGTAACGGAACTCGATGACGTTCTCGCCCTCGAGCCCGATCGCGCGGGTCACTGTCGCCATGGGCAGACGCGCGCAGAGCTCGAAGTTGAGGTCGGCGGCATCCTGATCGAGCAGCCGGTCGAGCAGGGCGTCGACGGTTTCCTCGATCCAGCGCTTGTTCCACCAATTGAGCACCTTGGGCCGCTTGAACAGCGGCTGGGCGGCGCTCCGCAGGCGCTTGTGCGGCTTGCCGACCATCGACAGGATGGTCTTGCCGACTGTGCGCACACCGGGGCTTTCATTGTAGCCTTCCGACGAGAAGATCAGGTTTTCGCGAAAACCGATCTCGCAGGCGCGGTAGGAGAAGAAGGTATAGCTCTCGCGCTTGATATCCGAAAAATCCATCTCGGGCACGCCCAGCAGATGGCGCAGCGAGCCTTTCTGCACGCCCGCCTTGTCGCGCAGCCGGTTCATATCCTCGGTATAGTCGCGGTCCATATCGACGCCGGTGTTGGCGCTCTGGGTGTTGACGTCGAACATCTCCTTGTAGCGCGGATTGTCCGACATCAACGACGCGAGTGCGCCAGACTTGCCGTGATCTACTGGACAGGTCGCCATGGTCTTATGCTCCAGTCTTTTTGCCGGCAGTCAGGCCGCCGTCCACCGGCAGGTTCACACCGGTAATGTTCGAGGCAAGATCGCTGGCGAGGAACATCGCCGCCGCCGCGGTATCGGCCGGATCGATCGCCCGGCCCAGTGGATGGCCCTTGCCCATGCCGTCCAGTATCCTGTCCTTGTGCGGGCTGTCCGGGTCCATGCCCATGTAATGCGTCAGCATGCCCGCCGGGCAGACCGAATTCACGCGGATGCCCTTGTCCGCCATTTCGATGGCGAGCGTGCGGGTAAATCCGGTCACTGCGCCCTTGGACGAGCCATAGACCACGCCGCCATAACCGATCAGCCCGGCGACCGACGCGGTGTTGACGATCACCCCGGCAATGCCGTTGGCGTCCTTCTCCTGCTTCTCGAACTGACGGATCGCCGACTGCGCGCCGTAGAACACGCCGTTGATGTTGACGTCCTCGATCCGCTTCATGTCTTCGGGCGTGGCTTCGGTGAAGCTCTTGAGCCCGCCCTCCGGCTTTTGCAGGATGGTGATCCCGGCATTGCTGTACATGATGTCGAGCCGCCCGAAAGTCGAAACGGCTTCCTGAACGGCAGCCTCGACTTGTGCCGGATCGGTGACGTTGCAGACCATGGCCTTGGCCTGGCCTTGCGGCGCTCCCGCCAACTGCACCGATTCCTCCACCGAAGCCAGATCGACATCGGTGGCGATCACCTTGGCGCCGTGTTCGGTCCACAGCTTGACTGCCGCGCGGCCGACGCCCGAACCGGCGCCGGTGATGACCGCGACTTTGCCTTCGAGAAGACCCTGCATCCGTATGTCCCTTCTTCCTCAAGACCTCCCCGGAACGGGGAGGTAGCAGCCGCGCCAGCGGCTGACGGTGGGGTAATGACCCCTCCACCTCTCGCTTCGCTCGTGGTCCCCTCCCCGTGCCGGGGAGGTATGATCACCCCCCCAGATTGAAAGTCGTCACCATCTGGAACTCGCGCAGGCCCTCGACCCCGCGCTCGCGGCCAAGGCCGCTCATCTTGATGCCGCCGCCCGAAGCATAGCTGCTCATCACCGCGCCATTGACGTTGACCGCGCCCGAACGAATCTTGAGCCCGGTCTGGAAGGCGGCCATCTTGTCTGCGCCGGTCACCCAGGCGGACAGGCCGAACTTGCTGTCATTGGCCATCTGCACCGCATGATCGAGATCCTTGTAGCCGATCACGCCGACCACTGGCCCGAAGATCTCTTCCTGCGCCGCCGGATTGGCGTTGTCGGGCAGGTCGAGCACAGTCGGCTCGAAGAAGAAGCCCTTGTCCATGTGCGCCGGGCGCTTGCCGCCGGTCACCACGCGCCCACCGGCCGCGACCGCCGCCTCGGTATAGTGCTCGCAACGCGCGCGCTGGCCCGCGCTGATCACCGGGCCGAGCTGGGTTTCGGGATCGCTGGCGACACCGATCTTCACGTTGGCCATGGCGGCTTCCATGAGTTCGAGCACCTTTGCCTTCTGGTCCTGCGGCACGAAAACGCGTGTTCCCAGCACGCAGCCCTGCCCCGCATGCGACGTACACACCTGGTGCCCATGCGCGCCCGCGCGTTCGGCTGAATCGGGCAAAAAGATCGCCGCCGACTTGCCGCCGAGTTCCAGCACCAGCCGCTTGAGCGTCGGCGCTGCCTGTTCGGCAACCTTGGCGCCGACGACACAGGAGCCGGTGAAGGAAACCATATCGACCCGGGGGTCGGTAGTCATGGCCAGGCCGCCTTCCAGCCCATCTTCGATGATGACGTTCATCACCCCCTTGGGCAGCCCCGCCTCGTCCGCCGCCTCGGCGAAGATCATGGCGGAAAGCGGGGTCAGCGGATTTGGCCGCAAGACAACCGAATTGCCCGCCATCAGCGCGGGGACGACTTTCCAGAAGGCAGTGTAGAACGGCACGTTATAGGCCGAGATCGCCGAAACCACGCCGAGCGGCCGGTAAAGCTTCAGGCTCTGCACGACGAAATAGGGATTGACTCGCTCGTGCAGCGGCAGCCGGTTTTCCTCATGTTCGGGCATAGTCAGGAACATGTCGATGATTTCATCGGTCATGCGCAGTGGCGCATGGACCTGCGCGCCCATCACGGTGGAATTGACCGGGCAGCCCGCTTCCGCGATCGCCAGCTCCTTGAGCCTGTCGGCGCGCTTTTTCAGTGCTTCGGAATATCGCCGCATCGCCTCGGCGCGTTGTTTCATCGACAGGCTGCTCCAGCTGCCGGAATCGAAACTCTCGCGCGCCGCCCCGAGGGCGTTGTCGACTTGCGCGGCCGACAGGCCCGCGATCTCCGCGACGACCGTTTCGTCCGAAGGATTCTCGACGATGAAGCGAGCGCCCTCGCCATTGACGAACGTGCCGTCGATATAGCCGGTGTGTGTCACCGCAACTCTCCCATAATTCCCAATTTCGAATATTTATTCGGGTTATATGCATGTAGACGTAGAGCCTGGATGCGTCAATCACACTTGCAGAGCAGGACGAGACAGGCAAGGATGCGAGAAGAGAACAGGGAGAGGAAAAATGGAGCCCATCCGGCGCATCGGTGCCATTGTCTACGGCGTACTGCTGGCGTTCACCGGCCTGCTGCTGACGCTGGGCGGTGCGAAGCTCATCTGGCTGGGCGGCTCATGGTATTATCTCCCCGCGGGGCTGCTGGCGCTGGCTTGCGGATACAACGTGCTCAAGCGCAACTGGTGGACAGGCGCGGCGATTTACGGGATCCTGCTGCTGATCACTCTGTTCTGGGCGCTCTACGAGGCCGGGCTCGATGGCTGGGCGCTCATGCCGCGCGTGGTTTCGCCGCTGGTGATGGGCCTGCCGTTCCTGATCGCAGCGCTGACCAGCCGGATCAAGGCGGACCGGCAGGGCGGCTACCTTGTAGTCGGCACCGCCGCGCTGCTGGGCATCGCGGTCTGGGCCACTTCGGGCTTCACCCCTGTCCCGGCCCGGGCGCAACAGCCTGCGGTCGCCGCCGATGCTCCGGGCGACTGGCCGCATTTCGGCAACGACCAGGGCGGTAGCCATTTCTCGCCGCTGGGCGAAATCACGCCGGCCAACGCCGGCAAGCTCCAGCAGGTCTGGTCGGTCGAACTCGGCCCCATGCCCTTCCCGCCCGCCGCACAGATCGACGCCACGCCGCTCAAGGTCGGCGATCACGTCTATGTCTGCACGCCGTTCAACGACGTGCTCGATATCGAGCCCGAGACCGGCAAGGTGCGCTGGACATTCCACCCCGAGCGCAACAATTCGGGCATTTCCGTCGTGCGCTGCCGCGGCGTCGCCTATTACGAAGTGCCGGGTGCGACTGGCGCATGCTCGAAGCGGGTCTATACCGCCGTCTCGGACGGAGCGAGCCTCTATGCCATCGACGCGGAGACCGGCGACGTCTGCAAGAGCTTCGGCGAGAATGGCCGGGCCGACTTGCTGCGCGGCATAAAGCAGCGCGAGCTGGGCTATTACAACGTTTCCTCCGCCCCCACGCTGATCCGGGGCAAGCTGGTGTTCGGCGGCGTGGTTGCCGACGGCCAGCATGTCGGCGAGCCTTCGGGCGTGGTGCGCGCCTATGATGCCGTCACTGGCAAGCTCGCCTGGGCCTGGGACATGGGCCGGCCCGGCCAGCACGGCGAACCCGGCGAGGGCCAGTACTACACTCCCGGCACACCCAATTCATGGGGGCCGATGAGCGCGGACGAGGGACTGGGGCTGGTCTATGTTCCGACCGGCAATTCGACACCGGATTACTGGGGTGGCCACCGCACTCCCGAGAGCAACACCTACGCCAGTTCGCTGGTCGCACTTGATGGCGAGACCGGCGAGCCGCGCTGGCATTTCCAGACCGCGCATTACGATGTCTGGGATTTCGACGTTGCCTCCAAGCCGGTGCTGTTTACCCTTCGCAAGGATGGGAAGGAAATCCCGGCGGTCATTCAGCCGACCAAGCGCGGCGAACTGTTCGTTCTCGACCGTCGCGATGGCACACCGTTGTTCCCGGTCGAGGAAAAGCCCGCCCCCCAGCGCGGCGCGGTGGAGAAGCTTTCCCTCACCCAGCCCTGGTCGACAGCCTTCCCCTCGCTGATGGGCCCCTTGCTTACCGAACAGCGCATGTGGGGCATTTCCGCGCTCGATCAATTGCATTGCCGGATCAAGTTCAAGGAAGCACGTTATGACGGCTCGATGACCGCGCCGGGCACCGACTGGTGGATCCAGGATCCCGGCTATGTCGGTGGCGTCGACTGGGGCAGCGCCTCGGTCGATGAGGGGCGCCAGCTGGCCTTCATCGTCTCCAGCCGCATGGTCAACCGCAACCGGCTGGTGCCGCGTTCCGAGCCGCGCGCACGCGATGCCAAGGCCGAAGTCGCGGGCGAACACGGCCGCTTCGTCGCGCAAGAAGGCACGCCCTTTGCCGCCGACATCAGCCCCTTTATGTCGCCGCTCGGCATTCCCTGCCAGGCGCCGCCCTATGGCCTGATGAACGCCATCGACCTGAGCAGTGGCAAGATGGTCTGGGAACGCCCGCTGGGCAATGCGCGCGATCTGGGGCCGGATTTCTCCGGGAAACGCCAGCCGATCCGCTCACGCATGCCCTTCACCATCGGCACGCCCAATTTTGGCGGCTCGATGAGCACGGTCACGGGCCTGACATTCGTCGGCGCATCGAGCGACCACGCATTCCGCGCCTTCGATTCGGAGACGGGCAAGCTGCTGTTCGAGGCCGACCTGCCGGGCAACGGTACGGCGACGCCGATGAGCTTCCGGGGCAATGACGGGCGGCAATATGTCGCGATTGTCTCGGAAGCGCCGATGAAGGGCGGCAAGGTGTGGGGTGCGGTTACAGCCTTTGCGCTGCCGAAGTGAACCCGGCGGGGCGGGGCGCGCCGCCGGCCGTCACGCCGGATTCAATAGCGGTTGCGGCGCAACACTGTCACATGCCCGTCATCCGCGACCATCGCCATGACGTGAGACCCCGGATAGGCAACGCGCTCCACCTCGCCGGTCGGGATACGCGGGTGGGGGTTCATGTCGCGGATGTAGGTTTCGTCATTGACGGTGATAGTGACTGATTCACCCGCGTCAGTGCGGATCGTCACGTCGCGGCCCGATACCCTGTCAACCGCGCCGATCACCGGCTTGGGCGCATAGGCCGGCACCGCACGGACATCGAGCGATAGCCGGAACTCGTTCGATGGGTTGGGCAGACCGGCATGAGCGGTACCATAGTCGAAAATCAGCACATCGCCGACCCTGAAATCGGTCGACCGCCAGGCCTCGTCGGGGATGACGCCAGGCAGAATCGAGTGATCCTTGCCGGTAATCGGCTGATGCAGCACTCCGCGCCGGTTGGTCCCTTCGGCAACGGCAAAGGCGCCATCGCCCTTCTTCACGTCGCGCACCGGCATCCAGCAGATCGTGTAACCCATGCCTTCGCTGTAGAAGCTGTCCTGGTGGCGGCCCGAGAAGATATCCTGCCCTTCCTCGAGCGGACCGGTCGGGAAACTCGAACGGTGCGCGGCGATCGGAATCCACACGGGGTCTGCATCGAAGATGTCGCGCATGATCGCGTTGAGCTGGGGCAGCGCAACTACCTTGTGCCAGAACTTGGTGCCGATGGCATCGCAAGGTCGCCAGGTGTCGCTCTTCTTGCCAGTCCAGACCGGGCGCTCATTGGCCAGATCGATCAGCTCTTCGGCAGCCAGCGCGTCGCGATAAAGCCCCTCGCCCCAGGCAAGCAAATCCCGGTCGATCACGCCACGCAGAAAGACATAGCCGTCCTCGGCCATGCGCTGTCGCAGCGCCTTGCCATTGCCGATATTGGCTGTGCTGTCAGTCAGTTCGGTGATTTGCATTTCAAGCACGTCCCGTTGCGCGTGCACCCTTCGACAAGCTCAGGGTGAGCGGTCTTTATCTGGCTTCCAATTCAGACCCCCGACGCCGCTCATCCTGAACCTGTCGAAGGGTGTCACAATGCACGCCAGATAAACCTAAGCCCAGATTTCCTCGTCGGTCGGAACCGGCTTGTCTTCAATCACCTTGCCGATGCGCGAGACGTTCATCAGGTGCTTGTAGTCGAGGTTTTCCGAAATCGAATTGCCGCCCCAGGAACCGCAACCCAGCGTCGTCGTCGGCGCAAAGCCGTTGGTGAGTGAACCGCCTGCGGACGTCGAGCAGGGCTGGTTGACCACCAGCCGGCTGATCGGCAGATGCAGCCCCGCCTCGCGGATGTGTTCATCGTTGTGCGAGTGCAGCCCCGCCGAATGGCCTGCGCCTTCGACCAGCAGGTTGGAGCGCGCCAGCATCACGGCGTCCTCGAACTCGTCATAAGGCAGGATCGCCACCACCGGGCACAATTTCTCGCGCGCGAGAATATCATCGGTCCCCGCGCCTTTGGCCGGCAGCAGGATGATCCGAGTCGATTCCGGCACGTCGATCCCCGCCATCGCGCCGACTTCGCGCGGGGTGATGCCGACCACTTCCTTGTTGAGATGGCCGCCAGGGAAGACGACTTCACGCAACGCTTCAATCTGGGCCTCGTCGCGCGTGAACCAGACTTTTCCGGTGTCGATGAAAGCCTGCACGGTCTGGTCGAACTTCTCGCGCGGCGTAAGCACGAATTGCTCATGGCTGCAGATGATGCCGTTGTCGAAGCTGGCGCCGGTGACGATCTTGCCGGCCGCTTCCTCGATATCGACATCGCGGTCGATGATCACCGGCACATTGCCCGCGCCAACGCCGAACGAGGGCTTACCCGAACTGTAGGCCGACTTGACCATCGCCCCGCCGCCGGTCGCAACAACGACGTCGACAGACTGCATCAGCTGCTGGGTCCGGGCGATCGATCCCTCCTTTACCACCTGCACCAGGTCCTCGGGCGCGCCATGCGCCTTGACGATTTCGCGGAAGGCTTGCGTCAGATGTTCGGCACACTTCTGCGCCTTGGGATGCGGCGCGAAGATCACGGCATTGCCGGTCTTCAGCGCGAACATGCCGTTGCACATCGGCGTTACCACCGGATTGGTGATCGGCGTCACCGCGCCGACCACGCCCATCGGCTTGGCGACCAGGATCATGTTGTTTTCCGCATCCTCGCCGATCACGCCGCGCGAGGGTTTGCCCTTGAGGCTGTTCCAGATGGTGCGGCTCTTGCCCTTCTTCTTGAGCACCTTGTCCTCGAACACGCCAATGCCGGTCTCGTCCACCGCCATGCGCGACAGTTCCTCGGCATTGTCGAAGACATATTTGCCCATGGCCTTGACGATGGCATCGACTTCCTCCTGGCCGAACATCTCGAAAGCCGCCTGCGCCTCGCGCGCCCGCGAGACCAGAGCCGCGATTTCGGGATCGGCCGCAACGGCCATATCGGTATTGCTCATTGAATTCTCCTCAGGCCCTTGCGCCTGTCTCAACTGTGACCTTGCGCATAATATGGTGTCGCGCATTCGCAAGGCCAATATGGGATGCCGGAACTCCACGCTGAGGGAATTCCTCTTGCCCGTTCGGGCAGCAGCGGCGAAGGATTGCGAAACGGAATAGCGGGAGAATGCCATGAAACTGTGCCGGTACCAAGAAACCAGGGAAGGACCCATAAAGCTCGGCGTGGTGCGCGACGATATGGTCCACGATGTCACACCCGTAACCGACAAGTTGCCTTCGGTGCGCTGGCCTTACCCCGCCGGAGACCAGCTCATCGCCAATCTCGATGCGTTGCGCCCGGAAATGGAAGCGCTGGCCGACAAGGCGCCGGGCGTGCCGGTCGGCCAGGTGCTGATGAAGTGCCCGGTGGCCAATCCCGGCAAATTCGTTTGCGGCGCGGGCAACCACAAGGTGGTTCTGGGCGCGGGAGGCCATCCGCGAAGGCTGGGCTTCCTGTTCAAGATGACCAATGCCGCAGCCGGCGAGAGCGACGGCGTCACCCTGCGCTGGCCCGAACGTACGACGTTTCACGAGGCGGAAATCGCCATCGTCATCGGCAAGCAAGGCACCGAAATCGCCGCCAGGGACGCGCTCGACTATGTCGCGGGCTATGCCATCGGCCTCGACATGACTCAGCAGGGACCGGAATTCCCGAGCTTTGGCAAAAGCTTCGACACCTATGGACTGATGGGCCCCTGGCTTACCACGCGTGACGAGATCGCCGATGCCAATGCCCTCACCTATCGCCTCAAGGTCAACGGCGAACTGAAGACCGACGACACAACCGCCAATCTTGTGCTCGGTATCGAGGACCTGGTCGAACACGCCGCATCGGTGATGACCCTGCACCCGGGCGACGTGATCTTCTCGGGTACCCCGCCGATGAGCGTCGGGCCGGTGGTGCCGGGCGATGTCATTCACATCGACATGGATGGACTCGGCGAAATGACAGTGCAGGTAAGCGGCGGTCCGGGCCGCAAGACGCCATTGGACGGGATGGAACCGGACGAACCGGCGAACTGAGCCGGCTCTACAACCCTGCCGCTTTCGCCGCCGCGCACCACTCACCAAAGCGATGGATGCGCTCCCAGAATAGCGCGCGGGTGCCGGCGAAATTGTGCATGTGGCCCATGCGCGGACAGACAAACAGGTCGAAACTGGGGGCTGAGCGATAGGCGCGCGATTCGCCCAGAGGATCGACCACCATGTCGCGCTCGCCCATGGCTGCGAGCACCGGCACGGTTATCGCCGCCGCCTCGGGGGCGACGATGCCCGGCGTCAGAGTGAAGCGTGCCGCCTCGTGCGGGGTGGTGAAGCTGTTCCACGGGCCGGGCTCGCCCGGATCCTCCTGCCGGCCGCGCATGACGATGCCCTCGTAATGCATCAGGTCCTGTTCGACCACGTCGGGCGGTACGTCGTCGTAGTGAAAGCTCCAGGCGAGCGCTGCCCAGGCCGACTGCTGCATGGCTTCAGGGCTCATGGCTGCGAGCTCACCGGCATTGATCACACCACCGGGACGGTCGGGCGGCAGATCGCGCGCGAACCATGGCGTCACGACCGGCAATTCGCCGGGGGCGGTGGCGGGGTGATTGTGCACTGCGCTGAAACCCAGCACCGCGAGGCCATCGTAACCGCGATGCCGCGCCTGCTGGATAATCGCCAGACTGCCTCCGGTCGACTGACCCATGCCGATGCACACGGGCTGCATCACGGGCGAAAGACCTGGCGCCAGCACGCCATTCGCCAACCGCAGCAGCACTTCCTGCTCGGCCGCCGCCGCCGCTGTCGTGCAATTGGCAAAATTGAGTAGGTCCGGCGCGTGCTGCGAGCTGTCGCCCGAGCCGAGATTGTCCATCCCGACGAAAATCCAGCCGCGCGAGGCATGAAATTGCGCCTGCGCGCCCGTGCCGGGTCCGGGCAATTCACAGGTGTAATAGCCCCGCGAATAGCCGCCGCCAGGTTTGGCAAAGCACACGACCGGCTGTGGCGGCACGTCGTCGGGCAGCACCACTGCCACGGCAATATGCGCCGATTCCCCCAACTGGAGGGCGTTGCTGACGTCGATCTGCAGTTCGATTTGCCGCGGCATGATGTGATAATTGTCCCTGTCGCCCTATTGTTGCGCAGATAGGGCCGTCCGGTCAAAGCGGAATTGCGCGCTGTGGCGCAATGGCATATCCTCGCCCACTGCATAACAGGCCCCGCCGGCCAACGGCGGTGTGCCGGGGAGAAAAATCGGGTGTTACCGCAAGGCGCTGTTCCGGCCACGGACACAAGGCCGCTTTCCGAATTGCTGGCGGCAATAGACTTGTCAGGCCAGACCTGGTGCTATTGCGACCTGGGCCTGGGCGGCGGATTCAGCGTTCCTTCCGGCGATGCCATGGTCTTCCACGTCGCGCTGCATGGCACGGCAAGAATTACCTCGCCTGCGGGCGGAACTCTCGAACTTAAGCAGGGTGAGGCGCTGGCCGTGTTGACCGGCGAAGCGCATGCCGTGCGCATGTCGCCCGAAAGTCAGGCGCCAACGCTGGAATTTCTGCGGGACGAACAGCTGGTCGATGTGCCTCCGACTTTCGCCATGGTCCAGGGCGGGCCTGTCGCCGCAAGGCTTCTTTGCGGCCGGGTGCGCGCAACGCTACCCTCGGGCGTCAGCCGCTCGCAACTGCCATCATTCCTGCGGCTTGGCGAGATTGCCGGCAGCGGCTGGGGAGTGTTGCTCAAACCCGAGGCGCTGGCGTTGGCCGGGATGGGGCCGGGTTCGGCGGCCTTGTTGACGCGGCTGGCGGCACTGATGCTGGTTGCTCAGCTGCGCACCGATCCCAAGTGCCGCCAGATCTTTTCTCCGCAGCCGCACGATCCCATCGGCCAGGCGCTGCGGCTGATCTCGGGCAATCCGTCCGCCAACTGGACGGTCGAGCGCCTCGCCCGCTCGGTAGGCATGGGCCGTTCCAACTTTGCCGCGCATTTCACCGCTCAGGTCGGCCGCGCGCCGATGGAAGTGGTCGCCGAAAGCAGGATGGAGCAGGCATGCCAGTTGCTCAAGAAGGGCAATCTCAAGATCGCCGAAATCAGCGAGCTGTCAGGCTATGGTTCGGAAGCAGCCTTCAGCCGGCGCTTTACCCGCCAT
This sequence comes from Novosphingobium sp., assembly GCA_050248535.1. Classification (GTDB taxonomy): domain Bacteria; phylum Pseudomonadota; class Alphaproteobacteria; order Sphingomonadales; family Sphingomonadaceae; genus Novosphingobium. Next base: position 39,138 of record JBFWSE010000010.1, read on the forward strand.
TTCGGCATGTCGCCCAGCCAGATGCGCGAACTTACACGCGCCGAAAGCGCAAGCGATACGGCCGGCCCGGGGTGGCAGCCGCTGCTCGCCGGGCGCCGGATACACGAAGCGGCTTCGCTGGTTCGCAGCAGGGCGCGGCATACTGGCGCCAGGGCTTCGCAAATTATCTCGACGACCATGCTGAAGGGCTTTTTGCCCGGCAAGAACGGCGGATGAGCGGCGTCCCCCATGCGGGCACGTGCCATGGACGATTGGGCAGTGTGGCTGGGGGGGCAGCCATTGCCGTCAGAATTTGCTAGCCTATCGACACCGCTGATCGCCCCAGGCGGGCCAAGGAGGAATCTGCCATGTCAACCGCAACCCAAGCACCGATCAAGGTCATCGACGCCGATACGCATCTGACCGAACCGCACGACATGTGGGTCAAGCGCGCGCCGGCCAAGTACAAGGACCGGGTGCCGCAGGTAAAAATGCACGAGGGCGTGCGCAGCTGGATCATCGACGGCGACAAGTCGATCGGCACCGGCGCCCACCCCAACAGCGCGATTTACAAGGACGGCGGCAAGGCACGCGATCTCGACACGTTTCTCGCGCTGCAGTTCGAGGAAGTGCACAAGGGTTCGAGCTCGATCAAGGAGCGGCTCGAAGTAATGGACGCCAACGGCATCCACGCGCACATCGTCTATCCCAACATTCTCGGTTTCGGCGGCCAGGCCTCGGCCAAGGTCGATCCCGAGCTGCGCCTGATCACTACCCAGATTTACAACGACGCCATGGCCGAAATCCAGGAAGAGAGCGGCCAGCGCCTTTTTCCGATGGCGTTGCTGCCCTGGTGGGATGTCAGGGAAGCGGTCAAGGAGACAGAACGCTGCATCGGCATGGGTCTGCGCGGCATCAACATCAATTCCGATCCGCACACGGTCAAGGACGAGGACGGCAATTTCATCCCCGATCTCGGGCGCGAACACTGGTATCCCCTGTGGGAACTCTGCCAGGACAAGGATCTGCCGATCAACTTCCATATCGGCTCGTCGGAGACCTCGATCGACTGGATGGGCAACATGGGCTGGCCCGGTCTCAGCCGCGATCTCTATTCCGGCATCATGGGTGCCATGATTTTCTTCAACAACGGCAAGACCGTGTCGAACCTGATCTATTCCGGCCTGCTCGACCGCTACGAGAAGCTCAAGTTCGTCTCGGTCGAAAGTGGCGTTGGCTGGGTGCCGTTCCTCAAGCATGCGCTAGACTACCAGCTCAAGGAAATCGCCGAGGGCAAGAGCTTCAACAAGCTGCCGTCGGAATATTTCGCCAGCAATTTCTACTTCTGCTTCTGGTTCGAACAGGGCAAAGACATGGAGAACGCGGTGCGCTCGGTGGGTATCGACAACTGCCTGTTCGAAACCGACTTTCCGCACCCGACCAGTCTCTATCCCTTCGACGATCTCGAAGGCCGGCTTGAAGGCTTCGACTACGGAGATCGCGCCAAGTTACTGAGCCTCAACGCCTCAAAGCTCTACAAGATCGCAGTGTAAGGGCAGGACAATGAACGAGATCGCCCTGATCCGCGACGCCGAACAGGAGTGGCAGGAGATACCCGACTTCTGGAAGGCCAAGCAGAAAAAGGGCGATCCCGGACTGCGCTTCAAGGTGCTGATCGGCCAGGGCCAGGGACCGGTCAACATGCAGCGCACCGAATATTTCCCGGGCCACCATGAGGCGCCGCATTCGCACCCTGAGGACGAAATTCTTTACATCCTCGAAGGCAAGATTCACTTCGGCCGCGAGGAATTGGGGCCAGGAGACACGATCTTCGTGCCCAAGGACAAGGTCTACAGCCTGCACACCGGCGAGACCGGGGTAACATTTGTTCGCATCGGCCTGAGCAACCATTCCACATCACTTTCGGTCGAGGACCAGGCGCTGGCCGAGGCATGATCGCAAAGCGGGCCGGACAATAAGATTACACAAACTCGGAACGGCCAAAAAGGCATGGAGAGGGGAAGAAGGGTATGGGATTGGGTGTCGACCTCAGCGGCAAGCGTATCCTTGTCTGCGGCGTACAGCGCGGCGGAATCGGCGGCGCGACCTGCCGGCAGCTGGCCAAAGCCGGGGCCGCTATCGTCGCGCTCGATCACGATCAGGCGATCATCGACGAGACTATCGCAGACGTTCGTGCGCTCGGCGGAACCATCGATGGCCTGGTCACCGACCTCTACGATGTCGCGCAGTGCGAGAGAGTAATCTCCACGGTGCTCGAAAAGTTCGGCCCGATCGATGGCATCGCCAATGTCGCGGGCGGCACACGTGCCGATGAATGGATGCCACTCGACGAAACCTCGGGCGAAAGCTTTCGCAAGACCCTCCAGCTCAATTTCGAATATCTCTTCTACCTGTGCCGCGATGCGGCCAAGGTTTGGATCGACCAGGGCCGCAAGGGCGCCATCGTCAATGTCTCATCGGTTTCCTCTCTGGCTTCTGCGCCGTGGCACGGACCCTATGGCGCGGGCAAATCGGCAATTACGGCGCTCACTCGCACCATGGCCAACGAATGGCACGAATTCGGCATCCGGGCGAACGCAGTGCTCCCCGGCGCGGTGCTGACCGACCGGGTCAAGAACCGGGCGCCGGCCGGCAATGTCATCCCGGGTGTGGCCAATTTCTGCGATCCGGTGGAACTGGCCAATACCATCGCCTTCCTGATGTGCGACCTGGCCGACGGAATTTCCGGACAGGCGCTGACAGTCGACCGGTCGCTCAGCACCAAGTTCTGCGGCGGCGGGCGCAAGCCGCGCAAAGCCGCGGCCTGAAGGGGAGACAGGCAGATGGCACTACCCCTCGATTTCACTGGCAAGACCATTGCCGTCGTCGGCTGTCACAAGGGCGGCATGGGCGGAGCGACTTGCCGCCAGCTGGCCAAGGGCGGGGCGACTGTAGTCGCGGTCGACAACCAGCAGTCCTACCTCGACGAGATCGCCGCCGAAGTGCGCGATCTGGGCGCGACCTGCCACACACTCACTGCCGATCTGATGGACATTGCCGAATGCGAAAAGCTGATCCCCCGCATTCTCGATGAGGTCGGGGCCATCGACGGCCTGGTCTGTGTCGCCGGCGGCACTCGCGGCGAGGAATGGATGCCGCTCGACGAGACGCCGGGCGACAGCTTCTGGAAGACCATCCAGCTCAATTTCGCCTATGTCTTCTACCTGTGCCGCGACGCCGCCAAGTTCTGGATCGACAACGACCGCAAGGGCGCGATCGTCAACATCGGATCGGTCAGCGCCAAGGATGCCGCGCCGTGGCACGGCCCCTATGGCGCGGGCAAATCGGGGATCATCGCACTCACCCGCACCATGGCCAACGAATGGCACGAGTTCGGCATCCGCGCCAATTCGGTCTCGCCCGGCGCGGTCGCCAGCGAGCGGGTGGCGCTCAAGGCCGAAACCATGTCGCAGGCGACCAAGGACGGGCGCGACACCAGCGAGGAAGTGATCTTCTGCCAGCCCGAACAACTGGCCAATGGCATCGTCTTCCTGCTCTCGGACCTCGCCTCGGGCATTTCGGGGCAGAACCTCACGGTCGACCGCACGCTCTCGACCAAATTCTGCGCCAGCCCGCGCAAGACCCGCGCGCAGATGCGCCAAGCTCAATAGGACGAAACGATCATGGAACTGGGACTCCTCTACGAATTCGAAGCCCCCAAACCCTGGGCTGGCAAGCACCCCTGGGGCCAGCGCACGCTGGAGCGGCAAGTTTACAAGAACTGTATCGAGCAGATCGTGCTGGCTGACCAGAAAGGCTTCGATACGGCCTGGCTGGTCGAACATCACTTCCGCGAAGGCCGCAGCCACATGCCGTGCAACGATGTCGTGCTCGGCGCACTCAGCCAGATCACCGAACAGATCAAGCTGGGCTTCGGCGTGGCGCTGATGCCGCACGAATTCATCCACCCGGCGCGCGTGGCGGAAAAGGTCGCGACCGTGGACTTGTTGTCGCGTGGCAGAGCGGTCTGGGGCATGGGCCGTTCGACCCCGATGGAACAGATCGCCTTCGACGTCGACGTGCCCAATTCGAAGAAGAAGATGCTCGCCGCCGCGCGCACGGTGGTGGGCATGTGGGAACAGGAATATTACGAGGAAGACAGCGAATACCTCAAATTTCCCAAGCGGATGGTTACGCCCAAACCCTATCAGTTCCCCCACCCGCCCTGCTGGATGGCGGCAAGCTCGGAAGAGACCATCCGCATGGCCGGGCAGAACGGGCTCGGCCTGCTGAGCTTCTCGATCATGCAGCCGCTCGACAAGCTGGCCGAACTGATCCGTATCTACCGCGAGGAGCAGAAGAACGCCAAACCAGTGACTTCGGTCGCCACCAACAAGGTCGGGGTCTATACGCTGGTCCACTGCACCGAATCGCGCGCCAAGTTCGACACCAACCGCGTCTGGGAATCGGTCTGGTGGTGGTACCAGTCGGTCGCTGAATTCACCCTCAAGTGGGAACTGGCCTCGATGCCGCCCGAAGCGCAGGAAAAGGCCTTTCCGCTGCTCAAGGCCCAGGCCGACGGCAAGTTCGACATCAACACCTTCGACGAACAGGATATGGTGATCATCGGCACGCCCGACGAATGCCTCAAGAAGTTCCTGAAGTACGAGGACGCCGGGGTCGATCAGGTGCTGTGCTACATCAACTGGGGCTATCTGCCGCAGGAAGCCATGCTGGAATGCATCACGCTGCTGGGCGACTATGTTATCCCTGAGTTGAAGGCGATGGGCGCCAAGCGCACGGCGGGCGGGCTGGAAAAGTCGATCATACTGCAGGCGGCGGCGGAGTGATTGAAACACCTCCCCGGAACGGGGAGGGGGACCGCGCCGCAGGCGTGGTGGAGGGGTCCCACCTCCCCTCATCGGTCCGACTTTGCGGAGAGATGGGACCCCTCCGTCAGGCCCTTTGGGCCTGCCACCTCCCCGTTCCGGGGAGGAATTAGGTAGGTGCGCATATGATTATCGAATTACCCCCCGAACGCCCCGGCCGCCCGGCCGATCCGGACCTTGCCGAACGCCGCGGCCAGATGCAGGCTGGCGTCGATGCCGGCGTGTGGAAGACCGAGAAACCACCTCTCGAAACCACGCTAGCCGGCAGGCGCTGCCTGCGGTTTCAGCCCGAAGGCGCACCGCAGGGCTACCTGCTCCAGCTCCACGGCGGCGGTTTCCGCATCGGCCGGCCCGAATTCGAAAGCCTGTTCGCCGAGTCGCTGGTCAAGCGCTGCGGAATAGAGGTTGTCGTGCCGCAATACCGCCTCGCCCCGGAAGCCCCCTTCCCCGCCGGGCTGATCGACGCGCATGAGGCGTTGAAGGCGCTGCGCAAGGAAGTGGGCGATGCTCCCTTGATCGTCGGCGGCGATTCGGCTGGTGGCGGGCTGGCGGCGGCGCTCGGCGTCCTCTGCGTCGCGCAGGGAGGCCCGAAAATCGATGCGCTGGTGCTGCTCTCGCCCTGGCTCGACGTGCGGGTAACGGCCGCCAGCTATGCCAGCAATGCCGCAACGGACTCGATGTTCTCGAAGGATTCGGCGGACATTGCCGCCGAACTTTACCTGCAGGGGTTCGATCCCACTCATCCCCTCGCCTCGCCCTTGCTGGCCCCGGTCGAAGGCCTGCCGCCCACGCTGGTCAGCGTCGGCACCGGCGAAGTGCTGCGCGACGATTCGCTACTGTTCCACGAAAAGCTGGTGAAGGCCGGCGTGCAATCCAGGCTGAGCGCCATCAACGGGATGGATCATGTCGCAGTGGTGCAAAGTCTGTCGAAACCGGGTGCGGCGGAGACGTTCGAGGAAGTGGTGGCTCTGGTCGATCAGGTGCTGCGGCCCAATTGACCACTCCCTCTCGGTTCGCTAACAAAGTGATCAGCAAGTCTGCGAGAGGATAGCCATGACCATTTCCCTTCTGCCCGACAATCCAGCCGCCTGGTGCTATCGCAGCTGGGAAGACCTGATGTCGATCCCGCGCGAGGAGCGCGAGAAATTGCAGCTCGAAGCCACCCGGATCATGTTCCGCCGCATGCGCGACCGCATTCCGGCACTGAAAAAGCTGGCCGACCGCCAGGGTGTCGACACTATCGACCGGATCGAGGACATTCTCGCCGTCTGCTTCGATCACCGCGTGCTCAAGAACTATCCGATCCAGATCATCGAGAACCGCGATTTCGCCAAGCTCACTACCTGGCTCGACAAGCTGACCGCGCATGACCTCACCCGGATCGACCTGACCGGCCTCAAGACCATCGAGGAATGGCTGGGCCGGCTCGAAGCCTTTGGCATGCTGGTCACCTACAGCTCGGGCACCACCGGCAAGCTCTCTTTCGTTCCGCGCAGCTACGACGAATTCGGCCCGTGGAAATTCCACTTCTTCAACGTCAACAAGGCCGGCACGGGTATCGATTCCTGGGTCACCAAACTGACGACGTTCATGCCCGGCTATCGCGGCGGCTATCAGACCATGCTCAAGATGATGGACCTGTTCAACATCGACATGGCCGGCGGACCGGAGCACTATTACACGCTCTACAATTCGCACGTTCCGGCCGATCTCATGGCGCTCTCGGGCCGCCTGCAATCGGCCGAGGACAAAGGCGAGGTCGCCTCGCTGGGCCTCGACCCCGCCCTTCTCGAACAGCGACAGCAGATGCTCGAACAGGGCCGCCGCAGGGAAGCGGACATGGAAGCCTGGTTCATGAAGCTGATCGAGCAGTTCCGCGGCCAGCGCGTGAAGATCGGCGGCACGTTCTCCGACCTCTACCGGGTGGTCAAGGCCGCCAAGGATCGCGGCCTTGAATGCCAGTTCGCTCCCGGCACCATCGTCACGGGCGGCGGCGGGATGAAGGGTTACAAGGACGCGCCCGACGACTGGGAGCAGCAGATCAAGGACTTCTTCGGAGTCGACAAGTTCGCCAACCAATACGGTTTCTCCGAATGCATCGGTAATGGCCCGCTGTGCGATGCCGGCTATTTCCACATTCCGCCCTATTCGGTGCCCCTGCTGATGGGCAAGGAAGGCGAAGCCCTGCCGCGCGAAGGTGCGCAGACCGGGCGGCTGGTGCTGGTGGATCTGGTGCCGCTGTCCTACTGGGGCGGCTTCACCTCGGGCGACGAAGTGACTGTGCATTGGGACGGCAAATGCGATTGCGGCTGGGACAGCCCGCGCATCGGAAAGACCATCCGCCGCTTCGCCGAAAGCAAAGGCGGCGATGACAAGATCACCTGCGCGGGAAGCCAGGCGGCCTATAACGAGTTCATGGAATTCGTTCAGGGTGACGCGTGATGGCCGGAGCGCTTGAAGGCAAAGTCGCACTGGTAACCGGCGCCGGGCGCGGGATCGGCAAGGTCATTGCCTTGCGGCTGGCGAGCGACGGCGCGGATGTGATCGTCCACTATGCCCATTCCAAAGCCGGTGCCGATGAGGTCGTTGCCGAAATCGAAGCCATGGGGCGCAAGGCTTTCGCGATAAAAGCCGACATCGCCAGGCGCCCCGAAGTGCGCGCCATGTTTGCCGAGATCGACAGCGCCCCCGGGCACCTCGATATCGTCGTGAACAATTCCGGCGTGAGTGCCGGAGGCGCGCTCGCCGATGTCAGTGACGAAGACATCGACGCCATTGTCGGCATCAACATGCTGGGTCCGCTCTACATTGCCAGCGAAGCCGCCTCGCGGCTGCGCGACAATGGCCGCATCATCAATTTCAGCTCTTCGGTCGCAAAGTACCCCCTGGCCGGCGCGGGGCTTTATTCGGCAGCCAAGAAGGCGGTGGAGAGTTTCACCGAAAGCTGGGCGCGTGAGCTGGGTGCGCGCGGGATCACAGTCAACACCGTCATCCCCGGTGCGACCAGCCCCGGCATGATCGATGGTTCGCCCGAATATCTCGACTTTTTCAGCAATTCCTCGCCGTTCAAGCGCATCGGCAAGGCCGGGGAAGTGGCCAACGTTGTAGCCTTTCTTGCTTCACCCGAGGCGAGCTGGGTTACGGCGGGCTCGATCCTCGCTAATGGAGCGGCCAACACCTGATTGAGCGGGAGAGAACGATGACTGAAAAGGTAGCTTTGGTAACCGGCGCGGCGGCCGGCATCGGCGCGGCTTGCGCCAAACGTCTGGCCGAAGATGGCGTCGCCGTGGGCGTGCTCGATCTCGACAAGGAACGCTGCGCCGACACGGTAAAGGCCATCCAGGACGCGGGCGGCAAGGCCGTGGCGCTTGGCGCCGACGTTTCGAAGCGCGACCAGATTTTTGCCGCGGTCGCGGAACTGCGTACGGCACTCGGCCCGGTGACGATCCTCGTCAACAATGCCGGAGTCACCGATTTCACACCGTTCGAGGAGATTACCGACGAGTTGTGGGATTTCGTCTACGCCGTCAACGTGCGCGGGCCGATGCTCTGCACCCAGGCCGTGTTGCCCGACATGAAGGCGGCGAAGTGGGGCCGGATCGTCAATATCTCGTCCAGTTCGGCGCAGACTGGTGTCGGCGCGATGATCACTTATTCCAGCTCGAAGGGCGCAATAATCACCATGACCCGCTCGATGGCGCAGGCCTTCGGGCCGCACGGCGTCACGGTCAACACGATCCCGCCCGGCTCGGTCTATGGCACCATCATGTCAGAGGCCAACCGTAACCGGGTCAAGAACCCCGCGGGCGACCTGCTCGGCTCAATCCCGGTCGGCCGCACCGGCGAAGTCAGCGACATCGCCAACGGCTGCGCCTACCTGTGCTCTGACGGCGCTGGCTATGTCACCGGACAGATCCTGGGGATCAATGGCGGCCGGGTGGTGACCTGAAACTTACCCGTCGACCAGCGCGACACTGGCAAAATGGCGGTACAATTCCTATCTTCCTGACATGGCGCGATCGAGTTTGAACGACCGGCTGCTGGAAGCGATCGGACAAAGTCCGATTCCGATGGTTGCCAGCAATCCGCTGCGATCCGACAATCCGCTTGAAATCGTCAACCCCGCATTCTGCGCGCTCACCGGCTATGGCGAGGATGAAATACTTGGGCGCAACTGCCGATTCCTCTCGGGAGAAGGCACCGAGGAGTGGCTTACCGAGCAGATTCGGCAGGCCGTGCGCCAGCGTGTGCCCACGCTTGTCGACATCCTGAACTACCGCAAGGACGGCACGCCTTTCCGCAATGGCGTGCTGGTGGCCCCCCTATTCGACGACGAAGGTGATATCGCCCGGTTCCTGGGATCGCAGGTCGAACTTGGCATGGATGCAGGCCTGGGGCTGGACGCCAGGCGGATCAAGGCCAAGGCGCTGGTCGAGCAGTTGCCCACGCGGCAACGGCAGGTGCTGCATCTGATGGCAAGAGGACTGCTCAACAAGCAGATCGCCTGGCAACTCAAGATCAGCGAAAAGACGGTCAAGATGCATCGTGCTCTCCTGTTGCAAAGGCTGGGCGTTACCACCTCGGCCGAAGCAATCCGCATTGCAGTGGAGGCCGGCACCTGAGCATCCGGTCCGCCGATACGGTCCAAAGGCCGTATGGTAGCCGCAAGCCTGAAAATCTAATTCCTCTCGCAAGGCGCCACCCCCCGCGCCGGAATTGAGGAGTTCAAAATGTCCAAGCTAAAGTTGTCTTATGCGCTGTCCATCGCGCTGACTGCTGCGATGATCCCCGCCTCGGCCGCGCTGGCAGGCCATCATGCCCAAAAGCCGACGGTTGTCTCGGCGGCCGTCAATTCGCCCGATCACACCACGCTGGTTTCGGCTGTGACTGCGGCGGGCCTGGCCGAAACGCTGTCCGGCAATGGGCCCTTCACAGTCTTCGCGCCGACCAACGCCGCTTTCGCAAAGCTGCCGGCCGGGACAGTGGAAACCTTGCTGCAGCCAGCCAACCGCGATCAGCTTCGCTCCGTGCTGACCTATCATGTCGTTCCCGGCAAGTACGATGCGAACAGCATCCTGCGCATGATCCGCAACGAGGGCGGCAAGGCTACCTTGCGCACCGTTCAGGGTGAAGAGCTGGCGTTTGCGCTGGTCGATGGCAAGGTTGCCGTGACGGACAAGCGCGGCGGCACCGCCACCGTTACAGCGACCGATTTGCGCCAATCGAACGGCATCATTCACGTTACCGACGCGGTTTCGCTGCCAGGCTGATCCCCCGGGGCCGGCCGGTTTGCTCATCCCCCTCCCCCTGCCCCCCCTGCAAACCGGCCGGCCCAATCGGGCCGGCTACACCATGAAGGCCCGCCTCTCCCCTTTCCCTCTCCGGACGATTGGCCTATCGGCGCCAGCCATGCGCGCTTCTCCGCCCCCCAAGACCTACCGGGTCAAGAGCTTCGGCTGCCAGATGAACGTCTATGACGGCGAGCGCATGGCCGAATTGCTCGCCGATCAGGGCATCCGCGCCGCTGGCGAAGGCGAGGACGCCGATCTGGTCGTGCTCAACACCTGCCACATTCGCGAGAAGGCGGCGGAAAAGGTCTATTCGGATATCGGGCGCTTGCGGCGCGAGGATGGCTCCACCCCCTTGATCGCGGTGGCCGGCTGCGTCGCCCAGGCCGAAGGCGAGGAAATCATGGCGCGCGCGCCTTCGGTGAAGGTGGTGGTCGGCCCGCAAGCCTATCACCGGCTGCCGGAAATGCTGGCCGAGGCGGTCAATGGCAAGCGCGTGACCGATACCGATATGCCGGCCGAGACCAAGTTCGACGCTCTTCCAAGCCGCCGCAAGGCCGGACCCAGCGCTTTCCTGACCGTACAGGAAGGCTGCGACAAATTCTGCACGTATTGCGTGGTTCCCTATACTCGCGGCGCAGAAATCTCGCGGCCGTTCGGCGATCTGATCGATGAGGCGCAAAGGCTGCTCGATGCCGGGGCCAAGGAAGTGACTCTGCTGGGCCAGAACGTCAATGCCTGGCAAGGTGAGGATGCCAAGGGCAGCGCGATTGGCCTTGACGGGCTCATCCGCGAACTGGCCAGACTGCCTGACCTCAAGCGTATCCGCTATACTACCAGCCATCCCGCCGACATGACCGATGGCCTGATTGCGGCCCATGGCGAGATCGAAAAGCTGATGCCCTTTCTGCACCTGCCGGTTCAATCGGGCTCGGATCGGATTCTGAAGGCGATGAACCGCAGCCACAGCACGGAGAGCTACTTGCGCCTGCTTGAACGGGTGCGCACGGCCCGCCCGGATATCGCCCTGTCCGGCGACTTCATCGTCGGCTTTCCGGGCGAGAGCGATGCCGAATTCGAAGATTCGCTTCGTCTGATCGATGCTGTCGGTTACGCTCAGGCATTCAGCTTCAAATTCAGCGCACGCCCCGGCACGCCTGCCGCGACCATGGACGGCCAGGTGCCCGCAAAAGTGATGGACGAGCGCCTGCAGCGCCTTCAGGCCGCGCTCAATCGCGACCAGTTGGCGTTCAACCGCGCTTCGCTGGGCAAGCGTTGCACGGTACTGGTCGAACGCAAGGGCAGACATCCGGGTCAATGGCTGGGCAAATCGCCTTGGCTGCAATCGGTGCATTTCGAGGGCGAGGCCGCTATTGGCGACCTCACCCGAGTGGAACTGGCCGAAGCAGGGCCGAATTCGCTTTCAGGAAGGGTGCTGGCCAGAACAACGAATTGACCGGTCCGGCTGCCGGCAGATGGCCTACCAGAAGAATGCCGTATGGACCTGCACAACGCGGCCCGTGCGCATGTTCACCAGCACCACATCGTTGCCATACCGAATCCAGCGCAGTCCCGCCGCCGGCCTGGGCAGCCGATAGACCCAGAAATCGTTGATCCAGTACCGGCTGCTGTAGAACACAGGATTGAAGCGATAGCCGACCCAGACCGGACGGTACCTGTAACCACGCGGACCGACATAGGCCGGGCGGCGATAGACGTTGCGGTGCGTCCGGCGATAGTCGCGCCAGTCCTCGCGCAACTCGCGACGATCCTTGCGCAATTCGCGGCGATCCTTGCGCGCCTCCCGATAGTCGCCACGACGAAGGTCCTGGCGGATTTCCCGCCGGTCCTGACGGACTTCGCGCCGGTCTTGCCGGACTTCGCGGGCGCTTTGTGCACTGGCCGCAACCGGCGTCAGAATAGTGGCTGCCAGCACGGCGATAAACAATTTGCGCATTGTCTTCTCCTTCGGTCGAGGCCGGGATTTCCGGCAGGTCATTCTCCTAACGCGGGAACAGTCCAAACCCTTCACGCAGTCAAAAACAATTCGATGTCCCGTGCATTGCGTATCATCAATCCAGGCAGACGATTGCTGCCTTCAGGCAACACCTCGAAGCAAATCCACACCGGCGTGTCCGTTGTCACTTGCCAGTAACAAGGCCCGGCCTATCTTGGCGGAGATAGAAACGAACGGAGCAACCAAGAACTCCTTATGGCCCGCAAACCAGCTCGCCCAGATACCAGGGCGCCCGTTCACCTCGATGGCCCGCGCCGGGCCAAGGTGGAAATCGAGTTCGACGAGCCCACTTTGCTGGGCGCGCTGTTCGGGCAGTTCGACGCCAATCTCGTGCAGATCGAAAACCGGCTGGGCGTGTTTATCTCCGCCCGGGGCAACCGCATCCAGATTGAGGGACCGGAAGAACCGGTCGCCCGCGCGCGCGACGTGCTCAAAGGCATGCACCAGCGGCTGATGCAGGGACACGAACTCGATTCTGGAGCCGTCGAATCGCTGATCGTCATGTCGGCCGAACCGACGCTCGACGGAATTATCGCGGGTGGGCCGGATGCGCCGCAGGTCATGATTCGTACCCGCAAGAAGACCATTGTCCCGCGCAGCGCCACGCAGATCCCCTACATGCAGGCGCTGGGGCGCGACGACATCATTTTCGCGCTTGGCCCAGCGGGCACCGGCAAGACCTATCTGGCGGTGGCGCAGGCCGTCAGCCAGCTGATCACAGGCTCGGTTCAGCGCCTGATTCTGTCGCGCCCCGCAGTCGAAGCGGGCGAGCGGCTGGGCTTCCTGCCCGGCGACATGAAGGAAAAGGTCGATCCCTACCTGCGCCCGCTCTACGACGCGCTTTACGATTGCATGCCGCCCGAACAGGTCGAGCGGCGGCTGGCTTCGGGCGAGATCGAGATCGCCCCGATCGCCTTCATGCGCGGGCGCACGCTGGCCGACGCCTTAGTCATCCTCGATGAGGCGCAGAACACCACGCCGATGCAGATGAAGATGTTCCTTACCCGCTTCGGCCAGAACAGCCGCATGGTGATCTGCGGCGATCCGAAGCAAGTTGATATTCCGGGCGGCGTCGAACAATCGGGGCTGGCCGACGCTGTCAAGCGGCTGGAGGGCATCGACGGGATTTCGGTGGTGCGCTTCTCTTCCTCCGACGTGGTGCGCCATCCGATTGTCGGGCGGATTGTCGAGGCCTATGAGGGCAAGAACAGTTGATCGAGCTGGAATGCGAGATCGAGAGTCCGTGGCCAGGCACGGACACACTGCCGGAACTCGCGATCAGGAGCGCAATGGTTGTCGCCACCCTCACCCCCCAACTGGCCAACCCGCGCCTGTCCGCCAGCCTGCTGTTCACCTCCGATGCCGAGGTTCATGCCCTGAACCGCGAATGGCGGGCCAAAGACAAGCCAACCAACGTCCTTTCTTTCCCCATGCTAACGCGCACCGAACTGCTCGCCCTCGCCCCCGCAGGCCCGCCGGTGCTGCTTGGCGACATTGCCCTGGCATATGAAACCTGCGCCCGGGAAGCCGCGGAAAAGGGCATTCCGCTGGAGCACCACGCCGCGCATCTCATGGTCCACGGCCTGCTCCATCTGGCCGGTTACGACCATGAGACATCACCCGATCATGCCTCGGAAATGGAAACACTCGAAACAAAGGCCCTTGCATCGATGGGCATCGCGGACCCATATGAGGGCGCGGGCTAGGCCCGGGAAGGGACGACACGACAATGGCCTCCCACGGCCGCAATGGGGATTCAGCATCGGGAGAAGGCGACAGTAGGCGGTCGCCGTGGCGCGCCTTGCGCAAGGCGCTGGGCTTCCCCGACGGCGACCAGTCGCTGCGCGCCCAGCTTGAGGAAGCGATAGACGAGCATGAAGACGACGCGGCCAAGGAGGCCGCGCATGGCGACTTGTCGCCGCTTGAGCGGCAAATGCTCAAGAACCTGCTCCACTTCAGCGAAAACGACGCCGACGATGTCGCCATTCCGCGCAGCGAAATCATCGCCTTGCCAGCCAGCGCCAGCTGGGACGAAGTGGTCGCCGCCTTTGCCGAACATGGTCATTCGCGGCTGCCGGTGCACGGCGAGACGCTCGACGACGTCATTGGCATGATCCACATCAAGGACGTGTTCCCGCTTCTCGCCAGCGGCAAGCCGCCCAAGGACTGGAAAGTGCTTCTGCGCCAACCACTGTTCGTTCCCCAGGTGCGTGGCGCGCTTGACGTGCTGGCCGATATGCGTGCCAGCCGGGTGCATCTTGCCGTGGTGATAGATGAATATTCCGGCACCGACGGCATCATCACCATCGAGGACCTGGTCGAGGAAATCGTCGGCGAAATCGAGGACGAGCATGACGATGCGCCCGAGGAACTGATCGTGCCGCTGGACGACAACATGTGGGAAGTCGATGCCCGCGCCGAACTGGACGACATTGCCGAGCGCATCGATCCGCGTCTGGCCGAAGTCGAAGAGGCCGTGGACACACTGGGCGGGCTGACATTCGTGCTGGCGGGACAGGTTCCGCCAGTCGGAACCGTGGTCAGCCATCAAAGCGGCTGGCGCATCGAAGTGATCGCGGGTAACGAGCGGCACGTCACGCGGCTGCGCCTGCATCCGCCGCCAACGAATGAGAAGCCGGGGAACTGATCGGTGCCCACACGCCGCCTACCGCCTCTTCGCGCGCTGGAAGCCTTTGTCCGCATTGTCCGGCTGGGCTCGGCCAAGGCGGCGGCCAACGAGCTTGGCCTCAGCCCCTCCGCCCTGTCGCGCCGGGTAGGCGCGCTGGAGGATTTCACCGGAAAGCGCCTGTTCACCCGCCAGCATCAGTCGATGAAACTGACCGAGGACGGCCAGGCCTTCTACGACGCAGTCGAGCCCAAGCTCGAGGAACTGGCGATAGCGGTCGAATCGCAAATCGAGAGCCAGGCAGTCTGGCGGCTGCACCTGGGCGTGCCGTCGCTGTTCGGCGAACAACGGCTGTTCCCTCGCCTGCTCGAATTACGGCAGCTCTATCCGCGTCTCCACATCGATATCGATACCGGCCAGCACCTGGTCGAGCGTGTGGGCGATACGCTCGATGCGGCGATCATTCTGGCCAAGGAACCCAGCCCTTCGTTCCATTCGGTGCGGCTGGACCATAATCAGGTCAGATCG
>JBFWSE010000011.1:0-53272 GCA_050248535.1 Novosphingobium sp.
CAGCACCGCACGCTTGTCGTAGCTCTTGGCGATCGACACCACTTCGAGCCCGCCGTCGGGCAAGGGCGGTGCGGCATTCGCCGCTGTGTCGCTTGGCGAGGATGCAAGACCCTGCGGCGGGGAAATCGGGTTCATTTCGTCCATTTACGCCGGGATTTAGAGAGCCGGTACCGGATCGGCAAGCATGCATTCCTCCACAAATCGTGAAATTGGCAGGTTTCATGCATGGGGAACATAGCGTTCAGCCGTGACGCCTTGGTTAACCGGGGTTGATTGCCAGAGGCTTTGGTGATTTACTCCGGATTAAGGAGTGAGGGGGAACGCAGCATGGTAGAAGCCTGGGAGCGTGGCAACGGCCCGACCGGAGAAGGGACGCTAGCAGGCGACTGGCGGAGGCGGATGAGCGATAACATCGCCTATGCCTTGCTGGTCTATACGGCCTTGCAGATTTTCGTGACGATGAATGCGCTGAAGGCCCAGGGCGGCTCGCTTCTTCCCTATCTCGCCCTGATCATTCTGGTGGTGGCGATCATTCCCGCGTGCCGCCGGTTCGAAAGGCGCTGGAACGTTCTTACCGACGAACAGGCGCACGATGCCGCGTTCGCTCCCCATTTCCGGCGCGACCGGACCATGCTCTGGGCGCTGGCGATTGGGCTGCCCTTCCTGCTGACCGGCCTGTTCAAGGGCCTGGCCTACCTTTTCGGCTGAGATTGCCCTCGGCATGACCCGAGTATAGAGCGGCCCCGCCCGCGCGTGTCCCTGCGCGGATAACGGAGTGCACGCGACCTCATGCTCAGTCCCGAAGAAGCCAGCGCCCGCGCCCAGGCCCTGGTCGAACGCGCCCGCCGCGCCGGCGCCGACCTGGCCGATGCGGTCTACAGCGCCGAAATGTCCGAAAGCATCCAGGTGCGCCTTGGCCAGCTAGAGGATGTCCAGCGCTCCGAAAGCGAACACATCTCGCTGCGCGCATTCGCGGGCAAAGGCTCGGCCTCTATCGGCAGCTCCGATTTTGCCGACGAAGCGCTCGACGAACTGGCTGCTCGCGCCGTTGCGATGGCGCGGTCGGCGCCCGAAGATCCCTACGCAGGCCTGGCGCCGGAAGAGCTGTTGTCGGAAGGACCCTGGCCCGATCTCGATGCGATCGATCAATCCGAACCCGGACCCCAGGCTTTGCGCGCCATGGCCGAGGAAGCGGAGGATGCGGCGCGCGCCATCCCGGGCGTGACCAATTCGGAAGGCGCTGGCGCGAGCCACGGCCGCGGCATCTTCGCGCTGGCTACCAGCCATGGATTTGCCGGCGCCTACGAATCCACCAGCCACGGCATTTCCGCCAGCGTTGTCGCCGGCCAGGGCAGCGGGATGCAGCGCGACTATGCCTGGCGTTCGGCGAGGCACGGTGAGGATTTGCCCTCGCCGCATGAGATTGGAACGCTCGCGGGCGAACGCGCGGTCAAGCGGCTCGATCCCGGCAGGCTCAAGAGCGGCCCGATGCCCGTGCTGTTCGATCCGCGCGTCGGCGGAAGCCTGATCGGGCACTTGCTCGGCGCGATGTCGGGCTCGGCGATTGCCCGGCGGGCGAGCTTCCTGCTGGATCGCGAGGAACAGCTGTTGTTCGACAGCGCGGTGGTTATTGCCGACGATCCGCACCGCCTGCGCGGCCACCGTTCGCGTCCGTTCGATGGCGAGGGCCTGGCCACGGCGCCGCGCAACCTGGTCGAACAGGGCCGCGTCAGCGGCTGGCTGATGGACAGCGCCTCGGCCCGCCAGCTCGGCAAGCAGCCCACCGGCCATGCCAGCCGCGGCCACGGCGGCGCGCCGGGGGTTTCGGCGAGCAATGTCCACCTGGTGGCGGGGAGCATGACTGCCGCCGAATTGATGGCGGACATCGAAGATGGGGTTTACGTCACCGAACTGATCGGCATGGGCGTCAATGGCGTTACCGGCGATTACAGCCGGGGCGCTTCGGGTTTCCGCATCGTCAAGGGTGAGCTGGCGGGGCCGGTTGCGGAATTCACTGTGGCGGGGAACCTGATCGATATGTTCAAGGCACTGACTCCGGCGAATGACCTCGAATGGTTCCGCCCGGTCAATGTGCCAACGATCCGGGTGGACGGGATGACGGTTGCCGGGGATTGAACGAGCTGGCCGTCAGGCGACTTCCCGCATCACTTCCCCGATCTTCTTGCCGTCCTCGAAGTAACCCAGCCCGTAATCCCCCTTGATCGTCGAGCGGATTGTGTGCCGCTCGTACCTGGGATCGCAGCCCTCAACCGCATGCAACATGCGGTGGTTGTCCCAGATCACCATGTCGGTTGGCGACCATTCGTGCCAATAGGCGCTGGTGCCCTGGCCGCGGCGGTTGATTTCGTGGCAGACCTCGTCGAGCAGCGCGTCGCCTTCGGGATCTTCGTGGTGCTCGACGCCAAAGACCATCCAGGCGCCGACATGCAGCGACTTGCGGCCATCGGGTAGAGTCCAGACCGCCGGGTGCATGGCGCGCGGGAAGATCGCCACTTCCTTCAGCAGTTCGGTTGCGATCGGCGGGTCGCCGTCGAGCAGGCGGAAATTTACTCCGTGGCGCATTTTCGAAAGCCGGACATCGAGCGTGTAGATGATGTTCTTGCCTTCGATCCGGTCGCGCAGTTCCTGCGGAAACTGGTTGTACAGCTCGACCCCGTCCATGAAGCCGGTGCGGCCCTTTTGCGGGGGGGCGACCGGCGAGCGCAAGACGCCCGCGTAGTTCAGCTCGTCGTTGTAACAGTGGTCGAAATGCCAGGGCGAATAGCGGGCCAGCACTTCGCCGTCGATCTCGACCAGGCCGCCGGCATAGGGATCGCTTTCGTCGCCGGGGACATAATGCATGTCGATCACCCCGGCGGCGCTATCCTCGCTCTCGTCGCGCGGAGTGGTATCGGTTGGGTGGTCCTTGAGCGGGCCGAAGATCTTGCTGAGCGCGACCTGCATTTTCGCGGTCGGCTCCATATCCTTGAAGACGATGACACCGCGTTCCCTGAACAGACGGCGCAATTGCTCGCGGACTTGCTCGTCCTCGATATTGTCCCAGCCCAGGCCAGTAACGGTCGCACCGAATGTCAGGTCGTCCCTGAGGTTGCCGACTACGATTTGAGCCATGGCTCCATCCTCCTCGATACGGGCAGCATAACCTCTATCGTGGGGGTCGGGCAATAATGCAGACAGGCGCTCAATTCGACGCTTTCGCCCGCTCTATGCATTCGACGATAATGCGCTTTGCCTCTTCCGCATTGCCCCAGCCCTTGAGCTTCGACCACTTGCCGGGTTCGAGATCCTTGTAGTGGGTGAAGAAATGCTCGATCTGCTGCGTGACGATCTGCGGCAGGTCGAGGTGGCCGGTCACTTCGCTGTAATAGGGAAATGTCGCGTCCACCGGCACGGTGATCAGCTTTTCGTCGCCGCCCTTGTCGTCTTCCATTAGCAGCACACCGACCGGGCGCACGCGAATCACCGCACCGGCAATGATGGGAGAACGCGTGATGACCAGCGCATCCAGTGGATCGCCGTCGTCGCCCAGGGTGTGCGGCACGAAGCCGTAATTGGCCGGATAGCGCATCGGTGTGTGCAATATGCGATCGACAAACAGCGCGCCCGATGCCTTGTCGAATTCGTATTTCACCGGCTCCCCGCCAATGGGCACTTCGATCAGGACATTGAGCTCGTGCGGCGGATTGCCGCCGGCGGGAATCAGGTCGATACGCATCGGCGCGGCCTAGCCGGGCGAGCGCATTCCGGCAATCGGGATCAGCGCGAAAGCCGCGGCGCCAGCAGGCGGTCGAGCGGGGCCATGCCGCCTGGGCGGATTCGCTCCAGCCAGGGCCAGCGCAACCCGCCGTAATAGGGCACGCCGACCGTCAGATAACGGTCGCCGCGCCGGATCAGCAGGTCGATCGGTTTTCCAGTGCCCTTGGCCGCGGTTATCGCGGCCTTGAGCCGCTCGGGGTCGTAGGCAGTGCCGTTCACCGCGATCAGCCGTGCGCCAGTGACAATGCCGGCATTGAACGCCGGACCGTTCCAGCGTGCGCCGGAAACCAGTCCCTCCCGGTCGATGGAAATTCCGAGCGAGTGGTTGAGATTGAGCCCGCGAATCTGGTCCATGCGGGCGCTGTCATAGGGATTGGGCTTATCTTTCCAGACCAGCCGATAGCCCGCTATTTCGAGCCCGGCCAAGGGCGCGGGCTGGCCCGGCCTTTCGATGCGTTGCCGGAAAAATTCGTCCCAGTCATAGGCATGGAGTGCGTTCAGCGCGGCCATGACGTCGGCGCGTTCATAGGTCGATATACCCTGGCTCCCCTCCCGCCCGCCGAAGAACTGCCGCGCGAAATCGTCGAGTCCGCGTTTACCCCCGGTCCCCGTACGAATGATCTGGTCCGCCTCGAGCCAGACCAGCGCGCCTTCGCTGTAGTAGTCCTCGTTGCGGGTGAGCGTAGGATAGGGCCTCGGTTTGCGCGCCGCAACGATGGGATCGAATGTCGTATCCTCAAGCGCGCGCCAATCGCGGCCGGGCAATTCGGCATAGTTGCCGGCATTACTGGCCAGTTGCGCCAGCACCATGCCGGGCGACTGGAGCCCCGAACGCGCGGCCAGCACCATGCCCCAGAACTGGGTCTGCCCTTCGTAGACCCAAAGCAGGTCACCCTGCATGGGCGTGCGGTAGTCGGGCGTCCGCAGCCCTGCAGGACGGCGCAGCTTGCCATTCCAGCTATGCGCCAGTTCGTGCGGCAGCAGGCCGCGGTCCCACTCGTTCTTGGCCCATTGAACGAAGGCGTCGGGCTCAAGCTGATTCTCGCTCGAACGCAGGTGCTCCAGGCCGATGCTGCCGATCCGGTCGCTGAGCGCGAGCAGGAATTCGTAGCGATCGAAATGATTGGCCGGTCCGAACAGGATGGAGGCTTCGCGCGCCAGCCGCGCGTGAACGGCGATCTGTTCGGGCCTGGCATCCAGCTGCTCGGGCGAATCGGCGAACAGGTTGAGCGCCATCTTCTCGCCCAGTTCCCAGCGCCGGTAATATTGCCCGGCGAAGACCGGTGAATCGACCAGTGTCTCGTAATCGGTCTCGGCCCATGTCACCCGGTCGCCGTTGATCTGCTTGCCGTCGAGCGCGGCCGCCGCGGTCCATCCGAGCGGGAAAGTGGCACTGGGCTTCACCCTGATCCGGCGGACATAGTGACCGGCGGGATAGAGGCTCATCGCCTCCCATTGCAGGTTGAGCATTTCCTGGGTCATCACCACCCGGCCTTCGCCGGGCTGCAGAGGCGAGGTAAAGACGAAACGCGCCTTCACTTCGCGCGCGCCGGGCGGCATATCGACGTGGAAGGCGTGGACTTCGTAGGCATCCCGGCGCCATGTGGCGGGCCGGCCATCGGCTTCGAACCGCAGATCGGCCAGTTCGGCAAGCTGGCCGCGCGGGGCGTGCCGTCCGGGAAGCCACTGCGGATAGAGCAGCGTCACACGTCTGGTGCCGGGCGCGACCGGAATGGTCTCGACCACCCGGAACACGCCGCGCCGGATATCGGAAGCATCGATATCCAGCGTGATCGTGCCGCCGGGCCATGCACTGTCCTGGGCGGCGGGAAGCGCGGCAGCGGCTGGCGGCCCGGCCTCCTCAGCGTGAATGGCGGGCGGTATCAGGGCAAGCAGAAGTGCGGCGAAGCGCCCGGTGGTTCTCCCCATGCGCACATAATGGCGGGGCAGGGCCCCGCCTGCAACCGGGAGCAAATGCTTTCCCACGTGCTTTCCCATTGACCGAAATCCGGCTAAGCGCGCGGCCCATGAGCAAGAACCCGGCACAAACGCCCCAGGCCATCCGCGGAACCCAGGATATTTTCGGCGCAGAGGCCGAGGCTTTCGCGCATGTGGTCGAGACTTTCGAGCGAGTGAGGAAGCTCTACCGCTTCCGCCGGGTGGAAATGCCGGTGTTCGAGAAGACCGAAGTGTTCAGCCGCAGCATCGGCGAGACCACCGATGTGGTGTCGAAGGAGATGTATAGCTTCGAGGACCGGGGCGGGGATTCGCTGACCCTGCGCCCCGAGTTCACCGCCGGCATCGCCCGCGCCTATCTGACCAACGGCTGGCAACAGCACGCGCCCTTGAAAGTCGCGACGCATGGCCCGCTGTTCCGCTACGAGCGCCCGCAGAAAGGCCGCTATCGCCAGTTCCACCAGATCGACGCCGAGATCATTGGCGCCGGTGAGCCGCAGGCGGATGTGGAGCTTCTCGTTATGGCCGACCAGTTGCTCAAGGAACTGGGCATTGCCGAGGGAATCACGCTGCACCTTAACACGCTGGGCGACGGCGAAAGCCGCGAAGCCTGGCGGGCGGCGCTGATCGGCTATTTCCGCGCAGTGAAAGGGGAGCTGAGCGAGGATTCGCAGGAGCGGCTGGAAAAGAACCCGCTGCGGATTCTGGACAGCAAGGATCCGAGGGACCGCAAGTTCACCGGCGATGCGCCTAAGATCGACGATTTCCTTTCGGACGAGGCACAGGCCTTCTTTGCCAAAGTGACCGGGGGGCTGGACGCAGCGGGCGTCAATTGGGCGCGCTCGCCTTCGCTGGTGCGCGGGCTCGACTATTACCGGCACACGGCGTTTGAGTTCGTCCCTGACGAGGGCAGCGCGGCGGCGGCGGCTTTGGGCGCGCAGAGCACGATTCTTGGCGGCGGGCGTTATGACGGGCTGATGGAGAGCCTTGGTGGGGCGCATACCCCGGCGGTTGGCTGGGCGGCGGGGATCGAGCGGTTGGCGATGCTGGTGGGGGAGAAGGGAGAAGTCTGTCCAGAGGTCGTTGTTGTGGCGGAGAATGCCGAGCGCGAAGCCGATGCGATGGCTATGGTCTCGCGCCTAAGGCAGGCGGGCTTCACTGCTGAGATTGTAGCAACAGGCAGTCCGCGCAAGCGATATGATCGGGCACGAAGGCTTGATCCCGATTTCCTATTCTCGCTCGATTTTCGCGACGGGCATCCCATAAACACTGCAAAGCCACTGGCCGGAAAAGTCGCCAGTGATGAGCTTCAGGCAATTTACGAATCTCGCCCGATTCTGCCGTGACCGTCTCCGACGCCCGCCTTGCCCAGATCGCCAGCCGCTTCGCCGAGCTCGAAGCGCGGCTCGCCTCGGGGACGCTCGAAGGGCCGGACTTTGTCGCCTCCAGCCGCGACTATGCCGAGCTGGAGCCGGTGGCCAAGGCCGCCGCCGAAGTCGCCGCGATGCGGGCCGAGCTGGCGAGCCTCGCCGAACTCGACGATCCCGAAATGCGCGAGCTGGCCGAAGAGGAACTGGCCCGGATCAAGGCCGAGCTGCCCGAAGCCGATCACCGCCTCGCCGTGGCCATGCTGCCGCGCGACAGCGCCGATTCCCGCCCCGCCATGCTCGAAATCCGCGCCGGCACCGGCGGCGACGAGGCCGCGCTGTTCGCCGCCGATCTCCTGCGCATGTATGAGCGCTATGCCGCCGAGCAGGGGTGGCGCATGGAACTGGTCAGCGCCAATGCCAACGATATCGGCGGGTTCAAGGAAGTTGTCGCGAACATCCAGGGCAATGGCGTCTTCGCCAAATTGAAGTTCGAAAGCGGCGTTCACCGCGTGCAGCGCGTGCCCGTCACCGAAAGCGGCGGGCGCATCCACACCAGCGCGGCCACCGTCGCGGTGCTGCCCGAACCCGACGAAGTCGATGTCCAGATCGACGACAAGGATCTCAAGATCGACATCTACCGCGCTTCGGGCGCCGGCGGCCAGCACGTCAACACCACCGACAGCGCCGTGCGCATCACCCATCTGCCCACCGATCTGGTGGTGATCTGCCAGGACGAGCGCAGCCAGCACAAGAACAAGGCCAAGGCCATGCAGGTTCTGCGCACCCGGCTCTACGAGAAAATGCGCGACGAGGCCCAGGGCGAGGAAGCCGCCGCGCGCAAGGCCATGGTCGGCTCGGGCGACCGCTCCGAACGCATCCGCACTTACAATTTCCCGCAAGGCCGCGTCACCGATCACCGCATCAACCTGACGCTCCATCGCCTGCCCGAGATTCTCGAAGGGCCGGGGCTGGGCGAACTGATCGATGCGCTGAGCGCAGAGGACCAGGCCAAACGGCTGGCGGCTTTGGGGGAGTGATGGAGGAGCGCGAGGAAGATCGCTTCGCGAGCGATGCGTCCCGCATCGCCACCACCCCTGCCCCTCCTCTGAAGAGGAGGGGGGAGCCTGGGCCAAGCCGCAAAGTCTTGCTCGAACGGGCCGCCGCCATGCGAAAGAATCCTACCGAGCCGGAGCGGCGCTTGTGGATGGTGTTGCGGGATAGCCGTTTCGAAGGTTACAAATTTCGCCGCCAGGCCGTCATCGGCTCGCGGATTGTCGATTTCTTCTGCCCGGCGAAATGCCTTGTCATCGAAGTGGATGGCGACACCCACGACCGGGAACAGGACTTGCGCCGCGACGCATTTATGAAAAGCCAGTACGGTAACGAGGTTCTCCGTTTCACAAATCTGGAGGTCATGCGCAATTTCGATGGAGTGCTGGCTGCCCTGCAATTGAAACTGCCGCGACTGAAGGACCGATGGTCCGGATATGGAAGAAACAGCGCCGCGCCGTCCCCCTCCTCTTCAGAGGAGGGGGTAGGGAGTGGTGGCGCCGCCGCAGGCGGCGCGGGCCACGGCACTGTGGTTTTTGCCATGCGTGAAGCCGCCGAACGCCTCGCCACAAGCTCCGACACCCCCCGCCTCGATGCCGAAGTGCTGATGGCGCATGCACTGGGCGTTTCGCGTTCGGACCTGTTGCTGCGGCATATGGCCGGGACTGCGCCGAGTGAATTCGCGCCCCTGATCGAACGGCGCGCACGACACGAACCGGTGGCCTACATCACCGGTATTCAGGCGTTTTTCGGCCTGGAATTGGCGGTAACTTCCGATGTCCTGATCCCGCGCGGCGATAGCGAGGTTCTGGTGGAACGAGCTGTCGCGGCCAGGCCCGACGCACGCTCCGTGCTCGATTGCGGCACGGGTTCGGGGGCGTTGCTGCTCGCGGTGCTGGCACAGCTGCCCGAGGCGCAGGGCACGGGCATCGATGCTTCGCTGGCCGCGTTGTCTGTTGCCCGGATCAATGCGCGGCGTTTGAATATGGATCGCGCGGGGTTTCACCGGCGCGACTGGCGTGAGCCGGGTTGGGCCGATGGCCTTGGGCTCTACGATCTGATCCTGGCCAATCCGCCCTATGTCGAAGAGGCAGCCGGGCTTGCCCCTTCGGTACGCCATTTTGAACCTGCCGGAGCGCTGTTCTCCGGCCCTGACGGTCTCGACGACTATCGTATCCTGATCCCGCAATTGCCCGGGCTGCTAGCCCCCGGTGGCCTTGCCTTCGTCGAAATCGGCCACACCCAGGCCGATGCTGTAACCGCCATCGCCGCCAGCGTGGGCCTGTCCGCCGCCTTGCACAACGATCTCGCCGGCCGCCCCCGCGTTCTTGAACTTGCCCGCAAAGTGTGATCTGGAACGCAGGTCCCGACCAGATCCCGATCCGTCAAAAATCTGCTTGGCATTTGCCGGTACAACGCGTAAGCGCAGGTCAGGCCAGCTAGCGGACGAGAAATTTCCCGCCGGCAGGGCCGCACTCCAACATTTGCAAGGGGCATGGGCGCTTAGGCCATGCACAGGAGCAGATGTCGGGACCACGGGTGCCTGCAAATGCCCCGTGGCGGAGCAGACTAGGCATGCCTTCGGGTCACCCGCATGGCAGCCAGGGGTTTAAGGAAAAGCACCCTTGAATAACAACAGAGGCAATAACCGCCGTCGTGGCCGCGGCGGGAACCGTCAGCAAGGCGGCGGTCAGCAGCTAAACCGGATCGACAGCCGGGCGCGCGGCAATGCGCCGCAGCTGCTCGAGAAATACCGCAAGCTGGCGCACGACGCCCACTTGAACGGCGACCGGGTGCAAGAGGAATATTACCTCCAGTTTGCCGACCACTATTTTCGCGTTCTCGCAGATCAGCGCCAGCGTCAGGAAGAGCAGCGCGAGCAGCGTCAGCAACGCGGCGAGCAGGGCCACTGGCGCGAGGATGGCGAGGATGGCGAAGAGGGCGCCGGCGAAGGCGACTTCTCCGCCGAGGATCAGCAACAGAACTCGCGGCGGCGCCCGCGCGACGATCGTTTCCGCGATCGCGACGATCGCGATCAGGACGACGGGCAGCGCGATACAACCGGTGAGGAGGCCCATGACGGCGGGGGCGATGGCGACGAGGATCGTTCTTCGCAATTCGAACCCGCAGAAAACCCTTTTGTTCGCGACAATCGCAACACGCGGGGCTTGCGGCCCCGCCAGCCCGGCCGTTCTTCGGCAGGTTCCGGAACTCAGGACGATCGCGATGGCCAGCCGCGCCAGCGCAGCGGCCGTAAGGATGGACGCGAATTCGACGAACGTGGCGAAAACGAAGCCATCGGGCTCGATCCCGAATTGCTCCCTCCCGCGATCGCATCGGCTCGCGAGGAAGTGGCCGACGGCGAGGAAGGCGAAGCAAAGCCCCGGCGCCGCGTCGCCCGCAAGCCGCGCCGGCCTGCGGACGATGCCGGTGAGAAGCTGGAAACCGTGACCTGACAGACAGGCTGCGGACTACACTCGCGGCTTGACTTTGGGGGGCTTAGCCGCCAATGGCGCCCCCCGGCTGGCAGTTCTCTGCCAGCCATCCGTCCGAGACAGTTGGTGCATCCATCAGGGTGCTTAATTTCCAGCCTAGACGGGGAAATGAGAATTTTCGGCCCCTCGCCCCAATTGGCGCGGTGCCGCTCATGCGTTCCGGCGCACTCCTTCCCCATCGACGGACTCGCCCGTGCTGCCCACTTGTATTGGGATTGGCAGCGCGGACTTGAAGCCGGCCGTGCGGCCCCAGCCGCCCGGTCATAATGAAGGAGTAAGGCATGGATCGTTCGCAGAAAGCCGAATCGGTCGCATCGCTGAACGCGGTCTTCAACGAGGTCGGCGTGGTGGTTGTCACCCGCAACCTCGGCCTGACAGTGGCCCAGTCCACTCAGCTCAGGACGAAAATGCGTGAAGCGGGCGCGACCTACAAGGTGGCGAAGAACCGTCTTGCCAAGCTGGCCATCAAGGACACGGACTACGAAGGCATCGGTGAATACCTCACCGGGCCGACGGCGCTGGCGACTTCGGTCGATCCGGTAGCCGCTGCCAAGGCAGCCGTGGATTTCGCCAAGACGAACGAGAAGCTCGAAATCGTCGGCGGCGCGATGGGAGCGCAGGTGCTCAACGCGGAAGGGATCAAGGCGCTTGCCTCGATGCCGTCGCTCGATCAGCTGCGCGGCACGCTTGTCGGCCTCATTCAGGCTCCGGCGACCAAGATCGCCCAGCTCTCGACCGCTCCGGCGGCGAAGCTGGCGCGCGTCTTCGGCGCCTATGCCGCGAAAGAAGCCGCATAAGACAGTTCACGCGATTTTCCGGGGTTTGCCCCGATCAACCAATCAGGAGTTATAATCATGGCCGATATTGCCAAGCTAGTTGAAGAACTTTCGAAGCTGACCGTCCTCGAGGCGGCCGACCTTGCCAAGGCGCTGGAAGAGGCATGGGGCGTTTCCGCCGCTGCCGCTGTTGCCGTGGCTGCCCCTGCCGGCGGCGGCGCTGCTGCCGAAGCGGTTGAGGAAAAGACCGAATTCGACGTCATCCTGACTTCGGACGGCGGCAACAAGATCCCCGTCATCAAGGAAGTCCGCGCTATCACCGGCCTGGGTCTGACCGAAGCCAAGGCGCTGGTCGAGAGCGCCCCCAAGGCGATCAAGGAAGGTGTCAACAAGGCCGAAGCCGAAGAAATCAAGGCCAAGGTCGAAGGCGCCGGCGGCCAGGTCGAAATCAAGTAAGACCTCTCCGGCCTACCGGAACATGCGAAAGGGCGGTCCCGCGGGGCCGCCCTTTTTGCGTGTATGCCTTGCCCATGGCGTACAGCCTTCGATTGCATCGAAGCCGATGCTCCGGATGCCGGTATGCCGCGATTTCCGGGACGCCGGCAGATTCCACCCGGCTCAACGCAACTCTAATTCCGGGTCTGAATTCGGGACACGACGAAATTGGCCGCGTATGTCCTGCCGCGGGCGCTGGCGAGGCAACTGACGACCGATACCTGGCCACGAACATATTCGATCCGGCATGTGCCCGAGACGGCCACTTCCACGCCAGATCGCAACCTCACACGATGCACGCGCATCTCGTCGCCTGCCATGTCGCCGGTGAAGCGCATGGTCGAGCCCCAGCTGCGCTGCCTGAAATCCAGGCTAGTGCCCTTGGTCCCGTCGCGGTCGATTTGCAGCGCATTGCAGCTCGCAAAGGCGGTTCCATCGCGGATTTCGAGCACGGCCGGCGGATAACTGCAGTTGCCGGGCAGGCGCGTGCCGTCGGACAGGCCGCCATCGGCAGCTTGCCATATGAGTGACGAAAGAATGATTGCCAGCATGCGAGCACTCCGGATTGCAATGTTTTCGACTAGTCAAACCGTAATGAATGGCCGCTGAGCAAGTCTGGGGAGCCTATCTCAGCGTCTTGAGATAGTCGATCACGGCCTTGCGTCTGGCAGGATCGGGGATGCCCGCGAAGGCCATTTTGGTGCCGGGCATCAAAGCCTGCGGCCTTGTCAGATAGGCGTCGAGTGTGGCGTCGTCCCAGGTGAGGCCCGATTCCTTCATGGCCTGGCTGTAATGATAGTCGGGCGCGCTGCCCGCACTGCGGCCATAGACGCCAAACAGGCTGGGCCCGATCAGGGGCCGGTCCGGCTCGATGCGATGGCAGGCCAGGCAAATGACGAACTCCCTTATGGGTGCGACACTTGCTGCGGCAACAGGCACATTGCCGGGGGCATTGCCCAGACTGGCGGTCTCTGCGGCGACGGGCGAGCCTGTCAAAGCGCCGGACGCGTCGCGCGCGCCGTCGCTGCTGGTCCCGCTGTCGCTGCCGCAACCGGCCAGAAAGCCCGCCACAAGGATCGTCAGGGTCCACCTGCGCATATGCGTCTCCAGCAAGGAACAGTCGATCTATCTTGCCAGGATGCAGATGTCCGTCAACGGCTTGCTACATGGCTCCCGCCGTGCCGTCTCACCAGTCTGCTCGAGCTGAAATGAAGCGAGTATCGGCGACTGTGCCATCACGATCCGGTCCTTCCCTCTTGGCGCGCCCTTTCCTTTCGGGCGCCTGCTTGCAGCAGCGCTATATGCAATGGACCCGTTTCGCCAGAGGCAGGGCAGCTGGCGCAAAACGCCGCTTTGCTTGCCTCCGCAATTCCCCTATCCGGGCCGGCTTTATGTCCACCGCGCCGCATCTTTCCCCCATGCGCACCGAGCTGCGAGAGAGCCTGCGTCTGGCGGCGCCACTGGTGCTTGCCAACCTGCTGCAGATGGCGGTCTATGCGATAGACGTCATCTTCGTTGCGCGGCTGGGTGCGGAAGCGCTGGCCGCGGCAAGCCTTTCGACCAGCCTGTTCGGCCTGCTGGTCTGGGCGAGTTCGGGGCTGACCGGTTCGGCCATATCGCTGATTGCCGCCGAACTGGGCCGCGGCCGGCATGCCCTGCGCGAAGTGCGACGAACGCTGCGCATGGCGCTGTGGCTGTCGGGTCTTGCGGGCCTTGCCGGCATGGCGATCTGCGCGTTCGGCGAGTCGATCATGCTGGCAACGGGCCAGACCGCCACGGTTGCTGCACGGGCGGGCGCGTTCCTGGCATTGCTCCTGTGGAGCCTGATTCCGCAGATCGGCTGCAATGTGCTGCGCGGCTTTGTCGCGGCGCTGGGCAGGCCGGTCGTCGCGACGCTGATCACGGCCCTTGCCATCGTTATCAATGCGATTGGCAACTACATGTTCGTGTTCGGAAATTTCGGCGCCCCGGCCATGGGCCTCGAAGGTTCGGCGCTTTCTACCCTGATCACTTCGGTGATCACCCTGCTTGCCTATGCGGCTGCAATCCAGGCCGATCGGCGCATGCGCCGCTACCACGCGTTTGGGCGCTGGTGGCGAGCCGAGTGGCAGAGGTTTCGCGAAATCGTCCGGCTTGGCGTGCCGATTGCCCTGATTGTCGTTGCTGAGGGAGGTTTCTTCGGCAGCGCCGCGTTCCTGATGGGGCTCCTGGGGCCGGAGCAGCTCGCCGGACATGCCGTCGCGCTGCAAGTCGCCGCTTTTGCCTTTCAGGTGCCCTTCGGGGTCGGTCAGGCCGCGACGATCCGGGTGGGTTACCGCTTCGGCGCCGGCGACCGGGCCGGTGCCGGCCGCGCGGGCTGGGCTGGCCTTGTGGTCTGCATTCTCTTTGCCGGTTGCGCGGCCCTGACCATGCTGCTGTTCCCCCGCGCGATCCTTTCGGTTTATGTCGATGTTTCCGACCCGGCCAATGTGGCAATGCTGGGCTTCGCATTGATTTACCTGCGCGTTGGCGCCGCCTTTCAACTTTTCGACGGCATCCAGGCCGTGGCCGCTGGCGCGCTTCGCGGGCTGCAAGACACGCGCGTGCCCATGCAGATGGCGCTTTTCGGCTATTGGGTGATCGGGTTCGGCGCAGCCGTGCTGCTCGGCTTCCGCACACCTCTCGGCGGACTTGGGGTATGGTTTGGCCTTGCGCTGGGCCTGGTCGTCGTCGCGGCCCTGCTCCTGTGGCGGTGGTACCGGCGCGAGCGGCTGGGTCTGTTCCCGAGGTAATTTTCCCTCCTGCAAGCGGGAGGGGAGTAGCAGTTGCATTTTTTCATCGTGAATCGCCTTGACGGCAGGTGAACGCCTACCCATATGCGCGCCGCTGGCACTCTCCCTTGGGGAGTGCTAACGCATTTTCGTATCCACCAATCTGGAAGAGGAAGACAACTATGGGTTTCCGTCCGCTCCACGACCGCGTGCTGGTCCGCCGCGTCGAAGCCGAGGAAAAGACCGCAGGCGGGATCATCATTCCCGACAGCGCCAAGGAAAAGCCTGCCGAGGGCGAAATCGTCGCCGCCGGCTCGGGTTCGAAGGCCGAAGACGGCAAGGTGACGCCGCTCGACGTCAAGGCCGGCGATCGCGTGCTGTTCGGCAAGTGGTCCGGCACCGAAGTCAAGATCGACGGTGAAGACCTGCTGATCATGAAGGAAAGCGATATTCTCGGCATTATCGGCTGAGAACGCACTTTCCATCCTGCAACCGAATTCTGAAGGAACCAAACAATGGCTGCCAAGGACGTACGCTTTTCGCGCGACGCGCGCGAACGCATTCTCAACGGCGTGGACATTCTCGCCAACGCGGTGAAAGTCACGCTCGGCCCCAAGGGCCGCAACGTCGTCATCGACAAGAGCTTCGGCGCTCCGCGCATTACCAAGGACGGCGTCACTGTCGCCAAGGAAATCGAGCTCAAGGACAAGTTCGAGAACATGGGCGCGCAGATGCTGCGCGAAGTCGCCAGCAAGACCAACGACCAGGCCGGTGACGGCACCACCACCGCGACCGTGCTCGCCCAGGCGATCGTGCGCGAAGGCATGACCGGCGTTGCCGCCGGCATGAACCCGATGGATCTGAAGCGCGGCATCGATCTCGCCGTCACCAAGGTCGTTGAAGATCTGGTCGCACGCTCGAAGCCGGTTTCCGGCTCGTCCGAAATCGCCCAGGTCGGCATCATCTCGGCCAATGGCGACACCGAAGTCGGCGAGAAGATCGCCGAGGCCATGGAGAAGGTCGGCAAGGAAGGCGTGATCACCGTGGAAGAGGCCAAGGGCCTCGAATTCGAACTCGATGTCGTCGAAGGCATGCAGTTCGACCGCGGCTACCTCTCGCCCTATTTCGTCACCAATGCCGAGAAGATGGTCGTCGAACTGGATAACCCTTATATCCTGATCCACGAGAAGAAGCTGTCGAACCTCCAGTCGATGCTGCCGATTCTCGAGGCCGTGGTGCAGTCGGGCCGTCCGCTGCTGATCATCGCCGAAGACATCGAAGGCGAAGCGCTGGCCACTCTGGTGGTCAACCGCCTGCGCGGCGGGCTCAAGGTCGCCGCCGTCAAGGCGCCCGGCTTCGGCGATCGCCGCAAGGCCATGCTGGGCGATATCGCCACGCTGACCGCCGGCGAGATGATCTCGGAAGATCTCGGCATCAAGCTTGAGAACGTCACGCTCGGCATGCTCGGCGAAGCCAAGCGCGTCACCATCGACAAGGACAACACCACCATCGTCGATGGTTCGGGCAATCCGGACGACATCAAGGGCCGCATCGAGCAGATCCGCGCCCAGATCGAAACCACCACCAGCGACTATGACCGCGAGAAGCTCCAGGAGCGTCTCGCCAAGCTTGCTGGCGGCGTGGCCGTGATCAAGGTCGGCGGCGCTTCCGAAGTCGAAGTGAAGGAGCGCAAGGATCGCGTCGACGACGCTCTCCACGCGACCCGCGCCGCGGTGGAAGAAGGTATCGTCCCGGGCGGCGGCACGGCGCTGCTCTATGCCACCAAGGCGCTCGACGGCATGAAGGGCGCCAACGACGATCAGACCAAGGGCATCGACATCGTCCGCAAGGCGATCCAGGCCCCGGTTCGCCAGATCGCCGAAAACGCCGGCCATGATGGCGCGGTGGTTGCCGGCAATCTGCTGCGCGAAGCCGACCAGACCAAGGGCTTCAACGCCCAGACCGACGTCTACGAGAACCTCGTCGCCGCCGGCGTGATCGACCCGACCAAGGTCGTGCGCACCGCGCTGCAGGACGCAGCCTCGGTCGCCGGTCTGCTGATCACGACCGAAGCCGCGATCAGCGAGAGGCCCGACGACAAGCCGGCCATGGGCATGCCCCCGGGCGGCGGCATGGGCGGCATGGGCGGCATGGACTTCTAGGTCCAAGTCACTCAGCCACAGGAAACGGGGCCGGAGGGAGCGATCCTTCCGGCCCTTTTTCTTTGTGTTCGGGCTTGTCCCCTGATTTTCGCGCCGGACTGATCCGCATGTGCGCCAGGGCAAGGCGGGGCGCGATTTGGCGGCCCAAACCCTCTTGCCGGACGCGCAGCCTTTCCTATTTTGGGCTGACACGAAACGATATTCGGGACGCAACGGTCAGGAAAGGAACCGGCAGCTCGATGGAATTGACGCAATACCAGCCGGTAAAGGATTCGCCGGCTGTCTGGATAGGAAAGAGATTGCGGCGCCCGCTCAACCGCTGGCTGGCGGGACAGTCGCTCATTGGCAGGCAACCGTTTGTCGATGAGCGCCAGGTGCCGGGCATCGCCGCGCTGAAAGAGAATTGGGAGACAATTCTCGCGGAAGCCAGGGCTGTCATGGTCGATCGCCAGGGCATTCCCTCGTTCGGCGACATTTCGCCGGACCATCGTCGCATCGCACAGAATTCCGCCTGGAAGAGCTACTTCTTTCACGGCTACGGCTACCGCGTGAAAGACAATTGCCAGCGCTGCCCGAAGACGGCGGCGCTGATCGATCAGGTGCCCAATGTCATGGTCGCCTTCTTCTCGATATTCGAGCCCGGCACGCATATCCGCGATCACTACGGCGTGACCAAGGCCATGCTCAATGTCCATCTTGGCTTGATCGTCCCGCCGGAAGAGGACCGCTGCGAGTTACGCGTGCGCGACACCTACCGCCGCTGGAAGCCGGGCGAATTCCTGATTTTCGATGAGACTTTCAATCACGAGGCCTGGAACGAAAGCAGCGAACCACGAGTCGTCCTGTTCCTGCAGGTGATGCGCCCGATGCGATGGCCGGGGCGCCTTTTGGGGAAAATGTTCCTCTGGGGCATCAAGCAAACGACCTATGTCCAGCAAGCCAGGCAGGCGATCGGCGCGGCCTGAACATGGCCCGGCGCACCCGCATTTGGGGGCGAACGCGCGTCTCTTTGCGGGAAATTACGCGATTTCCCGCAGTTACGCGGCGCTTCATCGCTAGCTTCGTTGCTATTGGCGGCGATTCCCTTAATGTTCCGCGTTAAGCAAAAACAAACCATGAGCCGGATAGCTTGACCATTGCGATGACAAAACGGATCAATGTTCTTCTTGGCCGGATTGCCACGGCCCTGATGTTTGTGGCGGCGGCAACCGCGCCGCTCTCCATGGCGCAGGCGCAGGATGCGGACGATTTCGAATCGGCGTTCGATCAGGCTTTTGCTCCCGGCAAGCCAAATCGCTCGCCTGCGCCTGCCGCCCCTGTTCAGCGGCTGGTGGCCGTCAATCCGGCCTATTCGCGCGCGGCGCCGCGCAACTGGTTCGAATCGCAGGTGGCTCAACTCGCCGATGCCAGCCAGGGCAGAATCGGCGTTGCCGCGATGGACCTGGCGACCGGGCGAAGCATCGGTGTGCTCAGCGAACAGCCCTTCCCCATGGCCAGCACGAGCAAGATTGCGATTGCCGCAACGTACCTCGATATGGTCGATGCCGGACGCTTCAAGCTTTCGGATCAGTTCCCGATGATGGTGCCGGTTCCCTCGCGCAAGTTCGACGGGCCGGTCGCGCCGGTGCGGCCAGGCAAATATTATGCCGCGATCGATCTGATCGACCTTTCGCTTACCCGCAGCGACAATCAGGCCACAGATGCCTTGCTCGCGGCAGTGGGCGGCCCGCAGGCAGTCAATGCCTGGCTGCGCAAGTCGGGCATTTCCGGCATGCGGATCGACCGCGATATTGCCACGCTTGTGCGCGACGATGGGGCAGTCAATCCCGCTACCACAATCGATGCGCGCGATTCGGCAACGCCTGCTTCCATGGTGCGCCTGCTGACCGGGCTTTATCAGGGACAGTGGCTCAGCGCCGAAAGCCGGGATGTCCTGCTGGGCACGATGCAGCGTTGCGTTACCGGCAAGACCAGGATACCGGCCCTGCTTCCCGGCGATGTGCGCGTTGCGCACAAGACCGGCACGCTTTCAAACACGGCCAGCGACGTGGGAATTCTTGAAGCGCCCGATGGACGCGCCATTGCTGTGGCTATTTACGTGACCGGCCAGGGCAGCAAGCCGGCGCGCAGCACGCGCATCGCCGAAATCGCACGCACACTCTACGACAATTATCAGTACGAAGCCGTGCGGCAGCGCCAGGCCAACGCGCGCTGACTTGAGAGCCTCCCGGCGCGACGCCAAGGTTGCGGGCGCCGCCATTCGAGAAATTATCCAGGCAAAAGAAAGGGCGCGCGAGGCATAACCCCGCGCGCCCGATCCTGAATTTCGCCAGAGGCGAAAATTACATCTTCTTGGCAGCGTCCGAAGCAGCAGCAGCCGCATCCTTGGCAGCGTCGGCGGCGCCAGCGGCGGCGTCGGCGGCACCCGAAGCGGCGCCAGCAGCGGCGTCGGCGGCACCCGAAGCGGCGCCAGCGGCGGCGTCGGCGGCACCCGAAGCGGCGTCAGCAGCGCCCGAAGCGGCGTCGGCAGCAGCCGTAGCAGCGTCCGTGGCGGCGTCAGCGGCCTGGTCGGCCGGCTTCGAGCAAGCCGAGAGAGCGAGAGCAGCGCCAGCGGCGGCAGCAACGAGAACGATCTTGCGCATGTATGTTATCCTTGAACAGCGAGTGGACCTTGCCCGGCCCGATGGCACCATGCCATCCGCAGACGGACAGAAAGCCTACCGCATTGGTAGACTTCGCGCTCAATTAGTCGAGTTGGCGCGGCGATGCAAGCGCTAGTAGCACAAGACGCTGCGACCGCAGTTTTCCACGATCGACACCTAGAGGCCAATTGTGTCGAGGATATGGCAAGACCGGCGAATCGGCGCAGCACCGGCACGGGCTGACGCCAGTGGCCAGGCTTGCTAACACGCAAGGCATGAAACCCAAGCAGCATCTCTACCTGGTCGATGGCTCGGCCTATATCTTCCGTGCTTATCACCGCTTGCCCCCCCTGACCGATCCCGAAGGAACCCCGGTGGGCGCGGTCTATGGCTACACGACAATGTTGTGGAAGCTGGCGGACGATCTCAACAAGGCCGATGGGCCGACGCACCTTGCCGTCATCCTCGACAAGGCGGGAACTTCGTTCCGCAACGGGATTTTCCCCGAATACAAGGCGAATCGGCCTCCGCCACCCGAGGACCTGCGCCCGCAGTTCCCGCTGATTCGCGACGCCACCCGCGCTTTCAGCCTGGCCTGCATCGAGGAAGACGACCTCGAGGCGGACGATCTGATCGCCAGCTATGCCCATGCCGCGACCGAACGGGGTTGGGACGTTACCATCGTCTCTTCGGACAAGGATCTTATGCAGCTGGTCGGCCCCGATGGAAATGGCGGGCATATCGACATGCTCGATACGATGAAGAACCAGCGAATCGACACCGCCGAGGTGGAAGAGAAGTTCGGCGTTCCCCCGGCAAAGGTTGGCGACGTACTGGCGTTGATGGGCGATGCTGTGGATAACATTCCGGGTATCCGGGGGATAGGCCCCAAGACCGCCACGAAACTGATCCAGGAATACGGCGATCTCGAATCGGCGCTGGCGGCCGCGCCGGAGATGAAGCCATCGAAGATGCGCGATTCGCTGATCGAGCAGGCCGGCATGGCGCGACTCAGCCGGGTGCTGGTGCAGTTGAAGGAAGACTGCCCGCTGCCGGTCGAGCTCGATGACTTCCTGCTGGGTGAAATTCCGCCCGGTCCGCTGGCGGCCTTCCTCGAAAAGCATGGCTTCACCAGCCTGTTGCGGCGGCTGGGCACCGGGGCGGGCAGCCCTGACCGGCCGGTGCTGCTGAACCCCGCCAAACCGGTCACACCCGGTGCAGGCCCTTCCGAAGGGGCGGCAAGGCAGCCGCTGCCGGAAATGGCTGACATCGATCATGCCGCCTATGAATGCGTACAGACGCTGGAAGCACTCGATAGCTGGATTGCGCGAGCCCAGGCCGCGCGGCTGGTTGCCTTCGATACCGAGACCAGTGCGCTCGACGCCATGCAGGCCGACCTGGTCGGCGTGAGCCTGGCGGTCGGGCCGAACGAGGCCTGCTACATTCCGCTGGGGCATGGCGGGACTGACATGTTCGCCGAAAAGCCGGTGCAGATCGACCGGGAAGCCGCGATCGCCCGGCTCAAGCCTTTGCTCGAAAGCGATGCGGTTCTCAAAGTGGGGCAGAACATCAAGTACGACCTCAATGTCATGGCGCGGTACGGCATTGCAGTCTCGCCGATCGACGACACCATGGTGATAAGCTTCGATCTCGATGCCGGGCGCGACGAGGAAGGCATCGGCGGCGGACATGGCATGGACGAGCTGGCCGGACGCCACCTGGGCCACACCTGCATTGCCTTCAAGGACGTCTGCGGCAGTGGCAAGAAGGCGATCTCTTTCGCCGAAGTCCCGCTCGACCGCGCTACCGCCTATGCCGCCGAGGATGCGGATGTGACCTGGCGGCTGCACCGGGTTCTGAAGCCCAGGCTTCCCGAGGAAGGCTCGACGACGATCTACGAACGCGTCGACCGGCCGCTGGTGCCGGTTGTGGCGCAGATGGAGCGCCACGGCATCAAGCTCGACCGCGAGCGGTTGGCCGGGCTTTCCGCGGAATTCGCCCAGCGCATCGGCGCGCTGGAGAGCGAGATCCACGAACTGGCGGGCGGGCCCTTCACTATCGGCAGTCCCAAGCAGCTCGGCGACATTTTGTTCGACAAGATGGGTCTGAAGGGCGGGCGCAAGGGCAAGAGCGGGCAATATTCGACCGATGTCGGCGTGCTGGAAGGCCTTGCCGCGACCGGCGTCGATCTGGCCGCCCGAGTGCTCGACTGGCGGCAGCTGTCCAAGCTGCGCTCGACATATACCGAGGCGCTGCAGCAGGCGATCAATCCCGATACCGGCCGTGTCCATACCAGCTATTCGCTGGTTGGCGCGCAGACCGGGCGGCTCAGCTCGACCGAGCCCAACCTGCAGAACATCCCGATCCGCACCGACATCGGCCGGCAAATCCGCGACTGTTTCGTGGCGGACAAGGGCAATGTGCTGTTGGCGGCCGACTATAGCCAGATCGAACTGCGCCTAGCAGCCCATATGGCCGGCGTGCCGACTTTGAAAGAAGCCTTTGCCCACGGCGAAGACATCCACGCGCGCACTGCGCAGGAAATGTTCGGGACAGTCGATCGCGACACCCGCGCTCGCGCCAAAACAGTCAACTTCGCCATCCTCTACGGTATTTCGCGTTGGGGCCTGGCCACGCGTCTCGGCATCACGCCCGAAGAGGCGCAGGAGACCATAGACCTCTATTTCCAGCGCTTCCCCGGCATTCAGCGCTATATCCACGAGACTCTCGAGACCGTGCGCGAGCGTGGCTATTCGCTCACTCTGTTTGGACGCAAGTGCTGGTTTCCGCGAATCAAGTCGCAACACCAGGCCGAACGGCAGGGCTCGGAACGCGCCGCGATCAATGCCCCGATTCAGGGCACATCGGCCGATATCATCAAACGCGCCATGGCGCGGATGATGCCCGCGCTGGGAGCAGAAGGGCTGGGGCATGTGCGTATGCTGCTTCAGGTTCACGACGAACTGGTGTTCGAATTGCCCGAAGGCGATGTCGCGGCAGCCTCGCCAGTGATCGAGCGAGTCATGGCCGAGGCCGCCGAGCCGGCAGTCAAGCTCAGCGTGCCTCTGGGCGTGGAAATCGGTACCGGAGTGAGCTGGGGAGCGGCGCATTGACCTTGCCTGATACTGATCGCATGTCGCACTGGATGGACCTGCTGACCGGCAGTGCGATCACCGCCGGCATCGCGGTCGCCATCGCCCTGGTCATCCATCTCTTCCTGTTTTTCCTGCTGGACCGCTTTTCCCGCCTGTCCGAATTGGAGACCGATCGGGAAGTGGTCGGCCGATTGCGCCAGCCGGCTCGCTGGTCGATAGTGGCGGTGGCCATATCTGTTGCAAGCGAATCCGAACCGTCGCTTGCCCACATCTGGGATTCGGTCGCGCGCTTCGTCATTCCGGCGCTGCTGGGCTGGGTGGCATTCGCGCTGGTGAAAGCCTTTGCTGTAGCCATAGAGAGTCGTGCCGACCTTTCGCCGGACGAACTCTCTGCCCGCAGCCGAAAGACCCGGGTCGAGATATTTTCCCGGGTCGCGTCATTCGTCATCGTCGTTCTGACTCTCGCGCTCATGCTGTTCAGCATTCCGGAAGTGCGCGGCGTCGGGGTGACTCTGATGGCCTCGGCGGGACTTGCCGGGCTGGCCGTCGGCGCAGCGGCGCAGCCCGCGCTCAAGTCCTTCATCGCCGGCGTGCAAATGGCGCTGACCGAACCGTTACGGATCGGCGATCTTGTCGTCGTCGATGGCCACACCGGCAGGGTCGAAACGATCCAGATGAATTTGGTCGTCCTCAAGACCTGGGACGAACGGCGCATCGTGATTCCGACCAGCAGATTCTTCGACACTACATTCGAGAACTGGACCAGGCTGGGCAACGAGCTGACCGGTGCGGTCTTCCTCCACCTCGATCCGGCGGCGGAAGTGGCTCCGATCCGTGCCGAATTCGAGCGGATGCTGGAGGCCCATCCGCTCTGGGACAGACGAGAGCATTCGCTCAAGATGACGGAGGCCCGCCCGGAGACCATCGAATTGCGGCTGGCTATGAGCGCCGCCGATGCCGCCTCGCTATTCGACCTGCGCTGTCAAATCCGCGAAGGCATCATGGACTGGCTGCGCCGCGAAATGCCCGGCACGCTGATCCGTCACCGGCTGGGCGTGGAAGACGCTAATGAAGCCGTTCTGGGGTGACGCGAATAGCGGTTCGCCTTAGCCGTTCTTCCGGTCTCGCGTCGATTCCAGCATACCTGGCGCGATGAACCCGATCGGCGTGACTTCCATCGCCCGCTTCTTCAGCTCGCCCTTCATCTTGGCGTATTCCGCTTCCATCTCGGGCGTCACCGTGGCGCGCGAATCGGCCAGAGCTTCGGCAAAATCTGCGGCGAGGACTTCCGTCGCCCCTTCGCCGCGCTTGCGGATGGCTATGAGGCCGGCACGGCGGACGACATCCTCAAGGTCGGCGCCAGTGAAGCGCTCCGTCTCTTCCGCGACCTTGTCAAGGTCCACATCCGGGCCAAGCGGCATTTTCGCCGTGTGAATCTTGAGGATATGCTCCCGGCCTTTCTTGTCGGGCGTGCCGACATAGACCAGCTCATCGAGCCGCCCCGGGCGCAGCAAGGCAGGGTCGATCAGTGCCGGCCGATTGGTCGCGCCGACCAGAACGATCGACTGCATTTCTTCCATGCCGTCCATTTCGGCGAGGATGGTGTTGACGACCCGAGCCGTCACTTGCGGTTCGCCCAGGCCCGAAGTGCCGCGTGCTGGCACCAGACTGTCGATTTCGTCGATGAAGATCACACAAGGGGCGACCTGGCGGGCGCGGGCGAACAGGCGCGAGATCTGCTGCTCGCTCTCGCCGTACCATTTGGACAGCAAATCTGACGACTTGATCGAAATGAAGTTGGCTTCCGCCTCCTTGGCCACGGCCTTGGCCAGCAGGGTCTTGCCGGTGCCCGGCGGTCCGAACAGCAGGAAACCCTTGGCGGGGCGGATGCCGAGGCGGCGGAAAGCCTCGGGGTTGCGCAAGGGCAGCTCGATGCCTTCCTTGAGCTTGAGCTGCGCTTCGTCGAGCCCGCCGATGTCGTGCCAGCCGACATTGGGTACTTGCACCATGACTTCGCGCATGGCGCTGGGCTGAACGCGCTTGAGTGCGTCGATGAAGTCTTCGCGCGTGACACACAAAGTTTCGAGCACTTCGGGCGGAATAGTCTGCGCCTCGAGGTCCAGCTGCGGCATGATCCTGCGCACGGCCTCGATCGCCGCTTCGCGCGCCAGTGCGGCAATGTCTGCGCCGACGAAGCCGTGGCTGGTGCGCGCCAGTTCGTCCAGATCGACGCCTTCGCCCAGCGGCATGCCCCGAGTGTGGATGCCGAGGATTTCGCGCCGTCCGCTCTCGTCGGGCACGCCGATGATAATTTCGCGGTCGAACCGGCCGGGCCGTCGCAAGGCCTCGTCGATAGCGTCGGGGCGGTTTGTGGCCGCGATCACGACTATGTTCGAATTGCTGTGCAAACCGTCCATCAGCGTCAGCAGCTGTGCGACCAGCCGCTTTTCGGCCTCGCCCGAAACCTGGCCGCGCTTGGGGGCGATCGAATCGATTTCGTCGATGAAGACGATGGAAGGCGAGGCCTTGGCGGCTTCCTCGAACACCTCGCGCAGTCGCTTTTCGCTTTCGCCATAGGCCGAACCCATAATCTCGGGCCCGTTGATCGTGAAGAAATTGGCCTCGCTCTCGTTGGCGACGGCACGGGCGAGCCGCGTTTTGCCTGTACCCGGCGGCCCGTGAAGCAGCACGCCTTTGGGCGGATCGACGCCAAGCCGCGTGAACAATTCGGGATAGCGCAAGGGCAATTCGACCATTTCGCGCAGTTGCCGGATGGTGTCCGCCATGCCGCCGACGTCGTCATAGTTGACGTCGCCGCGGCTGCCGCGCGCTTCCTCGAACTCGGTACGCATCTCGACTTCGGTGTTCTCGTCGATGTGGACAATGCCCTTGGGCACGGTCGAAACCACGGTCAGGCGGATTTGCGTGAGTGCGAAAGCAGGCGTGTTGAACATGCGCTGCACTTGCGGCGGCATGTCGCGCACTTGCTGCTGGCCAGTCGTGGCGACCAGATCGCCCGCGACGAGCGGCCTGCCGAAGAAATTGCGCTTCAAGGCCTCGGCCGGGCCCTGCAGCCGCATTTCCTTCTGCGACGGGGCGAAGACGACGCGTTGGGCGGCGCGGCTTTCGCTCTTGCGCACTACAACATGATCGCCCGAGCCGACTTCGGCATTGGCCCGTTGCAAGCCATCGAGCCGCACGACATCGAGCGCCTCGTCTTCTGTATAGGCAAGCACCGCGCGGGCGGCCGTGACGCGCTTGCCCTCGATCTCGATGACATCGCCTTCCATTGCCCCGAGCGCCGACATGGCCGACTTGGGCAGCCGGGCTATGCCCTGCCCGCTTTCTTCTTGCCGCGCGGCCGCGACTTGCAGCTTGACGGTTCTGTTCTCGGCTATTGCCGGCGCTTCGGCCATGGACTCGGTTCCCCGGATTGCTTCTGGGGGAAGCTAGGAACTGGCGGCGGGGATTGCAAATCGCACGCCTTGAGCCGGCAAGAAAAAAGGCCCGGGCGTTGCCGCCCGGGCCTTGAAGTTTTGGGAGAGGATGCCTGAAAGGCTCAGCCTATATGCACTCGTGTCAGTAATACCGCAAGTGCGAAACACACAAAGATAATTGCAAAATTTGCAACTTACGATCTGCTTTGATTATTAAGGGAAAATGAACAAGGTAATCCGGGGCTGCCTGTTGGCTGCGCCGGAAGCAGTCCAGATATTGTGCGGCGCAGCATACATTAACGGCCCCGTTCGCTCGCTCAATGGGCGAGGAGCAGCGCCGGACGGGGGCAGTCCTCAAGGAAATAGCGCGTGACGCCGCCGAAGAAGAATTCGCGCATGCGGCTGTGGCCGAACGCCCCCATGACCAGCAGATCGCTTTGCAGACGCGCCACTTCGGCGGCCAGCGTTTCCTCGGTCGAGCCGGCCCTCGCCAGTTCGTGCAGTTCCGCCTTGATGCCGTGGCGCGAGAGATAGGACAGCGCGTCGATCGGCGGGAACCCGCCAGGCTTTTCCTTGACAGTCAGGACATGGACATTTGAGCAGCCTGCCAGCAGCGACACCGAACTGCGAAGGGCCAGCGCTGCTTCGTCGCCGCCGTCCCAGGCAATCGCCGCCGACCCAAGCGGCAGATCGAGCTCGGTCTCGTCAGGCAGCACCAGCACTGGCGTGCGTGAAACCATGGCAAGATCGCCCGCCATCGCGCTCGACCGCGACAGCACGACGACATCAGCCAGCCGGGCCGCCGAAGCCAGCGCATCGACCGGTTCGATTTCGGAATGGACGACATCGAATGGCACATCCTGACCTTCCAGCCGGCCGGCGATCGCCGCGGCATGGGCATCGTCTTCCGCCAGCGCCTGGTTGAGCGCATCGGTCGCGACGTAGGATCCGCCCATCGGATCCATCGAGATATACCGCTGGATCGGCGTATCGACCAGAACGGTGACATGTCCGCCGGTCGTGCGCGCCAGCGAAAGCGCGGTTTCAAGCCGGGATGGCATCGACGGGCCACGGTCGGCATAGACAAGAATCGAACGCATATCGGTATCTCCGTTGCCAATGCTTTTCATTCGCATCATCGCGCATGACGCGCCATGACTCAAATCAACTGCCAGAAAGGAAATGGTCGCATGCCCGGCCGCAAATTCGAAGCAATTATTTTCGACTTCGGCGGGGTCATCACCCAATCGCCGTTCGAGGGGATCGAGCGGCTGGAACGCGAGCGCGGCCTG
Organism: Novosphingobium sp.; assembly: GCA_050248535.1. Classification (GTDB taxonomy): domain Bacteria; phylum Pseudomonadota; class Alphaproteobacteria; order Sphingomonadales; family Sphingomonadaceae; genus Novosphingobium. Next base: position 27,298 of record JBFWSE010000011.1, read on the forward strand.
CCGCCCGGTCTTGTGCGCCGTGTCAATGCCACCAATCCCGACAGCAATGCCTGGGCGCGGCTGGAACGCTCGGAAATCACGCTGGAAGAATTCGACGGCCTGTTCGCCGAAGAGGCGGCGGCGCTGGGTGGCGCGGTACGCGGCAGCGAAGTCATGGCAGTGCTCTCGGGCGCGGTGCGGCCGGAAATGGTCGCGGCGCTCGACCGGCTTGGCGGCCTTGGCTATCGACTGGGCTGCATCACCAACAATATGCGCACGCCCGGCTATCCGGACGAAGGGATGCGCGCCGACCCGCGGCTTGGCCATGTGTTCCGCCGCTTCGATCATGTCGTGGAGAGCGCGCTGACCGGCCTGAGAAAGCCCGATCCGCGCATCTATGCGCTGGCTTGCGACATGCTGGCGGTCGAGGCCGGGGCCTGCGTTTATCTCGACGACCTGGGGATCAACTGCAAGCCCGCCGCCGCCATGGGCATGCATGCGATCAAGGTGACCGGGGGAGACCAGGCGCTGGCCGCGCTTGAGGCGACACTGGGGCACGCGCTGTCCTGAGGATGGCTACCCCACCGTATTGGCCAGATCCTCGCTCATCTGCGAGGCCAGCGGCCAGAGCACTTCGTTGGCGTGCGCGCCGCAGAAGTATTCGCGCAGCTCGACGATCTTGCCGTCCTTCAGCCGGTGCACGAAGCAATAGTGGTTGCGATAGGCCGTGCCGGCGCAGGTCACGGCATTGCCTTCGGCTTCGACCACGACGGTATCGTCGTTCGATGTCACCGACAGAATCTTGAATGACAGGCCATCCGGCATCAGCGCCTTGAACGCCTCGATCCCGCCAATCATCATCGCCGCGCTGCGTTTGCCCTTGAAGTTCGAATAGCCGCGCGCTTCGGCGAAAGCCTCGGGTGCAAGAGTTTCCGCGGCGGCAACCGGATCGTTGTTGCCCATGGCCATGACGAATTTGACCGCGACTGCTTCGTTTTCCCTGCTCATCGATCGCTCTCCCGTGATTTGGCGGGATTATGCCTGAGCCTGACGCGCAAGCAACTCCCGAACCGCGCCGCCGACATCGTAGCGCCGCCAGAACTTGAGGAACACCGTATAGATGTGCAGCGAATTGCGCGCGGGGTCGGCGGCGACGGGAAGGAACATCGGATCGTCGCACCCGGTGGCATGAATGCATTCGGGCAGGCGGAACAGGACGACTTCGGGGAAAGCCAGGACCCGCGCCACGCCCATGGCGGCCAGATGCAGCCGCAGATGGAACAGCAATTCCTCGACCGTGATCGCCGGCCCGCCGTGCGCGGCGTATTCGCGGACGAACAGGGCAAGAAGATCGTCGAGATGCTCGTCCCACACGCTATGGTGCGCCGCCGATAGTCCGCCCCACAGCGCGCTGCCCAGCGTGATCTGACCGGCGCGGCCCCAATCCGTCAGCCCGCAGTGCAACTCTCCGTTGGCGCCCCTCTCGAACCAGCAATTGTCGATATGCGCGTTCCAGTGACACAGCGCGATCATCCGGGGATCGCTTTGCAGGAAGTGCTGGATCGCGGCTTCTTGCCCGAAGATCAGCAGGGCGTCGGCTGCAAGCTGCGCGTGGAATTCGGCACTGCGCACCTCTTCCGGAAGCAGGTGCGGACAGCGGGCGGCGAAGTCGAAGCAGCGGTCCAGTTCGTCGCGCAATTCCGGCAGGCTGTAACGGATCGGATCGGCCGAATCAGTGGCTGGATCGAACGGAAAGCGCGCCTCGATATCGGTGGCAAGCCGGCCCGATTTGTGTGCAGCGGCGAGCCGGGCGAGGGCCGTGACGACTTGCCGGTAATGGTCAAGCGGCTCGTCGAGCGTCAGGTGATCGAGGCACTTGCGCCGCTGCGGCTCTACGTTGCCTTCACCGTAGGCAATGCGCTGTGTGATGACGAGGCCGCTGCCACTGGCTTGCTCGTAATCCGCGAAATAGGCAGCCGGCACTGCAATCGGAAAACCTTGCAGCCGCGAGAGTGGCGCAAAGCGGGCCTCGCCGGCCATTTCCCAACGCCCGCGATTGTCGCGCCGCTCATCCTCGAAATCGCGTGAGAATTTGACGAACAGCCGTCTGTGCAGCGAGGGGTCCGGCCGTTCATAGGCTATGTCGAGAAACAGCTTGGCCCCGGTGCTGCCGCCCGGGCACATTTCGATTGTCTCAATGGCGGTAACGGCATTGCCCCGGCCGAGTGAGCCGAAAGTACGAAAGGCGCGCGTCAGGAATTCCGGCCCCGCCGCGCGCAGAGCTTCCGGGTGCACTGGTATATCAAGCCTGGTGGCATCGCCCCGGAATCCATCGAACATGCCCTGTACCGTCTATTGGGCTTCCTCAACCGTCACCGAGATTTCGTTGGCCACGGTGACATTGGCGACTTTGTCGGTTGTGAATGTTCGAATACGATAGACTCCCAGTTTCTCTCCGGGCTCGACTGTCAAACCGACGCCAGTTGCCCCCATCACGATCTGGCCGTCCGGTGCGGGCGGACCCTGCCATTGCGGAATGGCGGGATGCTTGCTGTAGACGCCACCGGCGGGATCGAAGAACTCGAAGTCGGTCACGACATTGCAATTGCCGTTCGCGGCGGGCTTGCAACCGGCAAAGATCAGATAGACGTTTATTGGCTGGTTGCGCCGAACCGTGCCGTTGACCGGCAGTGTCACATCTTCCTTGCGTTCTTTCCAGGCGGCCTGAAAGCGGGCGGGATCGGTAGTCGCCACTTCGATCACCTTGAATGGCCCGGCAGAGGACTGGCTGATGCCAGGCGGCAATTGGCCAGCAGCGGCTTGCGAAAAGGCGGGGGCTGGGCTGGCGAATGTGCCCGCAAGCAGCAACAGGGCGCAAATTTGATGTCGCATCTTTCTCTTACACTCCGACGAATATGTCCGCGCCTTCGACCTTTACCGGATAGGTCGCAAGCCCGCTCTTTGCCTTCATGCCGATGAACAGCAGCTTGGGGTCGCGTTCCACTTCGCCAGTGGCAAGATCGAACTTGGCCTTGTGTAGCGGGCAGACCACTGCGCCGTCTTCGATACTGCCTCGGCACAGATTGAAGCCAAAGTGGGGGCACTTGCGCTGGGCTGCATAGAATTTTCCGTCAGTTTCCGCCAGCAAGAGCTTGTTTCCACCCGCCTCTATGGGGATCATTCCACCAGACGGCACCTCTTCGACACTCGCGACACGAATGTAATCCATGCTTCGCTCTCCTTGCAGGTCAGCATCGAGCATAGCAGCTTGGCACCGCCGGTCCACGCCCCGAAACGGAAGTCGCAACGCGAAACGGAAAAAATTTCGTTCCCCACTTGTTCCAAAAGAACAAACACGATACACGAGTCGCCATTGACCTTCCGGTAGAGGTCTTTAGGGCAAGGAGATAGATCATGGCAGCGCAGCTCAAGCTGATTCAGGAAGGCAAGGAAGACATGGACCGGCAAAAGGCGCTGGAAGCGGCGCTGGCACAGATCGACCGGGCCTTCGGCAAGGGTTCGGCGATGAAGCTGGGCAGCCGCGAGGCGATCGAGATCGAGGCGATTTCGACCGGTTCGCTGGGGCTCGACATTGCCCTTGGAATTGGCGGCTTGCCGCGCGGCCGGGTGATCGAGATCTACGGCCCGGAAAGTTCGGGCAAGACCACGCTGGCGCTGCATGCCATCGCCGAAGCGCAGAAGATGGGCGGCACGGCCGCATTCGTCGATGCCGAACATGCGCTCGATCCCGGCTATGCCAGGAAGCTGGGCGTCGATATCGACGAGCTGATCGTCTCGCAGCCCGATACCGGCGAACAGGCGCTTGAGATCGTCGATACCCTGGTGCGTTCCAATGCCATCGACGTGTTGGTGATCGATTCGGTCGCCGCGCTGGTGCCGCGGGCCGAGATCGAAGGCGAGATGGGCGACAGCCATGTCGGCCTGCAGGCGCGCCTGATGTCGCAGAGCCTGCGCAAGCTCACCGGCTCGATCAGCCGCTCGCGCTGTATGGTGATCTTCATCAACCAGCTGCGCATGAAGATCGGCGTGATGTATGGCAATCCCGAGACCACTACCGGGGGCAATGCCCTGAAATTCTACGCCTCGGTCCGGCTCGACATTCGCCGCACCGGCCAGATCAAGGACCGTGACGATATCGTCGGCAACACCACCCGGGTGAAAGTGGTCAAGAACAAGGTCGCTCCGCCGTTCAAGCAGGTCGAATTCGACATCATGTATGGCGAGGGCATTTCCAAGGTTGGCGAGATTCTCGATCTGGGCGTCAAGGCCGGCCTGGTCGAGAAATCGGGCGCCTGGTTCAGCTACGATTCCATCCGCATCGGGCAGGGCCGTGAGAATGCGAAGACTTACCTCAAGGACAATCCGGAAGTTTGCGACCGGCTGGAGGCTGCGATCCGCGGCCAGACCGACCGTGTCGCCGGAGAGATGATGACGGGCCCGGACGCGGACGACGACATCTGACCTCCAAGGCGCGGCGTCTCCCCAACATCGGGCGAGTACGGCGATCGCGGAAAACAGGACCGGCGCGGCAGCCTCTTGGCACCGCGCCGGTCTTTTTTGCGGATATCAGGTCAGCAGGCGAATGCCTGCCAACGCCGAATCATCCCCAGTTCTTCATTTCTGCCTCAAGGTTTTCGACAATCGCCTCGAAAAAGCCCTCGGTGGTCAGCCAGGGTTGGTCGGGCCCGATCAGAATAGCCAGATCCTTGGTCATCTTGCCGCTTTCGACCGTCTCGACGCAAACCCGTTCGAGCGTCTCGGCAAATTTCACCACATCGGGTGTGCCGTCGAACTTTCCGCGATAGGCGATGCCACGGGTCCAGGCGAAGATCGAAGCAATCGGATTGGTCGAAGTCGCCTTGCCTTGCTGGTGCATGCGGTAGTGACGCGTAACCGTACCGTGAGCCGCTTCCGCTTCGACGGTCTTGCCATCGGGCGCCAGCAGCACCGAAGTCATCAGGCCCAGCGAACCGAAGCCCTGAGCCACCGTGTCCGACTGCACATCGCCATCGTAATTCTTGCAGGCCCAGACGAATTTGCCGCTCCACTTCAGGGCGGAAGCGACCATGTCATCGATTAGGCGGTGTTCATAGGTGATGCCCTTCGCATCGAACCGGGCCTTGAACTCCGCATCGAAAATTTCCTGAAACAGATCCTTGAAGCGCCCGTCATAGGCCTTCATGATCGTATTCTTGGTCGACATGTAGAGCGGCCAGCCGAGGTCCAGCGCATAATTCATCGATGCGCGCGCGAAATCGCGAATTGAATCGTCGAGATTATACATCGTCATGGCGACGCCCGGCGACGGAAAGTCGAACACCTCAAGATCGATCTGCTTACCGTCGGCCCCATCGAAGACCATGCGCAGTTTGCCGGGACCGGGAATCAGCGTGTCGGTTGCGCGATATTGGTCGCCAAAAGCATGACGGCCGATGACGATTGGATCGGTCCAGCCCGGCACCAAACGAGGCACGTTGGAAATCACGATTGGTTCGCGGAACACCACGCCGCCCAGGATGTTGCGGATAGTGCCATTTGGCGACTTCCACATCTTCTTGAGGCCGAATTCCTCAACACGGGCCTCGTCGGGCGTAATCGTCGCGCATTTCACAGCCACGCCATATTGTTTGGTGGCATTGGCCGAATCCACGGTAACCTGATCGTCGGTCGCATCACGATATTCGATCGACAGGTCGTAGTACTTCAAATCGACGTCGAGGTAAGGGAGGATCAGCCGCTCGCGAATCCACTGCCAGATGATGCGAGTCATTTCATCGCCGTCCATTTCGACGATGGGGTTTGCCACCTTGATCTTCGCCATAATGCCACTTGCTCCCAGGTTCCGTTTCGGCGGACCCCTTAGCAGAGCGACTAGGCATGGCAAGGCAAGTATCGCTGGACAGCCTGACGGCGGAAATGCAGTGCGGCAAGCCGCATCTATGAATTTCCGGACCGAAGGGAGCAAGTCAATGACCGAGGAAGTGCTGGTCGAAATCGCGGATGGCGTGATCGAAGTAACGATCAACCGTCCCGAGGCGCGCAACGCCATGAGCAAGGCGGCGGCAGAAGGCATCTCGGCGGCCATGGACCGTCTCGAGGCCGAACCGGACCTGCGCTGCGCGATACTCACTGGTGCGGGCGGCACCTTCTGTTCCGGCATGGATCTAAAGGGGTTTCTGGCCGGCGAGCACCCCATCGTGCCCGGACGCGGTTTCGGCGGGCTAACTGACTGGACCCCGAAAAAGCCGGTGATCGCCGCGGTAGATGGGTTTGCGCTCGCTGGCGGCTTCGAATTGGCGCTGGCCTGCGACATGATCGCCGCCAATGTTAACGCCAGGTTCGGTGTGCCCGAAGTCAAACGCGGCCTCGTCGCCGGAGGCGGCGGGGTTGTGCAATTGCCGCGCTTGCTGCCGCGTCCGCTCGCCATGGAACTGGCGCTGACTGGCGATACGATTACCGCCCAGCGCGCTTTCGACCTTGGCCTCGTCAACCGCGTCACAGATGGTCCGGCCATCGAAGCCGCCCGCGAACTCGCCCGCACGATCGCCGAAAACGGCCCGCTCGCGGTTATCGCATCGAAGGGTATTGTTCGCGATTCATGGCTGTGGAGCGCCGAGGAAATGATGGCGAAGCAAATGCCCTACATCGCGCATGTCTTCTCGTCAGAGGATGCGCGCGAAGGCGCCATGGCCTTTGCCCAGAAACGCAAACCGGAATGGAAAGGCAAATAAGGCAAAACCCGCCGCTTCAAGGCGACGGGTTCGAATCCTTCTGGGGAATGGTGGGCGTAGCAAGGATTGAACTTGCGACCCCTACGATGTCAACATAGTGCTCTACCACTGAGCTATACGCCCGCACCATTCGCTTGCCCGGCGTGCCGGGCAGGGCGCGCCTGTAGCCTCGCAATCCCCATGATGCAATGGTTCAAATCGAAGCCTGCACCGGCTCGCCAAAAATCCTCTGCACTTCGAGAATGAGGTCCCGCAGGTGGAATGGCTTGGATAGCACGGTCGCCTGCGGCGCCTCGCGACTTGCCTTGAGCGTAACCGCGGCAAAGCCGGTGATGAACATCACCCGCGTCCGCGGGCTGATCTCACCGCAGCGCTGGGCCAGTTCGATTCCATCCATTTCAGGCATGACAATGTCCGACAGGAGCAGGTCGAAATCATGCGTTTGCAACAAAGGCAGCGCCTCGGTCCCGCGGTCCACCGCGATCACATCGTATCCGGCTTTTTCCAGCGCACGTGCAAGGTAGCCGCGCATGGCGTCGTCGTCTTCGGCGAGAAGAATGCGGATCATTGCCTAGTCCATTGTCTCTCGGGCCGTCCCTCACGACCACGTGAATCGCCTCCTAACCCAGAGCCGGTTAAGATTCTCGTGCAATTTCCACCCTGACCGACTTTGACACAAAGCCCCGGACAGGCCAGCAAGCGAGCATGACCCGGGAAGGACCACAACAAGCCGATTCGCCATGGCGCGAAGGAGGGCAAATCCCCGGGGCGCACGGTCTGCACGCCTTTTCGCTGATGGGGCCGGTGCCATCCGCCATTCCGGTGCTGATTGCCGTTCCGCACGCAGGCCGCGCCTATACCGGACCGCTGCTCGAGCGTATGCGCAATCCGGGATTCGCGTCGCTGCGTCTGGAAGACCGCTATGTCGATCGGCTGGCTTGCGAGGTCGCCCGCCAGACCGGCGCCATGCTCCTGGTCGCCAACGCTCCCCGAGCGATGATCGATCTCAATCGCGCCGCGGACGATGTCGATTGGGACATGTTCAGCCGGGGCATGCCGGCCGATGTCGGCAGTTACACGCCCGGCCGCCGGGCCCGTAGCGGTCTGGGCCTCATCCCCAGGCGGCTCCCCGGCATCGGTGAATTATGGAAGCGCCGTCACGACGAGGATGAACTGGCGGCGCGAATCCGCGAGATTCACGAGCCCTACCACGCCTGCCTGGCCGACGAACTTGCCGGACTGCGGCAGCGCTGGGGTGCGGCCTTGCTGCTTGATTTGCATTCTATGCCGCCGCTGGCGATCAATGGTGGCCATCCTGCTCCGGAATTCGTGCTGGGCGACAGGTTTGGGGCGACCTGCAATGGTGGTCTCATCGGCTCGACATTCGCCTATTTCGCCGAAATGCGGCGCGGCGCGGCGCACAACCGGCCCTATGCCGGCGGCTACGTCCTGGAGCGGCACGCCGCACCGGCGCAGGGACTGCATGCCTTTCAACTCGAAATCGACCGTAGCAGCTACCTCGATTCGCGGCTGGCCGAACCCGGTGACGGCTTTGCCGCCATGACGCATATGCTGACAGGCCTGGTCAGGCGGCTGGCAGGCGAAGTCGCGGCGTTGGGCCGGCAAACGGGTCACGGAGAATGGGCGGAAGCCGCCGAATAGCGTGGAACACGCTTTCTAAACCCCCATAAAAAACCACCTCGCGCATTGCGCGAGGTGGCCAAGGTTCAGGGAGGAGGTGCACAAAGTGCACCCGCTCCGCCAGGCCATGAGGGTAGCCCAACGGAACCTTTTCAATATAGATCAACCGCGCGGCGCTTTCAAGTAGGCAACGCGCGCCCGGCAATTTTTAGGATCATGCCGCGGGTAGAACAACCGGCCCTTTGCCCAATTCGAGCTGACGGCTGAAAATATTGCTCATCAGCTCCAGCGAAAACAGGTGCGCGAAGATCAGGCCGAGCATGCCATTCTGGTTCCACTCGCGCAATTTGTCACCGCGCAATTCGCGCAGTTTGCTCTCGTCCACCATCTGGAATCCGCGATAGATGAACGGCTGTTCCTTGCCTTCCTGCTGGATTGCGACTTCGCCATCCATCAGCAGCTTGTTCTTTTGCAGCTCATCGATGAAGGCCTGGGTCTTCTGGCCGGCGATTTCGAACTGCTCGCAGAAATTGAGCGTCGCCTTGCAGGCATCGGTAGGGCTCTCGCCGTCGAACAGCTCGGCGCCTTCGTCGAAAGCGCCGATGAGATCGGTGGTCGGATCGAAGCACAGCGAAAGATCGTCGGCTTCCGGATTGAGCTTGGCCAGCATGAACGGATAGCGACGCGCATAGGCCGGCACATAGACAGCTTCGGTCACCGCGCCATCTTCATCGACGAAGACATTGACGCCTTCGTTAAGCCCCATCAGGGCCAGCGGTACGGGTCCATCGCCCGACGAGAAGACGATGGGGTAATTGCGTTGGGCCTGCGGGAATTCCTCGACCGTCAGCGGAATCGCGTGCTGGTTGACCAGCCACTTCGCCTTGTCGGTGGTGCGGCTGCGCCAGCCGCCATGGTCGCGGCTGTTGAGTGGCATCAGGTCGTTGTAGAACAGCGGAAGAGTGGCTTGCGGCGCGGTGGCCATGAATTATCTCCATGTACGGGAAACTGGAAGCGGGAGCCTTTAGGCCCTGGCGCGCCGCCGCGCAAGCGTGGCTTGGACAGGCCGTTTCTAAGTGGTCACAAGCTTGCCCGGATTGAGCAATCCGGCCGGATCGAGCGCCTTCTTGATCTGGCGCATCAGGCCGAGCGCCACCGGATCGCCCAGCCGCGCCAGCTCGTCGCGCTTGACCTGTCCGATGCCGTGTTCGGCCGAAATCGAGCCCTGCCATCGCGTAACCAGATCGTAGACCTGGCTGCTGATCGCCTTGCCCGCGCTTTCTTCCCACCCCTGCCGTTCCACCCCCGCCGGGGCGATTACGTGAAAATGGACATTGCCGTCGCCCAGGTGTCCGAAAGCGACCGCTCGTGTGCCCGGCCAGGCCTGCTCGATCGCGGGCACGGCCTCGGCGACAAAGGCCGGCATCCTGTCCACCGGCACCGATATGTCATGCTGAACGGCAAATCCGCGTTCGCGCTCCGATGGGGCAATCGATTCGCGTAGTTGCCAGAATGCTTCGGCCTGTGCCTCGCTCGCGGCAATAACGGCATCTTCGATCAGCCCGAATTCGAATGCGCTGGCGAGCAAGTCTTCACAGCGCTGCGTCAGGCCTCCCGAGTCGTCCCGGCCGGCGACGAGTTCGATCAACGCATGCCAGGAATGGGCTTCGCCCAGCGGCGCGCGCGAACCGGGAAGAAATTGCAGTACGCCATCGAGGCAGCTCTGCGGCAGCACTTCAAAACTTTCGAGTGCATCGCCTTCCCGGCCTTCACAGTACAGGAGCAGTTTCCGCGCGGTTTCGAGCGAATCGAGGCCCACCCAAGCAACCTTGCGGCCGCCAAGCGCGGGCAACAGTCGCAGCGTTGCCGCCGTAACAATGCCCAGAGTACCTTCGGAGCCGATCAGCAACTGCTTCAGATCGAAGCCGCGGTTGTCCTTTTTGAGCGGCGTGAGCGCCGAGAACACGCTGCCATCGGCCAGCACGGCCTCCAGCCCCAGCACCAGCGCACGCATCGAGCCATGCCGCAGCACCTGGTTCCCGCCGGCGTTGGTCGAGATCAGCCCGCCGATCGTCGCCGAACCCTTGCCGCCAAGCGTCAGCGGAAACCGCAAGGCCGCCGCGTCGGACGCCTCGTGCAGGCTTTGCAGGATCACCCCGGCTTCGCACAGCGCCTGCCGGTTCTCGGTATCGATCGCGCGGATGGCGTTCATCCGCCGCATCGAGAGCAGCAATTGCCCGGCGCTGCCATCCGGCGTCGCGCCGCCCGACATGCCGCTGTTGCCACCCTGGGGCACCACCGGCACGCCATGGCCTGCGCAAAGCCGCATGAGCTGGGCGGTTTCCTCGGTCGATGCGGGGGACGCCATGGCGCAGGCCCTGCCGGTGAATCGCCCGCGCCAATCGGTCAGCCAGGGGCCGATCAGATCGGCGTCCCTGGTCAGTCCGCGCGGGCCCAGTAGAGCGCCAGCCTGGTCCAGAAATGTGTCGATGTCCGGCATGGCGCGCCTATGGCACACATTGCGGCGGGTTGCATCTACCCGATGCGGGGTTAAGCGGTCGTTCAAACAGAGGCACTATGGCTTCGGGGCGGGCATGGTTTCGATCATGCACCGGGGGCGCTATGAAGAAGAGCCAGACCTAGAGATGAGTTTTGCGGCCGCATTGCTGACACCATTTGCGCTGTTGCTGCCGGCCGCAGGGGCGGTGACGCCCGTGCGCGACGCGCCGCGGCTTTCCACGCCCGCTGCTTCCGATGCACAGCCCGCCCAGCTGACCCCGCCTCCCGAAGCGCCAAAACCGCACAAGTTCGGCGAGGGCGAAGTGACGGCATTCAGCCTGATCGTCGAAAATTTTCACGCCCAGGCCCAGCAGCAGGTTCGCGTCGAGCAGCGCATTACCATCCGCATTACGCCACAGAGCCCGCCGGTGCAGCCCAATATGCTGTCCGATCTTCCCGCCCGGGCGCCAAGCCCGCCGCGCTTTGCCGAGCGCAACATGGGCAATTGCATATCCGCGAACGGAATATCGGGCGTGCAGATCAGCCGGAACAACCGTCTGATTCTCTACATGCGCGATCAGCGCATGGTCAGCGCCTCGCTGGAACGGGCCTGCAATGCGCGCGATTACTATTCAGGCTTCTATGTGCAACGCACGCCGGACGGGCAAATCTGCGTGAATCGCGACACCCTGCAATCGCGGAGCGGCGCCAGCTGCAAGCTGTCGAAAATCAAGCAGCTGGTCGAAGTGGGCAACTAGGATCGGGACCTAGGGCACTTCCAGCTTCGCCACGTTGGCAGGAGTCATGACAGGCTTCAATTTCAGCCCCGGCAACTGGCGGACTGCCTCGGGGCGGTTCGCTTCGATCCGCTTGAGGTAGCTCCACAGCCCGATTTGCAATCCGATCAGCATGTAGCAGAACGGCTGGAAGGCAATACCGACGAACACAGAGCCCAGCATATAGACCAGCTGCGCCTGTTGCAGCGCCATGGCGAGCGGGGCTTGCCATTGCTCGTCCGGGCCGGTGCGCTTGCGCCAGCGGCGATAGAGCCGTTCCATTTGCCACAGGCCCGAGACCATCAGCCAGAGCCACAGGATCAGGCCGGGATAGCCCTGTTCGCCCAGCATTTCGAAATAGCTCGAATGGAAGGCGCGGGCTTGGTCCTCGACATCGTCGGTGGCGATCTGGGTCTGGCCGCCGGTGCTTTCCGACTTGCGCAGTTCGACCCGCACCTTGTTCCCGAGATAGGCCATGAAGCCGCCGCCCCAGGGATTGTCCCGGGCATATTCGATGGTCCATTTCCACACGGCCACCCGGGTCGAGGCGGATTGATCGGACTCGTGGTTCTCGATCGTGCTCATCCGCGCGGTATAGCTTTCGGGCAGGAATGGCACGGTGACGACAACTGCCGCACCGGCCATGGCCAGGTAGAGGAACCGTCGCTTCACCGTGCGCAAGGACAGCAGCGCGAGGAGAACAATGCACAACAAGCCGGTGCGCGCCTGGGTGCCGATGGGGATCAGCAGGCAGGCGAAGATCAGCGCGATCCCGAACAGCCGCACGCGCCATTCGGGCGGAAAGATCGTGCCGTGCTTCATCAGCCAGACGATCAGCGGGATAATGGCGATGGAGACACAGGAAATGATCGAGCTTTCGTAGAGCCCGGTGTTGTTGTTGACGAAAAGCGAGAGCGAACCGTATCCGCCGCCGGTCGCCAGCGTCTTGATGCTGCCGCCGATAATGATCGCGCCGGCCGATAGCACCATGACCAGCGCCACTGCCTCGAACCGCAGCCGGGTGCGCAGCGTCAGTGGCAGGAACATGGCGAAAAGCAGGGCCTTCCAGACCCAGGCCCACTTGTCGAGCGCCTGTTCGTGAAACTCGGCGTTGAGCGTGGTGATCCCGCAATAGATCAGCAGCGCCAGGATCAGGCCCTGGCGCATGCTAAAGCGGCTGTCCGCCTTGTCGTCGGCGACCAGCCAGCCGCCAAAAGCGGCGACGAAGGTGATCAGCGAAATCGGGATCGAGGACAGCAGGAACCACGAAAAGGTCTGCGGCGAGACGATGTCGATATAGAGATAGGCCAGCACCCAGAGGAACGGACGCCGCGCGCCCAGCACCATGAGGATGGCGACAAAGCCGCCAAGCGCGAGGTCAAGCACCGGATGCGTCCTCGCCGCCGCCCGCGGGCGGCGGCGGATCGCGGTCGAGATCGTCGCGCAACGCCAGCCGCCAGAAGGCGAGCGCCATCAGCAAATGCGTCAGACCAAGGGCAAAATTGTCGACCATGTCCTTTTGGCCCTAGCCCAATGCGGTTGACGCTCGGTTAAGCATGTCGGGCTATGGGCGGGATGACGCACCTTTCCGGGACAAACAATGCCGAGCCCTTTCTTACCAGTCGAACAACAGATGCGTTCGATGTTTCCGTCCGATACGCACCCTTACCGGGTGCTGGAACGGGCGATTGCCGCACGGCTGCGGCCAGATTCGGCTGTGCTCGATATCGGATGCGGGCGTACTGCGCCCAACCTGGTCAAACTGGCTGGAGAAGCCCGGCAGCTGTTCGGCATCGACGTGATCGATTTTACCGTCGATGTGCCGGGAATTCGGCTGTTCAAGAATGACGTGTGCGCGATGACGGACATTGCCGATGGCTCGATCGACCTCGCCTATTCGCGTGCAGTGATGGAGCACCTGGAACGGCCCGAGGCCGCCTATGCCGAGATTGCTCGATCGCTCAAGCCGGGTGGGGCCTATATCTTCGTAACGCCCAGCATCTTCGATTATGGCTCGGTCGCCGCGCGGCTGATTCCCAACCGGTTCCACGGCCGTATCGTCAATGCCACCGAAGGCCGCGCCAGCGAAGACGTGTTTCCCACCGTGTTCGGCAGCAACAGCAAAGGCCGCATTGCCTGCCAGGCAAAGGATGCCGGACTGACTGTGAAGCAGCTGGACTACATCGGCCAGTATCCCAATTACCTGGTGTTCAACCGCGTCGCATTCTGGCTGGGCTCGATGTACCAGAAGACCATAGAGCGCTTCGAACTGACCAAACCCTTGCAGGGCTGGATCTTCTGCGAGCTGGAAAAGCCGCAGGACAATTGATGGCAACGCCATGACTCGCGTCCTCCACATTCTCGATCATTCGTTGCCGCTGCACAGCGGCTATACTTTTCGCACGCGCGCGATCCTTAGGGCACAGCAGGCCATGGGGTTGGAGGTGCAGGCCATCACCGGCCTGCGCCACACGGCCGGCGGACCAGACAGCGAGGACATCGAGGGCCTTTGCTTTCATCGCACCCGCGGCGAGGCGAAAGGGCCGGCCGGCCTGCGCGAATGGCGCGAGATCGGCGCGCTGGCTACGGCCATCGCCGATCTGTGCGCCAAATGGCGACCGGATGTGCTGCATGCTCATTCGCCCGCGCTTTGCGGCGAGGCGGCCTTGCGCGCGGCGCGGGCGCTGGGTCTGCCGCTGGTCTACGAAATCAGGGCTTTCTGGGAAGACGCGGCCGTCAGCAATGGCGACGGACAGGAAGGCTCGATCAAATACCGTCTGACGCGCGCGCTTGAAAACCATGTCGTGGCGGGCGCCGATCATGTCTTCACCATCTGTGAAGGGCTACGCGACGATCTGATTTCGCGCGGAAATTCGCCGGACCGAATTGGCATCATGCCCAATGGCGTCGACCTGTCGCTGTTCGGCGAACCGCTGTCGCGCGATGCGGGATTCGCGAAATCGCTGGGACTCGGTCAGGGTCCGGTGATCGGTTTCATCGGCAGCTTCTACGATTACGAAGGCCTCGACGACCTGATTGCCGCCATGCCGGCGCTGCTGACCCGGCACGAAAATGCAAGGCTGCTGCTGGTAGGCGGCGGGCCTTGCGACGAGGCATTGCGGGCGCAGGCTCAGATTTCGGGCGCGGGGCACGCGATACTCTTCACCGGCCGCGTGCCGCACAGCGAAGTCGAGCGGTACTATGCCTTGATGGATGTCATGGCCTATCCACGAAAAAAGAGCCGGCTCACCGATCTCGTCACGCCGCTCAAACCGCTGGAAGCCATGGCCCAGGGCAAGCTGGTTGCGGCATCCGATGTCGGGGGGCACCGTGAACTGTTAACACATGGAAAAACCGGAGTGCTATTCGCCCCTGACGATCCCGCTGCCTGTGCCGGTGCGCTTGCCGGGCTGTTGTCCGACCAGTCGAGGTGGAAGGATTTACGCGCCGCCGGGGCGGAATACGTGAGAACCCGGCACGACTGGTCAATCAACATACAGCGTTATCAAGACGTTTACCAAAAGCTGTTAGGCCAAACCGGAACTGACCGGAAAATCGCGGCTGCCTGATGCCGTAAGCTCCGGAAGGCATGAAGCAAACGGGGTGACAACTTTGGGAAATCAGACTGCCACGCATGGGCAAAACGGCCAGTCGGTCATCCGGCATCCCCTGTTTCCGGCCATCGTCGCGCTTTGGTTCGCGGCCCTGTTCGGGCTCGGCAGCATGGCCGTTCGCACTTCGCTGCTCGAATCGCTGGTGATTGCCAGCCATATCGATCTGGTGGTCCCGCAAGCCGCGCCGCCGCTGGGCATTTCCACCCGAATACTGGTTGCCGTGGTCATGGCGATCGTCGGCGGTCTGATCGGTGTCACAATTGCCCGCCGTCTTGCGCGGCCCAAGCCCGAAGCACGCGAGCGCCGCCGGGGCGCCGCGCCGCTGGATTCCTCCATGCGCAACCGGTCTGCGACGCAATATGCTGCTCCTGAACCGATCTTTGACCATGAAGCAGCGGCAGCGGCCCAACCGCAACAGGCCGGACGCCGCCGTGCCCTGGCCGTTACGGAAACGAACAGCGACGCAGCTATCCATCATGAAGCCGCGCCGCTTCCCGGAGGACAGCCGCAAATTCTGGACGTCACCGAGTTCGAGTTCGAAGGCATCGACAGCTCGGACGTCCAGGCGGACCAGGCACTTGAACTGGAAACCGCGCTCGATCTTGAACATTTTGCCGAAACAGAAGTCGCTACCGGACAGGGAATTCGGCATACGGAGACCCTGGAAACGGAAATTCATGCGCCCTTGTCGCCGGTAACGGCGCCTGAAGTTTCCGTGCAATATGTCAGCAAGGCGACTCCTTTGCAGGGCACAATGCAGCCGCCCATGATTAATGCTCCTGTCGAGCCGGTACGGGCGTTTGACTCGCCTGCCGCCGAGACCAGCCCGATGGATGCACCTCAATCATTGTCGCCACTGGCCGATCCGGTTGAGGCCACACCGGTTTCTGTCGAAGCCGAAGCGCAGCCGAGCGAATCTTCCCAACCATTCCGCGCGTTCGATGCGCCTCCCCCGGACTTGCCGCAATCGGAAGCGGTAGAGGCGCAGGCACTTTCGCCACAGCCAATCGCACAGCCAGCCCAGGTCGACCCAGATATGGCCGCTCCGCAGGATCGTCCTTTCGGCGCACCGCAGACACTCGATGCGCCGGTCTTCGAACAGGCCGCGCAGTCCGAACAGCTGGAACATTTGACCGATTGGTCCTCGCCAGCCGTCCCGCCGCCGGCCGCTGTCCAGCCAGAGCAGGAACCCGAAGCAGAACCCGTCAGACTGCCTCGGCTGCTGTCGAGCGAAAGTGCGCCTGCGCCAGAATCTTCGGAATACGTCGACGAACCGGATACTGCCGAAGAGGATCCATTGGCCATGTTCCGGAATACGCGGCAACCAATGCCGATTTTCGCACCCGGGATCGGGGAGATTGAGCCCGAACCTGCGGCTGTGGCCGAACCGGAGCAAATGCTCGACAGTGAAACCGGTCCCGAAGTCGAAACCGCCAGTGAGGCAGATAGTGGAGTGGAAGCCGAAGCGGCACCCTTCATGCCGCCCCAGTCTGCGGCAGCGGAAAAGCTGATCAGTGCCGATCTTTCGGAGCTTTCACCAGTCGAATTGATCGAGCGGCTTGCCCTTACGCTGCATCGTCGCCGACAGTCCGCGCCGGTTGCGCCGCAGTCCGAGGTCGCGGTAGAAACGGACGTTCGCCCGGTTTTCGACCCGGCGCCTGCGCCCGCAGAGGTATCGGTAGAGGCGCCCGTCGACGTCCCCAAAAAAGTTGCCGCCTGGCCATTGTCACTCCCCGCAGCACTACGGCCGATCGACTTTTCGCAGTACGATCAAGATGACGACCAGCCGGACTTTGTACCGCCACGCACGATTTCGATGCTGACAGAACCAGGTGAAGCGCTCGCACCGTCGCCATTGGAATCCGCGCCGGAACCGGCCGAGGCCTCCGTGCAGGAAGACGCTGCGACCGAGCTGCCGCAAGTCGCGGCCAGCGAAGGCACCGAAACCGGTGACGATGAAATCGACGTTCTCGAAGCGGGCTACTCGTCGCTGCTCAACCTGTCTCGCCCGGTCTCGCAGCGCCATGAGTTCGTGAGGGTTGAAGATCCCGAAGCCGAGATTGAGGCGGCCGAGCCCGTCGTGATCTTTCCCGGACAGGCCATGCGCGCCGGGACGCAGTTCGCCGCGCCCTCGCAAGGCCCGGTCGTGACGCCTGCCGCGCCGCCGCCTTCGCTGGGCAATGATAGCGGACAAGTGCGTCGCTTCGATGCCCCTGCCGCCGCCGCCACGTCGCGCGATCCCGACGAGACCGAGCGGGCCTTGCGGAGCGCCCTGGCTACCTTGCAGCGGATGAGCGGAGCTGCTTGAATTCGAAAATGCTGCACTGCTCTTCGCGGTTGCAAAAATTCAATCCTGTTGTCATGGAGATCGTTCGCGCAAGATTCGCAGCTTTCTGTGGCGTTTCTTGTTGTGGAAGGGTGCCGGAAAGCCGCGTGCGGCGGACCGGATTGCGACAGGATGGATGTGTAAATGGGTTTCCCGGAGCCCCAAGGTCTTTACGATGCGCGCAACGAGCATGACTCCTGCGGTGTAGGCTTTGTCGCCCATATCAAGGGCGCCAAGAGCCATGCGATTGTTACCCAGGCCCTGGAGATTCTCAAAAACCTCGATCACCGGGGTGCGGTGGGCGCTGACCCGCTGCTCGGCGACGGTGCCGGCATTCTGTTGCAGATTCCGGATGCGCTCTATCGCAACTGGGCCGAAGGCGAAGGCTTGAACCTGCCTCAGCCTGGCGACTATGCCGTTGCCATGTGTTTCCTGCCGCGCGACGCGCAATCGCGCAATTTCGTCGTCGAGGCCTTTGAGAAGTTCATCGCCAAGGAAGGCCAGCAGCTGATCGGCTGGCGCGACGTGCCGGTCACGCGCGACGGGCTAGGTCGGGCGGTGATCGAATCGCTGCCGGAAATCCGCCAGTGCTTCATCGCTCGCGGTGCCAACTGTGCCGACCAGAATGCCTTCGAACGCAAGTTGCTTTCGATCCGTAAGCAGACGCAAAACCCGCTGGCAGCCCTGGCCGAGAAGCATGGCCTGCCCGGACTCACCGAGCTTTACATGCCAAGCTTCTCCAGCCGCACCGTGGTCTACAAGGGGCTGCTGCTGGCGACCCAGGTTGGCAGTTTCTACGATGATCTGCGCGATCCGCTCTGCACTTCGGCGCTCGGCCTCGTGCACCAACGCTTCTCGACCAACACCTTCCCCAGCTGGAAACTGGCGCATCCCTATCGCCTGATCGCCCACAACGGCGAGATCAACACCGTTCGCGGCAACGTCAACTGGATGAACGCGCGCCGCCGGACGATGGAATCGGACCTGCTCGGCGCCGATCTCGACAAGATGTGGCCGATTATCCCGCATGGCCAATCGGACACGGCTTGTCTCGACAACGCGCTCGAACTGCTGCTGGCGGGCGGATACAGCCTGGCCCACGCCGTTATGATGCTGATACCGGAAGCCTGGGCGGGCAATCCGCTGATGGATCCGGCGCGCCGCGCTTTCTACGAATTCCACGCCGCGCTGATGGAGCCGTGGGACGGACCGGCGGCCGTGGCCTTCACCGACGGCCGCCAGATCGGCGCGACGCTGGACCGCAATGGCCTGCGGCCAGCGCGCTACTGCGTCACCGACGACGACCTGGTGATTATGGCTTCCGAAAGCGGCGTGCTGCCGGTCAAGGAAGACAATATCGTGCGCAAGTGGCGGCTCCAGCCCGGGCGCATGCTGCTGATCGACTTCGAACAGGGCCGGATCATCGAGGACGAGGAGCTCAAGGCCAGCCTCGCCGCGGAATACCCTTACGAGCAGTGGCTTGAAGCCGCGCAGTATCAACTCAAGGACCTCGAAGTGGTCGAGCCCGAACTGGCCCAGCTGCCGGTCGAGACCACCAGTCTGCTCGATCGCCAGCAGGTCTTTGGCTACACGCAGGAAGACGTCTCGAAATTCCTCGAGCCCATGGCGCAGGAAGGCGACGACCCGATCGGTTCGATGGGCACCGATACGCCGATTGCCGTTCTGTCGAACCGCAGCCGCCTGCTCTACGATTACTTCAAGCAGAATTTCGCCCAGGTCACCAACCCGCCGATCGACCCGATCCGCGAGGAACTGGTGATGAGCCTGGTCTCGATGATCGGCCCGCGGCCCAACCTGCTCGGCCACGATGCCGGCACGCACAAGCGGCTGGAGGTCGAACAGCCGATTCTTACCGATGCCGATATCGCCAAGATTCGTTCGGTCGAGGCCGCGCTCGATGGCGCCTTCCGCACCCAGACCATCGACATCACCTGGGATGCGTCGGAAGGCGCCGCCGGGCTCGAGAAGGCCGTCAGGGACATGTGCTGGACGGCGACCGAAGCCGTGCTGGCCGACAAGAATATCCTGATCCTGTCGGACCGGGCGCAGGGCCCCGATCGTATCCCCATGCCAGCGCTTCTGGCGACGGCGGCGGTGCATCACCATCTGGTCCGGCAGGGCCTCAGAATGCAGACCGGACTCGTCGTCGAAACCGGCGAAGCGCGCGAAGTGCATCACTTCTGCGTGCTGGCGGGCTATGGCGCGGAAGCGATCAATCCTTATGTCGCCTTCGAGACGCTTGAAGACATTCGCGTGCGCAAGAATCTGGATC
The DNA here is from genome assembly GCA_050248535.1 of Novosphingobium sp. GTDB lineage: Bacteria > Pseudomonadota > Alphaproteobacteria > Sphingomonadales > Sphingomonadaceae > Novosphingobium. The sequence goes on from JBFWSE010000011.1 coordinate 47,178, forward strand.
TCGATGCCAAGGCGGTCCAGAAGAATTACATCAAGGCAGTGGGCAAGGGCATCCGCAAGGTCATGTCCAAGATGGGCATTTCGACCTATCAGTCCTATTGCGGCGCGCAGATCTTCGATGCGGTCGGTCTTGCTTCTGACTTCATCGAGCAGTTCTTCACCGGTACGGCAACGACCATCGAAGGCATCGGCCTGTCACAAGTTGCCGAGGAAACCGTACGCCGCCATGCGGCGGCCTATGGCGATAATCCGATCTACCGCAACATGCTCGACGTCGGCGGTATGTATGGCCTGAGGCTGCGCGGCGAGCAGCATGCCTGGACCAGCGAAAACGTGGCCAACCTTCAGCATGCGGTGCGCGGTAACGTGCCCGACAAGTACAAGGAATTCGCCAAGTCGATCAACGATCAGTCGCAGCGCATGCTGACCATCCGCGGGCTGATGGAACTGCGCCCGGCCGATAAGCCGCTGGACATTTCCGAAGTCGAACCAGCCAGCGAAATCGTCAAGCGCTTCGCCACCGGGGCGATGAGCTATGGCTCGATTTCCTGGGAAGCCCACACCACGCTGGCCAAGGCGATGAACCGGATCGGCGGCAAGTCCAACACCGGCGAAGGCGGTGAGGACCCGGCTCGTTTCCAGCCTGCGCCCGATGGCGAAAACATGCGCTCGGCGATCAAGCAGGTCGCTTCGGGCCGCTTCGGTGTGACCACCGAATATCTGGTCAATTCCGACGATATCCAGATCAAGATGGCCCAGGGCGCCAAGCCCGGCGAAGGCGGTCAGCTGCCGGGCCACAAGGTCGACAAGATCATCGGCAAGACCCGGCATTCTACCCCTGGCGTCGGCCTGATCAGCCCGCCGCCGCACCACGACATCTATTCGATCGAGGATCTGGCGCAGCTGATCCACGACCTGAAGAACGTCAATCCCAAGGCGCGGATTTCGGTGAAGCTGGTCTCCGAGGTCGGCGTCGGCACGGTCGCAGCCGGCGTTTCCAAGGCGCGGGCGGACCATGTCACGATTTCCGGCTACGAAGGCGGAACCGGCGCATCGCCGCTGACCTCGCTGACGCATGCCGGCAGTCCCTGGGAAATCGGCCTTGCCGAAACCCAGCAGACGCTGCTCTTGAACAATCTGCGCAGCCGCATCGCGGTGCAGACCGATGGCGGCCTGCGCACCGGCCGCGACGTCGCCATCGCCGCGCTGCTTGGCGCCGACGAATTCGGCTTCGCCACCGCGCCGCTGATTGCGGCCGGCTGCATCATGATGAGGAAGTGCCACCTCAACACTTGCCCGGTCGGCGTCGCGACGCAGGATCCGGTGTTGCGCGCGCGCTTCACCGGTCAGCCCGAGCACGTGATCAACTACTTCTTCTTCGTCGCCGAGGAACTGCGCGGGATCATGGCGGGCATGGGCTTCCGAACGGTCGCCGAAATGACCGGCCGGGTCGACCGGCTCGATGCACGCATGGCGGTCGAGCACTGGAAGGCGCAGGGCATCGACCTGTCCAAGTTGCTCTACCAGGCGCCGCAGGGCGATAGCCCCTCGCTCAACTGGAGCGGGACGCAGGATCATGGGCTCGACAAGGCGCTCGACAATGAATTGATCGCCGCTGCGGCCGATGCGATCGAAAAGCGCGAGCCGGTGCGGATCGAAGTGCCGGTCAAGAACATCAACCGCACTGTCGGCGCCATGCTTTCGGGCGAAGTCGCTGGCAAATACGGCCACGCCGGGCTTCCCGACAACACCATCCATGTCACGCTCACCGGGGTTGCCGGGCAGAGCTTCGGCGCCTGGTTGGCGCATGGCGTAACGCTCGACCTTACCGGCGACGCCAACGACTATGTTGGCAAGGGCCTGTCCGGCGGGCGGGTGATCGTTCGCCAGCCCGGCCATGTCGACCGCGAGCCGACCGAGAACATCATCGTCGGCAACACTGTTCTTTATGGCGCGATTGCCGGCGAAGCCTTTTTCAACGGCGTTGCCGGTGAACGCTTTGCCGTGCGCAATTCGGGCGCTGTTGCGGTGGTCGAAGGCACGGGCGACCATGGCTGCGAATACATGACCGGCGGCGTCGTTTGCGTGCTCGGGAAGACCGGGCGCAATTTCGCTGCGGGCATGTCTGGCGGTATTGCCTATGTCCACGATCCGGACGGCGACTTTGCCCAGCTGTGCAACCAGTCGATGGTCGATCTCCTGCCGATCTCGCCCGACCGGGACGAGGAAGACGGCGCCGGAAGGCCGCAGCAGCGTTCGGTCAGCGTCTATGACCAGGGCATGGGCGACATGTTGCGCCATGACGCCGAACGGTTGCGCGTTCTGCTCGAAAGGCATCACTTGCACACCGGATCGAAGCGCGCTCGCGCGCTGCTCGACGATTGGGACACCACCGTGGGCCAGTTCGTCAAGGTCATGCCGCGCGACTATGCGCGCGCGCTGAAGCAACTCGAGGCCGAGCGGCTCGAAGCCGCCTCTGTCGCCGCCGAATAAGGACTATCGGGAAATGGGCAAGGAAACCGGCTTTCTCGAGCTGGACCGCAAGGACCGCACCTACGGCGATGCAGCCGAGCGGATAAAGCACTACAAGGAATTCGTCGTTCCGCATGGCGAGAGCGAGCTGCGGGCGCAGGCCAGCCGCTGCATGAATTGCGGCATACCCTATTGCCACAACGGCTGTCCGGTGAACAATATTATCCCGGATTTCAATCACTTGATCTATGAAAGCGATTGGCAAAACGCGCTGGAAATTCTCCATTCGACGAACAACTTCCCCGAGTTCACCGGACGTGTCTGCCCGGCGCCCTGCGAGGAAGCCTGCACACTCAACATCATCGACCAGCCAGTGACGATCAAGTCGATCGAATGCGCTATCGTCGACAAGGGCTGGGAAAATGGCTGGATACATCCTCAGCCGCCCAAGCGCCGCACCGGCAAGTCGGTCGCGGTGGTGGGTTCGGGTCCGGCGGGCCTTGCCTGTTCGCAGCAACTGGCGCGCGCCGGCCATTCGGTGACTCTGTTCGAGAAGAACGACCGGGTCGGCGGTCTGCTGCGCTACGGCATTCCCGACTTCAAAATGGAAAAGCACCTGATCAACCGGCGTGCGGTGCAGATGGAAGCCGAGGGCGTTTCGTTGCGTACATCGACCGAAGTCGGCGTCCATGTATCGGTTGACAGCCTCAGGGAAAATTTCGACGCGATCGTGTTCACTGGTGGAGCCGAAGAAGGCCGCCGGCTGGAGATCCCGGGTGCGGAGCTGCCGTCGGTGCGGCTCGCCATGGAATTCCTGATGCAGCAGAACAAACGCAATGCGGGCGACGATGAAATGCGCGCCGCGCCGCGCGGTTCGATCCTGGCCACCGGCAAGCATGTCGTGGTGATCGGCGGCGGCGATACCGGTTCGGATTGTGTCGGGACTTCGATCCGCCAGGGCGCGGCCTCGGTCACCCAGATCGAAATCATGCCCAAGCCACCCGAAATGCCCGACAAGGCGATGACGTGGCCCAACTGGCCTGTGCGGCTTCGCACCAGTTCGAGTCACCTCGAAGGCTGCGAGCGCGACTGGTCGATCCTGACCAAGCGGGTTGTCGGCGACAACGACGTCTCCGGCCTCGAATGTGTCCGCGTCGAATGGGAGGGCGGGCAGATGAAGGAAGTGCCGGGGAGCGAATTCACTCTCAAGGCCGATCTCATCCTCCTCGCCATGGGCTTCCTCGGCCCGCGCAAGCCGGGTCTGCTCGATCAGGCGGGCGTGGAGCTCGACGCGCGCGGCAATGTCGCGGCCAATGTCACCGACTACCGCACCAGCGACCCGCAGATATTCTCCTGCGGCGATATGCGGCGCGGGCAGAGCCTGGTGGTCTGGGCCATACGCGAAGGCCGCCAGTGCGCGCGCGCGGTGGACGAGATGCTGATGGGAGTGTCGGAGTTGCCGCGCTGACGCGCGCGGGCGAACTGCCGCGGTGAGCCGTCCGGTCGCCCGCTACACAGGTTCATGCCACTGCAGCGCGGTGCGCTTTGCCATCACCACCGATTTTCCTGAGTTGACGACCTGCGACTGTTCGATCTGCCGCCGCAAGAATGCCCTTATGGTCAAGGTGCATGAAAGCGAGTACGAGCTGCTGGCTGGCGAAGACCAGCTCACCGAATACCGCTTCCACACCAGGACCGCGCGGCATTTCTTCTGCAAGATCTGCGGTATCTATCCGTTCCATCGCAAGCGCGTGACGCCCGATTTCGTGGGAGTGAATGTGTTCTGCCTCGATGATTTCGAACCCGGCGGCATTCCTGTGCGAGCAACTGTCGGCAAGGACATGATTTGAATTCGCCCGCCGAAATCGACCCTTTCCACGCCATTGCCATCGGTGAACTGGCCTACAGGCTTGCCGCCGAGGGCCAGTCGGTCATCCACATGGAATATGGCCAGCCCTCGACCGGGGCGCCAGCCGCCGCCATCGCCGCAGCGCACCAGGTGCTCGATGCCGATCCCATGGGTTATTGGGAAAATCCCGGGCTGAAACAGCGCATCGCGCAGATGTATGCCGATGACCATGGCGTCGCTGTCGCGCCCGAGCAGGTAGTCCTCACTTGCGGCGCTTCGCCTGCGCTGGTGCTGGCGCTCAATTGCCTGTTCGCGCCCGGCGACCGGGTGGCCTTGGCCCGGCCCGGCTATGTCGCCTATCGCAATGTGCTGAAGGCACTGCACATGCAGCCGGTCGAACTGGATTGCGGCGAGGCGGAGCGGTTTCAGCTTACCGCCGCCGCCCTCGCTTCGCTCGATCCTGCGCCAGCCGGGGTGATCGTGGCCAGCCCCGCCAACCCTACCGGCACGGTCATCGCGGACGCGGAAATGGCGGCGATTGCTCAGGTCTGCCGCGAGCGCCGCATCCGCGTGGTCTCCGACGAGATCTACCACGGGATTGTCTATGGCGATCCAGTTCGCTCGGTGCTGTGCCACGAGCCGCAAGCGCTCGTCATCAACAGCTTCTCGAAGTACTTCTCCATGGCAGGCTGGCGGCTGGGCTGGCTGGTGGTGCCGCCAAAGCTGGTCGAGCCGGCGCGGGCGCGGATGGGCAACCTGTTCCTTACCCCGCCGTCGCTGGCCCAGCACGCGGGCCTTGCCGCTTTCGCCTGCCGCGACGAACTCGAAGGCCATGTCGAGGCCTATGCCCGCAACCGGACGCTGATGCTCGAGGCGCTGCCTCGCATGGGCTTGCGCCGCATCGCCCCGCCCGACGGCGCTTTCTACATCTACGCGGACATCGGCCACCTCTCCAACGACAGCCTCGCTTTCTGCCGGCGTCTGCTGCGCGAGACCGGAATCGCCACGGCGCCGGGGATCGATTTCGATCCGGAAAACGGCCATCGCTTCATTCGCTTCAGCTTTGCCGTTTCGACCGAGGAAGTGAAGGAAGCGCTGGACAGGTTGGAGCGCTGGCTTAAGGCGCAGCCGCAACAGCCGTAGCAGGAAGACCGGGGTTGTCCGTCGATACCATGCTTGCCTCGCACCGCTGTCTCGGTTCGCACCTCGCGCGTATCGAACTGCAGGTGCTATTCCGCGTGGTGCTGGAGCACCTGCCCGCGTTTCGCATGGACCCGGATAAGCGGCCGGTGTTCCATTCAGGCAAAGTTCTCCCGGTTTCGTCGTTGCCGATACGGTGAGATTGACTGCGTAAGCGCGCATCCCGGGGCAGCTTGGCCCATTCAGCCCTTCGCCTTAAGCTTCGCCAGCGCCGCAAACGGCCCGTCGATCGCTGCATCGCCAAGCCCTGCCGCGCGTCGCGTTTCCTCGGCCTGCGGGCCGGTAAGGAAAGGATCGATCGCCAGGGCAAGGCTTTGCGCCACGGCTTCGCCGAGGTCGAAATGGCTGCCTTCATACTCGATTTCGTCGCACTGATCCGGGTCGAGCTCGACTTCCTCTTCGGTATATTGCACCGAACCGGCGGGCACGAAGCGCAGCGCAACCGGCTCGTCGATCCGGACTGCCAGATCTTCGCCCGACACCGCGCAGCTCTGGACCACATCGGCGCAAAGGCGTCCCGCGGCGGCGACATTGCTGCCTTCGCGGTCAAGCTCCAGATCTGCTTCCAACCGGTC
>JBFWSE010000012.1:0-52009 GCA_050248535.1 Novosphingobium sp.
ACAATGTTCGTGCGAAGGGCGCTGACGCAATCGCCCACTGATTCGAAGCCAACGGCCTCGTAATTTGCCTGGCAGAATTCGGCGGCCGGGCTGGCGCCTTGCGCCGTTGCGGCAGTCGGCAGGGCGAGGTTGACTGACATGGCCATTCCCACAGTGGCTGCGTAGGCTACGAGTTTCTTCATGATGGTGTCCTTGTTCGGTTCGAGATTGGTTGCCGGCCCCGCCATGCAGCGCCGCGCTTTGTCTGCTGAATTGGTTGGTGCCGCCTTTAGCTGAGCAATCCCCGCAACCAGGACACGCACTGTCCCTGGTTCTTCAGCGTTTGCACCGTCCCGTCGGGGTTGGTGACATCGATCGGGAAGATTCCGTCGTTCTTTGCCTGCTGGCAGATCCTGACGGGGAAAGTGCGGTTTGCGCTGACACAATCGCCCACCGAGTCGTATCCGAAGGCTTCATAATTTGCCTGGCAGACCTTCGCCGTGTCGCTGGCGCTTTGCGCGGTCGCCACGCTTGGCAGCGCAACATTGATTGACATGGCCATTCCGAGGCTTGCGGCAAATGCCATAAGCTTTTTCATGGGCAATCCCCTTTTCGATTGGATCGGCGGTGGACCCGACAGCCGGGGCCTGTTGGATCCGTCGATCCTGCGGAAGGATATGGCCCGGGGTGCTGTAAATCAATTTAAACTATTGAAAAATAAGATATTTATCTGTTGTTTATATAGAGATATATATCCTCGATATTGGCAACCGGCGGGTAATCGACACAGCCACGCAGGCCGCCCGGCTGCTGCACCCGGGACCACATCTTGTTCGATGGGAGCGATCAGGAGAATGTGGCGCTTGCGGGGCGCATCAGCTCGACGCGGCTGGTGAGGTTCAGCTTGCTGAGGATGTGGTGCATATGCATCTTGATCGTCCCGTCGGACACTTCGAGTTCGCGGGCGATATGCTTGTTGCTGAGTCCCTTTGCCGCCAGCCTTGCCACTTCAAGCTCGCGCGTGCTGAGCCGGTCCTGGACCTGTCCGGAATTCATCCCCTGGCCCAGTAGTGAACGGACGCCGGGATCGACCCAGCGGCGGCCATTCATGACATTCTCGATGCAGTCCAGCACATCGTAGCGGCTGGCGGTCGTCAGCAGGATACCTTCGACGTCCAGCGCAACGAAATCGTCGACAAGAAATTCGTAGGCAGGATCGATGGCGAGAATCAGATTTCCTGCAAAATCCCCGGTTTCAGGCCGATAGGGAGATACGTCCCCGGGCCGGTCCACCAGGCAGTTCGCAAGGATCAGTGCGTCAGCATCGGCGCAGGACGGAGTCCAGCGCAAATGCTCCATGTCCGGCCAATGGCCGGCAACGCCCCAACCGCCTTCACGCAGGATTGCCTCTATTCCTGCAGACCAAACATCCAGGGGACTCGCAATAGCGACTTGCGGGCCCATGCCCGAAATATCGTTACCGCTTTTCATCAATCTATCCGCTCCGTTTCCTTCGCGGACCCAAAGGTGTTCTTAGTGTTGTTGGGACAATCGCTTGTCCTTTGATGGAAACCGGCTCGTCCGCAGTGCGCTCCGATTCGCCTGTAACGATGGTCTCTCACTCTTATGCCGCTTCAAGGTACATCTGGCCGAACCGTGCCAGAAGACAGATGAACTGCATTGCTACCCATGAAGAATATCCCGCTGGCCGGATTGCGTTCCTGCAAAGCGGTGACAAATTGATCTCGTGGTTCGGGGCATGGAGTCCGGAAATGTCAGAAGACTGGCGCAAAGATTAGCCAATAAACCGTCGCGGGGTTGGTGATTTAGTATATTTAACAGGCGATATACTAAATGATAACGATAGATATCATTTCGCCGCCTGAGGCGGTGCTGGCGGAGGCCGCAACCGAAATTCGCCCTTTCGCGAATTTCGAATCAGACTCTGAGACTACCCCTTCGGCGGCTCGACAATCCGCAAGTGCAATTCCCGCAGCTGCTTCGGCTCCGCCGCACTCGGAGCGCCCATAAGCAGGTCTTCCGCCCGTTGGTTCATCGGGAACAGCGTGATCTCGCGCAAATTATGCACGCCGCACAGCAGCATGACCATGCGGTCGACGCCCGCCGCCATGCCGCCGTGGGGCGGGGCACCATACTGGAAGGCGCGGTACATGCCGCCGAAGCGGTCGAGCACGTCCTGTTTGGACAGGCCGACCAGTTCGAAGGCCTTGGCCATCAGGTCCGGGTGCTGGTTGCGGATCGAGCCCGAGGCGAGCTCGTAGCCGTTGCAGACCATGTCGTACTGATAGGCCTTGATGGTCAGCGGGTCCTGCGTCTCCAGCGCTTCCAGCCCGCCCTGCGGCATCGAGAAGGGGTTGTGGGCGAAGTCGAGCTTCTTTTCTTCCTCGCTCCATTCATAGAACGGGAAGTCGATGATCCAGCAGAAGCGGAAAGCGTCCTTCTCGATCAGGTCGAGCTGCTCGCCCACCTTGGCGCGCGCCTGGCCCGCCAGCTTGGCCGCCTGGTCTTCCTTGCCGGCGGCGAAGAAAGCGCCGTCATCGGGGCCGAGGCCGAGCGCATCCCATAGCGTGGCCATCTTTTCCGGGCCATGGTTCTTGGCGATGGGGCCACCGAATTCCCCGCCTTTGCGGGTGGCATAGCCGAGGCCCGCATGGCCTTCCGAGCGCGCCCAGTCGTTCATGTCGTCGAAGAACTTGCGGCTGAGGCCTGCGGTATTCGGCGCGGGGATCAGGCGCACGACGCCGCCCGTGCCGACGATCTTCTCGAACAGGCCGAAGCCCGACTGGGTGAACTCGCTCGTCACATCGCGGATGATCAGCGGATTGCGCAGGTCCGGCTTGTCGGTGCCATAGTCGAGCATGGCCTTGGCGAAGGGAATGCGCGGGAATTCACCCGCGGGCGTCACCCTTTGGCCCTCGGCAAAGGTCTCGAAAATGCCGGCCATCACCGGTTCCATCGTCTCCCAGATCTCTTCCTGGGTGACGAAGCTCATTTCGAGGTCGAGCTGATAGAATTCGCCCGGCAGCCGGTCGGCGCGCGGATCCTCGTCGCGGAAGCAGGGGGCGATCTGGAAATAGCGGTCGAAGCCGGCGACCATCAGAAGCTGCTTGTACTGCTGCGGCGCCTGCGGCAGCGCGAAGAACTTGCCGGGGTGGATGCGGCTGGGCACCAGGAAGTCGCGCGCGCCTTCGGGCGAGCTGGCCGTCAGGATCGGGGTGGAGAATTCGGTGAAGCCGATGTCTTCCATCCGCCGCCGGGTTTCGCGCACGATCGCCGTGCGCTTCATCAGGTTGGCGTGCAGCGTCTCGCGGCGCAGGTCGAGGAAGCGGTACTTGAGGCGGATGTCCTCGGGATATTCCTGCTCGCCGGCCACCGGCAGCGGCAGTTCCTCGGCCCGGCTGAGCGCCTCTGCGGAACGGGCGAAGACTTCGATTGCGCCGGTCGGCAGGTTCGGATTCACGGTCTCGGCCGACCGTGCCTTGACCTCGCCATCGATGGTGACGACACTTTCGACGCGCAGGCCTTCGAGCAAGGCAAGCGCCGGGCTGTCTGCATCGGCGACGATCTGGGTCAGCCCATAATGATCGCGCAGATCGACGAACAGCACGCCGCCATGGTCGCGCTTGCGGTGGACCCAGCCGGACAGGCGCACGGTCTGGCCGACCGCCGTGGCGTTAAGTTCTCCGCAGGTGTGTGAGCGGTAGGGGTGCATCGTGTCTTTCCAATCGCGCTGCAATGCGGCAAGGGGAGGGCCGGGCGGCTAACAGGCGATGGCTGCCCGTTTGTCAAGCCGCGGGTCCGCACGGGCCCAAACCGAATAGAACCGATGAAGATACATCCGCTGATTACCACGAGCGACGCGCTCGCCCAACTTTGCACAAGACTGGCCCGGTCCGACTTTGTCACGGTCGATACCGAATTCATGCGCGAGAACACCTATTGGCCCGAACTGTGCCTGATCCAGATCGCCGATCTGGAGGAAGCCGCGGCGATCGATCCGCTGGCGCCGGGGATCGACCTGTCGCCCTTGCTCGACCTGCTGACCAACAATGAGGATGTCCTCAAAGTGTTCCACGCCGGCGGGCAGGATGTCGAGATCATCTACAATTTCACAGGGCGCACGCCGCATCCCATCTTCGATACCCAGATTGCCACGATGGCGATCAGCCAGTCCGAACAGATCGGCTATTCCAACCTGGTCGAGTCCTGGCTCGGCATCCAGGTCGACAAGGGCGCGCGGTTCACCGACTGGTCGCGGCGGCCGCTGACCGACCGGCAGATCGAATATGCCATCGGCGACGTCACCCATCTCGCCAAGATCTTCCCCAAGATCCTCAACCGGTTGCGCAAGACCGGTCGCGGCGAGTGGCTCGATATCGAGATGGAAAAGCTCGCCGACCCCGAAAACTACCGCAACGATCCCACGCGCGCCTGGCTGCGGATCAAGGCGGCCGGGCGCAATCCCGGCGTGCTCGGGCGGCTGAAGGCGCTGGGCGCCTGGCGCGAGCTCGAAGCCCAGGACAAGAACATCCCGCGCGGCCGCATCGCCCGCGACGAGACTCTGGCCGACATCGCCAGCCATCCGCCCAAAAGCCAGGCCGAACTCGCCAAGGTTCGCGGGTTGTCGGCGGGCTGGAAGGATAACGACATTGGCCGCCGGTTGATGGCCGTGCTCGAAGCCGCCATACCGCTGGCCGACGATGAGCTTCCGCCGCGGACACCCCGGGGGGCGCCGCTGGGCAAGGAAGGGGCGCTGGTTGCCGATCTGCTAAAGCTGTTGCTCAAGATTCGCTGCCGCGAAATCGACGTCGCGGCGCGGCTGATCGCCAAGAGCGACGAACTGGAGATGCTGGCGGCTGGCGTACGCAAGGATCTGTCGATTCTCGAGGGATGGCGTTACGACCAGTTTGGTCACGATGCGCTCGATCTTGTCGAGGGTAAGCTGGCCTTTGCCGTCTACAACGGCAAGCTGAAGATGACGCATGTCGATGACGTAGTGGAGGCAGTGGCCGACGCTGCGGAATAGGCCTCAGGTCTCGCCCCGCCACACCACGCGATAGAGATCGAAGCGCCGGTCCTTGACGTTCTGCACTGCCCCGGTTTCCCGGCTGGTCAGCAAGTCGTCCAGCGACAGATCGGCGATGGCGATGGTTTCGGTGTTGGGCGCGGTGTCGGCGGCGACACCGTCGCGCGCGAAGGCGAAATCGGACGGCGTCAGGATCGCGCTTTCGGCGTAGTGGATGTCCATCGATTCGACATTGGGCAGATTGCCGACCACGCCCGAAATGACCACGTAGCACTGGTTCTCGACCGCGCGCGCCTGGCAGCAATAGCGCACGCGCAGATAGCCGCGGCGCTCGTCGGTGCAGAACGGCACGAACAGCAGCAGCGCACCCTGGTTTGACAGGTGCCGGGCGAGCTCGGGGAACTCGGAATCGTAGCAGATCATGACGCCTATCGGCCCGCAGTCGGTCGGGATGACTTCGGCCCCGAAACCGCCCTTGATGTTCCACCAGCGCCGTTCGGAAGGCGTCGGGTGGAGCTTGTCGCGGGCATGGACCGATCCGTCGCGCAGGAAGACATAGGCGGTGTTGCGGATATCGCCGTTTTCCATCCGGGTCGGGTGCGATCCGCCGATGATGTTGATGTTGTAGGCGACCGCCAGGCGCTCCATGAATTTGCAATAGCGATCGGTATAGTCGGCGATCCGCTCGATCGCTTCGGCCGGCGCCAGTTTCGCGCTGGCAATCGAGAGCAGCTCGAGCGTGAACAGCTCGGGGAAGGTGACGAAATCGCAGCGATAGTCTGAAGCGACATCGACGAAGTATTCGACCTGTTCCTCGAATTCGTCGATTTTCGAAATTCGCCGCATCTGGAACTGCACTGTCGCCACTCTGACCGATGAAGGCAGCCGGCCGGATGGGCCATGCAGTTTCGCGCCGGTCGATTGCGGCGCCAGCGGGTTGGACCAGAACATCAGGACGGCATTGCCGCCGCTTTCCCGGTCGCTGGCCAGATAGTCCGGCAGAACGCCGCGCGCTTCGAAGTCCTGGTTGATCTGGAATTCGATAACATGGTCGCGGACGCGCTTGTCGAGAACCGCCTCGAGGTAGGCCTGTGGATCGGCAAACTGCTTCCGGCGCCGGGCATAGCCGGGCATCCGGCCGCCAAAGGCAATGCCTTTCAGTTCGAGGTGCTGGCACAGTTCGCGCCGCTTGCGATAGAAGCGCTGGCCGATGCGCAGCCGCCGGAAATCGGGATCGACGCAGACTTCCATGCCATAGAGCAGTTCGGCATTCTTGGCGGCCGGACGGCCATAGCCGCCCCCGGCGATTTCCGACCAGGTGTGCGGGTGGAACGCCTGTTCTTCGGTCACGGCCAGAGTCGCACAATGGCCGACGATCTTGCCTTCGTATTCGGCAACGAACTGCCCGTCGGGGAAATTGTTGATCTGGCCGAAAATCTGCGCCTGGGTGAATGCGGCCGCCTTGCCATAGACTTTGGCGGATAGTGCGGCGATGGCCTTGGCATCGTCGCTTGTCGCGGTGCGGACTATCAATTTCGGTTTAATTTGCGGCATGTTACGCTCTTTGGCCGTTTGTGCTTGGCTTGGCAACTCGGCGAGGGCATGCCGGTTCGACGCCTGCAGAAGGCTTGGCGGGCCGCTGCCGCCATGCGATAGGTTGCGGACCATGACCGCCTATCACCCCACGCTCAAACAGTTGCAATATCTCGTGTCGCTGCATGAACACGGCCATTTCGGCCGCGCGGCGGAGGCCTGTTTCGTCTCGCAATCGACCCTGTCGGCCGGCCTGCGCGATCTGGAAACCCTGCTGGATGTGACGCTTGTCGAACGCACCAAGCGGGCCGTGCGCTTCACCCCTTTGGGCAACAAGGTTGTCGCCAAGGCGCACCGCATCCTGCGCGAGGCGGAAGAACTTTCCGACATGGTGCAAAGCGCCGGCCAGCCGCTCTCGGGTGAAGTGCGGATGAGCGTGATCCCGACCATCGCGCCATTCCTCCTGCCGCGCATGCTTCCGCGCTTGCGGCGAGAACGCCCGGCGCTCAAGCTGTTCCTGCGTGAGGAGACCAGCGCCCAGGCCATGGAATCGCTGCATCATGGCCGCGCGGATTGCGTGCTGCTGGCTTTGCCCTATGCCACTGGCGAAGTCGAAAAGGAGACGATCGAGCTCGACGCTTTCTTCGTCGCCTTTCCCAAGGACGATCCGCGCGATCCGCCAGACGAAGTGCCGCCTTCGCTGATCGACGAGAACCGCTTGCTGCTGCTCGAGGATGGCCATTGCCTCAAGGATCAGGCGCTGGCTGCCTGTAATCGTCCCGAATTGCGCGCCTCGGCAACCATGATCGGCACCAGCCTGCACACTCTGGTGCAAATGGTCGACAACGGCCTGGGACTGACCATGTTGCCGGAAATGGCGCTCGACGCCGGCATCCTCAATGGCACCAATGTCGTCGCCCGTCCGCTCAAGGCGTCGATGGCCAATCGCGAGATTGCCCTGGTCTGGCGCAAGAATTCGCCGCGCGGCGATGAGTTCCGCCTGCTGGCGGAGGAATTGCGCACGGGGTAGGGCCGATAGGCGGGTGCACCCTCGCGATTCGGCCAATGGGTTGTAAGTTGGCGCATTCTGGCCTATACCCCGCCCCGCTATCGTCGCCTGCGACGGGACTTTCGGCCGCAGGCCCCCTGTTCCTTTTCACGCTACCCAGCTCCACCGGCACGTCGCCGTGGATCCCCTAATGCCGGAAAGGAACATCTCATGCCGGTCGGAACCGTAAAATTCTTCAATACCGATAAGGGCTACGGCTTCATCGCCCCAGACGAGGGCGGCAATGACAGCTTCGTCCATATAAGCGCCGTCCAGGCGGCCGGTCTGCAGACACTGAACAAGGACCAGAAGGTGAGTTTCGAAGTCGAAACCGACCGGCGGGGCAAACTGTCCGCGGTGAATCTCCAACTGGTCTGAGGTTCGGCCAGAGGGGAACTTCTCGTCCTCGATGGCCGGATCGAAGAAAACTTTCCGGATGGGCGTTTGCGCGTCCATCCGGAAAACGACCTGAACATTGCCGCCTGAACTCCCGGCCGAATGCGCCGCTGGCGAATTCACTCGTTGGAAGGCGGCCGTATGCAGGTAGCATGACGCCCTACGACACCAGCAAGGGCCGCATCGTCTTTCGCGAACCGGACCGCCGCAACCGGCGGCCGGGCCTCCCTGCAGAGGGCGGCGTCAAGGCAGAGAGAGTCCGGCGGCACTGCTGTTCATTCCCGACTGGAACCAGCTGCGAGGAGCAAACACATGTCCGCCAATAGCGATTTCTTCTTCGCACGCGCCGCTCAGTGCGCTCGCGAGGCCGATGAGGCCGAACTCGTCAATGTACGCGAGCGGTTCCTGCGATCCGAGGCCGCCTGGCGGGGCATGGCCGAGCAAGTGCGGGCAACCGAGGACGCTCGCGTCCGTTCTGCGGCGGAAAAGGCCCTGGCCCTGGCCGAGGCCGAACGGGAAGATGCCGATCAGATTGCGTAGTCCGCGATCTGCACTTCCGTCCCGTAATTGCCGAAATCGCCCTCCGCGCGGCGGCGGCGGAAATCACCCCAAGAAATCGGCTTGAACCGCGCGCCGCCAGTCTGCGCCGAAACTGTGGGAAGCGGCGCGATCGTCGCGGCATAGGAAGGGTTGTAGAAAAAGGGCGCGCTATAGCGGTCGCACCTGTCCATCGCCAGCACGCGGTGCAGCGGCGCTGGATAGAGTCCATTCGACCAGACTTCCACCATGTCGCCGATGTTGATCACCAGAGCGCCCGGCTCGGGCCGCACGAGATGCCATTGCCCCCGGTGCAGCACTTGCAAGCCGGGCACGTTGTCGGCCAGCAAGACCGTTAGTGCGCCGGCGTCCGAATGATGGTGGATGCCGCGCCCTGAACCCGTCTGGCCCGCGGGAAAGCGATTGAGCCGCAGGAAGCTGGTCGAGGCCGGGTTGAATGCCCGCACCGCGATGTCTTCCCCTTCGCCCAGACCCGCGAAGATCAGCCGCAGCAGCTGCGCCGAAAGCGCGTCGCAACCATTCATCCAGCCAGTCATACAATCGGTGAAAGAGGCGTCACCTTGCGGCCATGGCGTCTGCCCGCCAAAGGGCTCGCCCTCGTCACGGCATTCCGGACCGATGTCGAAAATTTCCTTGCGGTCGCGGATGGTCTTGGTCAGTTCGCGGTCATAGTAGCCCCAGGGGTTGTCGAGACTGCGCGACAAGGCGAGCTTCTCGGCCGAAGGCCGCGCGAAGAAACGCTGCATTTCGGCAAGAAAGCTGGCAAGCGCATTCTCGCCGATGCCGTGACCGGCAATCTGGAACATGCCCCAGTCGCGGCAGGCCTCGGCGACCGCCTCGACCACACTATCGCGGGGTCCTGTCAAATCCACCAGAGGAACCGGCGCGGCGCCTGTTCCCGCCTCGGGCAATGCATCGATTGCCGCTTCGGCGGGTGCGAGCGATGCCATGGCTCCGGCTCCTCAAAGCATGGTCAGGTTCAGGCGAAGGCCTCTTCGCCTTCCAGCTTGGTGCGGTGCATCAGCCGGCCCGAATCGTGATCGTAGGGCGTGGCGCGGTGCATGGTGCCGGTGTTGTCCCAGATCACCATGTCGCCCAGCGACCAGGTGTGGCGATAGCAGAATTGCGGCTGGGTCGCCCAGTCGCGCAGCCGCACCAGCAGGGCTTCGCTTTCGGTAATGCCCATGCCTTCGACCTGCAGCGCGGTGCAGCCCAGCACCAGCGACTTGCGGCCGGTGCGGTGCTTCCACACCAGCGGCAATTTGTTCGACCCGCGCGCCTGCAAGGCCTGAAGCATGGCGTAGCTCGGCTCGGGCTGCCAGTAGAGCTGCGAGCGCCACATGGCGTGTTCGACTTGCAGCCCCTCAAGCTCGGCCTTCTCCGCCTCGGGCAGATCGTCCCAGGCGGCATAGGTGTTGCAGAAATCGGTTTCGCCGCCTTCGCGGGCCAGGGCGCGCGCACTCATGATCGAGGCGAGAATCGGCTTGTCCGACATGGTGCCGTCGATGTGCCAGTAGAAGGCGCCCTTGAGGTAATCGGCGTTGGGATTGACCGAACTGTCCATGGTGATCGGATAGACCGTATCCTTGCCATCCGGGCTCATTTCGCCGTCTTCATGCGCGAAAGTGCCCAGGGTATGCGTAAAGGCGATCTGCTCTTCGTCGGTGAGGTTGATTTGCGGGAACACAATTACCCCGCGCTTTTCCATCAGCTCGCGGATTTCCCGCGCCATGGCGCCGGAGAGCAGGGTCTGCTTGTTGGTATGCACCACGCTGCCGATTTTCGGCGCGGCGTCTGTCACGTTCCATTCGACGGCGGCTGCGGTTGCCATATTTGTATCTCCCGATCTGTGTTCTCGTGTTACTCGAAAGGCTCCTCGCCTTCCAGCTTTGTGCGATGCATCATGCGGCCACTGGCCGGATCGTACCATTCGGCGCGGTGCATCGTGCCGGTATTGTCCCACATGACGAGGTCGCCCACGTCCCATTCGTGGCTGTAGGTGAATTGCTCGCCTGTCGCCCAGTCGCGCAGGCCGTGAATGATCCTGGCGCTTTCGAGCGGCGTCTTGCCCTGGACATAGGCGGCGGTATTGCCGATCACCAGCGACTTGCGGCCGGACTTGTGCTGCCACACCAGCGGCAGTTCGTTTTCGCCGATGCGGCCGTAGTCCTCGAGTTTCGCCAGGTCCGGCTCGGGATTGTGGTAGAACAGCGTGGCCCAGGGCGCGTGCAGCACGCGCAGGCCGTCAAGCTCTTGCTTGCGTTCCTCGGGGAGGGCTTCCCAGGCGGAATAGGTGTTGGCGAAGCCGGTGTTGCCGGTGCCCTTGGGGCTGGGCACCTTGCACGAGAGCAGCGAGGCCAGAATCGGTACATCGTTGCGCGTGCCGTCGATGTGCCAGTAGAGCGACCCCTTGAGGTATTCGGCGGTCTGGCCCGCTTCCTTCTCATCGACGGTAATCTTGCTGATCACTTCGTCGCCGGCCGCGCGCTCCGGGGCGAATTTGCCCAGCGTCTTGGTGAAGGCGACTTGTTCGTCGTCGGTGAAATCGATCTTCGGAAAGACCAGCACGCCGCGCGCTTCGAGCAATTCGCGGATGCCGGCGGCCAGCTCGCCGGACAGCAGCTCCGCCTTGGAGTTGAGCACGCGGCTGCCGATCCCGGGCTTGATCGTTTCGGACACGAGCTTGAGCTTGGCGGCAGTCGCCATGCGAATTCTCCCCATGGGTTGTGCTGAACATGTGTACAGCATGCGAAATGGCCGGTCAAGCAAACCGTGGTGCGGCAGATTCGAAATCGATTGACATGGCGGCGAGTTACAGGCGCAGTCAAGCTGTGGGAGTACGGACATGACCGAAGAAGAGAAAAAGGATATGGCGGCCCGGCTGCTGCACGCGTCTGCATCCGGCGATGCCGAAACGGTTCGCGCGGTGATCAATCCGGATTTCACCTTTCGCTTCATGCAGAAGGCAGAGTCATGGTCGTCGGACGGCAAGGAAGTGTCCGCCACACTCGACCGGGATGCCTACCTTGAAAACGGTGTAACCGTCTGCAAGCAGATCACCCGCGACGGTATGCATTTCACCATCGAGCTTATCGTGCTCGACGGCGACTGGATGGCGGTCTTCGGCCATTCCAATGCGACGTCACTCAAGGGCAAGCCCTACAACAACAATTATTGCTGGCGCTTGCGCTTTTCCGGTAATGGCGTCAGCGAGCTGCGCGAATATTGCGATACCAAGCACGCCTACGACGTGCTGTTCGAGGAGTAGACATGCCCAGCACCGGCCCGCTTGAAGAACGCATCCTCATCCGCGAACTGATGTCGGACTATGCCGATGCCATGTTCCAGTGCGATCTGGATGCCTGGCTCGCCTGTTTCACCGAGGATTGCGTCTGGCGCGGCAATGGCATGGAAATGCGAGGCCTGGAGGCGCTCGCGGCGAGTTGGCCCAATCTGTGGAACCCCCTGCGCCGCATGGCCTATTTCACCGAAGTCGCCGCAATTCACGTGGACGGCGATCGCGCCACGTCGCGTTGCTACAGCCGCCAGCTGATGTTCCGCAAGGATGGCAAGGTCGACAAGGTTGCAGGCTTGTATCACGACACGCTGGTGAAGCGGGACGGGCACTGGCTCTATAGCGAGCGCGAGTTCGAATTCATCGGGCGGGAGGATGCCGAGTAGATCCTCTCCATTTTTGCGAAGCACAAATGGGGAGGGGGACCGCGCCGAAGGCGTGGTGGAGGGGATTACGGCGTTGGAAATACCCCTCCGTCAGCCGCTTCGCGGCTGCCACCTCCCCATTTGCACTGCGTGAAAATGGGGAGGAACCACCCTCAGGCAAACGGCTCCTCTCCCGCCAGCTTGGTCCTTACCATCAGCCGCCCGCTCTCCGCATCGTAAGGCGTCGCGCGGTGGAGCGTGCCGGTGTTGTCCCACATCACGCAGTCGCCCTGGCTCCAGACATGCTCGTAGACGAAGCGTTCCTGCGTCGCCCAGTCGCGCAGCCAGTGGAGCAGTTCGAGACTCTCGAGCGGGTCCATGCCGGGAATGCCGACGGCGGTGTTGCCGATCACCAGCGACTTGCGCCCGGAACGGTGCTTCCACACCAGCGGCAGGGTATTGCGTCTTACGCCCAGCCATTGCTTTAACGTGGCGAAGTCTGGTTCGGGTTCCACTGCCAGTTGCGCGCCCGCCAGGGCATGTACTGCGCTCAGTCCCTCGATCTGCCGCTTGCGGTCTTCGGGCAGCGCGTCCCAGGCGGCATAGGTGTTGCAGAAGTGGGTTTCGCCGCCCTCGCCGGAAAGCACACGCGGGCACAGGATCGAGGCGAGGATCGGCACTTCGTTCATGTAGCCGTCGAAATGCCAGAAGAACGAGGCCTTGGTATATTGCGCCGATGGCCCGCCCGCCGCATCGGTGCGAATCTGGGTGACGCGGCCATCGAGGTGGTCGGGCGCGTATTTGCCGAGGGTGCGGGTGAAGGCAACCAGTTCCGCATCGGTGAAGCAGGCGTCGGGAAATACCAGCACACCGCGCGTTTCGAGCAGTTCGCGCAATTTGTCTGCATGGCGGCCATCCAGCAATTCGGTCTTGTCCACGCGCACCAGCGCGCCGATCATCGGCTTGATCTGCTGTACCGAAATGAGGCCGGGCCCCTCAGTCATCGCTCCCGCCGGCAAGCTTGCGCAGCCAGTCCTCGAACCAGGCGCTGGCTTCGACATGGCCTTCGGACACGCCAAGACCGTCTTCCATTACCAGCGAACGGCCGAGCGCGGAAATCAGCGTCACGAGAACTGCCGGCGGCACTTCGTCCGCCTTGTCTCCCAGTGCCCGTTCGATCACCGCCAGCTGCAACCGGTGAGTCTGCCCGGCATGTTCGGACATGGCGCTGCGCAGCACTTCGCGGTGCGTCGCCATGGCCATGAATTCGAGCGTCAGCGCGGTACGGGTGGTGTCGGCGGTATAGCGCCACAGGGCGATCAGGGGTTCGGGATCGGCCAGCGCCTTTTCGAGTTCGGCATTGGCCCACTCGGCGGCACGGCGATAGACAGCGATCAGCAGATCGTCGGTCGTCGGGAAATAGTAATGCACCAGGCTGGGCTTGAGTCCGGCGCGCGCGGCGACGCGGCGGGTGGAGGTGGCGGCATAGCCGTCTTCGACCATCACCAGCTCGGCAGCCTCCAGAATCAGCGCGCGCGTCGCCGAACTTTCCGCCCCAATCCTGCGTGCAGAAACTGCCATGCCGTTGCGGTTACTTCCCTCGCGAAGAATTATACCAGATTGGCGATGTGATCGCGCGTTCCTGGATAGTGGCGGGCACGCCCTTGGAGAGCGGCAGTCGCCGCGCGGCGGCGAGCAGCGTGGTCCAGCGCGGCGTCGGGATTTCGAGCACACGCGCGTAATAGACCGCCGGCTTGGCCGGATCGAACTCGGGATCGCGCCACTGGCCCGAAAGCACGGTGGCGCCGACCGAATTGGTATATCGCGCCGTCCTGAGATCGACCGTGTTGCGCACCGGCGGCAGCTTGCCGGTTGCCGGATCGCGCTGACGCTCGCTCGACCAGGCGACGTCGAACACCTTTTCCTTGTAGCTGTCGCCCTCGAGCCAGATCTTGATCACCTGGATACGATCGAGATTGGCGCCGGCAGGGTCCTTGGCCGCCTCGATCAGGAACGAGGGTGCTCCGCTGCCCGACGCCGGCAGGTCCCCTCCCATCGGCACGCCGAGGCGATAGGCGCTGCGCACCCAGTCCACGCTGCTGCGCATATTGTCGGGGAAGTTCCAGCCGCCGAACATGCGCAGCCTGACTTGCGTGCCCGACGTGGCAAAGGTTTCCTTGCGGCGCAGAGCGGCATAGATCGCGGGCCGGCTGTTTTCCTCGGCCCAGACCCCGGTCAGCCCGCCGCTCGACCAGTTGAGCTGCGCGGCCTGCTGCTGCTGAAGCCCGATGCGGCGCTGGCGTTCGAAGCCTTCGATCTGGCCCTTGGCGGCCCCCACTGTCTGCGACAGGATTTTTCGGGCAAAGGCGCGGTCGGGCAGGTTGACCTGGGGATCGGTGCTGAACAGGCTGTTTCCGGCATAGGCATTTTCCGCCGAATCCGACAGGCCGTTGTGAAAGTCGCTCGCCGCAACGAAGCCCAGCTTGAACGGATTGCCGCCGATCTTGCTTTCGATTGCCATGCCGCGGCCCAGCGCCTGGCGCACGAAGCTGCCGTCGAGCTTGCTGCCGCCGCCGCTGCCCAGCAGTTCCTCGGCGCGTTCGAAATCGGCGAATTCGTCGGCCGGCGAGAGCAGCGGCGAGGTTTCCGACTGGCCCTTGTGCTGGAAAATCTCGGCCAGCGGCTCGTTCATCGCCCGGTGAAAGGCATAAGCGGCGTCGATCGGTTTGCCGTTGCTCATGTTCCAGTCGAACATGTTGCCGCCCGATGCATTGGAATTGTGCGGAATGGCCAGGCCTTCGATACCCTTGAAGCGCTGGCTTTCAAGGAAGGCCCAGAGGTCCTCGGGTTTCGTGGAGTCCGCCGCGGTGAATGGCGCTTCGGGCGCCTTGTCGCGGAAGATCACGTTGCGGTGCATGTTGTACTTGCCGTCCCACATCGAGGTCCATTCGTAGGCGGCAAAAGTGGTGAAAGTGCCGGGCTTGTTGTACTTTTCGACCAATGACTGTTGGTAGTTCCAGCTATCGGTGTTGACCGCAGTCATCTCCCGGCGCGAATCCTCGTCGCCCGTGATGGCGGCGACCAGCTTGCCCATCGCGGCGCCGATCGGATCCTGCAGCATCAATTGCCCTGCCTTGCTCCGGGCAAATGGCGTTTCGGGATTGCTCAATCCGCGCATCGATGCGCCGAGATATTCGGCGTGGTCGGTCAGCGCCATGAAATCGAGCGGGCGCGAGCGGCGGACGGTTTGCCCCAGATATTCCACCGGCTCGCCCATGGCGAAGCGCCAGGCCATGTCTGGCTCGGCGCGGCTGCCCATCAGCGCATAGGCGTCGAAGCTGTAACCGGTGTGCAGGTGCAATTCGCCGAAAAAGGCGCGGCGGCTTTCGGGTGCGGGTGTCCCCGAGAATGCACCATGGGACACCGCAATCGCGGCGAGGCCAGCCAGCAAGGCAACTGATTTCTTCATTTCTGCCCCTCCTCAGGCGAACACCCTTGTTGTTCGTTCCACGAATATCAGACCAGCGTAACAGCCGATCGCGTAGGGCGCTACCCTCGTGGCGAGCGAAAGCGTCCGGGTAGGCATGATCGGGCGCGCGAACCGGATCCAGGCGACGATGCCAACCAGTATCAGGCCAACGAACAGCAATTGTCCGGCCTCGACCCCAAGGTTGAACAGCAGCAGCGCCAACGGGATACTGTCCTGAGGGAGGCCGGTATCGGCGAGCGACCCGGCAAAGGCGAAGCCGTGGAGCAGGCCGAAGGCGAAGGCCACGAGCCAGGGCTGGCGCCGGGTCAGACTGTCGCCGCCGCGCAGCAATTCGCGCGCGACGAACAGGATCGACAGCGCCACCAGTGCCTCGATTACTGCCACAGGCGCATGCACCCAGCCGAGCGTGCTCGCGGCCAGCGTCAGCGAATGGGCCAGGGTAAAACTGGTGATCACGCCGACCAGCCGCCAGCGCAGGCCGACCAGCAGGACCAGCCCGGCAACGAACAGCAGATGATCCGCGCCGCCAAGGATGTGTTCGATGCCAAGGCGGAAATAGGCCTTTGCGGCAATCGCTTGCCAGCCGCTGAAATTCAGCACGACCTCGGGATTTCCCGGCCGCAGCACCATGTCGCCGCCCTTGCCCTGGGCATTGCGGACGTGAACCAGAACGTTGGTTATTGAATGTTCCAGCCCGCCGATGCGCAAGGTCGCGCCGGTCAGTTCCGATGCGGGCGCCTGAACTTGCCAGCGGCGCAGGAACATCGAGGGTGTGAGCACTTCCTCGCTGGGCCTGCGCGCCAGCCAGCCGTTCGACAGGCTCGGCTCGAGCCGTACGGCCACATCGCCCATGACAGGCTGTTTCCAGGTAATGCTCCAGAGGCCGGCCTGTTGTTCGACCAGTTCGAGATAGGCAGGACGCGTCTCGTGCGCTTGGGCGAGGGCGGGGAGAAGAATGGCAAGAAGGAATGCCAGAATCCTCCCCGCTCCGGGGAGGGTTTTGGAGCGCCAAGTCATTGCCGCACCACAGTGTAGCTCTTCAGCAAGTCCGTCTCGCGCTTGCGGCGCGCTTCCTCGCGCCGGGCGTTGAGCCAATCCGATTTGACGCGCTCGCGCACCGTGTCGAAGCTCTGCATCCCCTGCAGCTCCACTCCTGAAACCCGCACCAGATGCCAGCCGAAGCTCGACCGCCAGGGGCCCTGCCACAGCCCAATCGGCGCCTTGAACAGTTGCTGCGTCAATTCCCCGTCGCCGAACAGCCGGCGCGCCTCGTCGGGGCCGAACCGGCTGAAATCGGCAAGGTCGGGGAAGCTGTCGCCCAGCTCCGGCGCGCGTTCAGTCGCGGAGGAAAGGCGGGCCCGCACGGCCTCGGCCCGCTCGCGCGACCCGGCGTCGTCTCCCGCATCGGCGGCGAAGAAGATGTGGCTGAAACTGACTCTATTGGGCTTGGCATAAAGCGACCGGTGGCTGTCATACCAGCCGCGCAGCTCGGCCTCGCCGGGCGCCGCCGGCAGGTCGAGGTCCGCTTCGAGGAAATCGAATTTCTGGATCACCCGGCGGCGGACGATCTCGTCGCCGCTGTCGAGCCCGCGCGCCACGCCCTCGCGGAACTTGGCTTCGGCGAGCACATGGTCCTGGATCAGCCGGGGCAGCACGTCGGGCTTGGGCTGCGAGCCGAATTCGGCTTCGTAGGCGTTCTTCAGTTCGGCCAGTTTGGCCGCGTCGATGATGATTCGGTGCCGGTCAGTGGCTGCTTGGTGCCATTGTGCCAGCGCAAACAGCGCCAGCCCCGCAATCAGGAAATGCAGCAGCGGTTCGCGCAGAACATTGCGCAACATCAGTTCACCGGCTTTCTCGCAAGTCCTGCCATGTCAGTGTCCTCCCGCGCGCCAGGCGTGCTTCGGCCTGCCGACGGCGAACATGCCGGCTGCCCCCACTGCCATGATGACGGCAATCGTGGCCAGCAGCGAATCGTAGCTGCCCGAACGGTCATGCAGCCAGCCAGCGACATAGGGCCCAAGCGCCGCATTCATTGCGCCGACCGTGATAATGCCGCTGAACAGGGCGCCGAAGGCCTTCAGCCCGAAATGCCGCGTCGCGAGGTACAGTGCGACGTCGATCTCGGCACCGGTCGCCAGCCCGAAGCAGAAAACGGCAAACAGCAGCAGGCCATAACTGGGGGGCGCCAGCAATAGCAGGCCGCAGGCAAGCACTGGCAGCACTTGGGTGAAGGTGCCGATTACATGCCCCGGGAAGCGATCGAGCAGGAAACCCACCGAAAGCCGCGCCGCCATGCCGATCATGCCCTGCACGGTCAGCAGCCCGGCCGCCGCCATCGGAGTCAGGCCGCGCTCGGTGAACATCAGTTGCAGATTGGTCGAGATCGTCATGTTGTAGAACGAAAAGGCGCCGAACGAGACGATCAGGCCCAGAAAAGCGCGGGTGCGAATGCCCTGACGGAAAGTGAGCCCGTCGTGCGCGAGTGCCGGGCTGGCCTTGCCGCCAGCCGGCGCGGGCCCGCGGGCATCGCGAAAGAACAGCAGCACCATCGGCAGCACCGCCACCAGCCAGATCGCGCCAACTGCGGCGAACGCCTGCCGCCAGCCGATCTCGCCGATCAGCCAGGTGCCGAGCGCGGGCAGCAGCATCAGCGACAGCGGCGCACCGGACAGCGCCAGGGCCATGGCCAGCCCGCGCGACTTGTCGAACCGGGCGGCGAGCGGCGGCATCCACACGGTCGACTGGCACAGCACCACGCCCACCGCCAGCAAGGCCCACAGCAGCGTCCAGTTGGTCATGGTCCCGCTCGCCGTACCGAGCAGGGCGAAAGTGCCGGTCAGCGTGAACAGGCCGATGATCGCCACCCGGCGCGAGCCGAACCGGTCGACGATCAGCCCGACAATCATGTTGAGGAATATGCCGAGGAACATCGCCACAGTGACGCCCCACATTACATCGGCGCGGCTCCAGCCGAAGGCCTTCTCGACCGCGCCGGCAAAGGGCATGAAGCCATAGCTCTGCAGCCCGATGGTCGAGACGCCGAGCATGGTGGCGAAAGCCAGCGGCCAGTG
The DNA here is from genome assembly GCA_050248535.1 of Novosphingobium sp. Taxonomy (GTDB): domain Bacteria; phylum Pseudomonadota; class Alphaproteobacteria; order Sphingomonadales; family Sphingomonadaceae; genus Novosphingobium. The sequence goes on from JBFWSE010000012.1 coordinate 18,783, forward strand.
AGCGCGCCATTCGGCCAGCGCGGTTGCCTCTTGCCGGGGTTCCATTGCTAAGTTGCTCCCGTTGTCTGTTCGCGATCGCTCGCGCCTCTGCCGATTGACAGGATGAAGACCGAACTGATGGCCATGACTGCCGCCAGCAGCACCAGCAGCGGATCGTAATTGTGGTATTGGTCGTGGATCCAGCCGGCGCCGATCGGCCCCAAGGCGCCGCCCAGTGCGCCAGTCGTGATCATGCCGCCGAACAGGGCGCCGAACGATCGTGTGCCGAAATGCCGCGCGGTGAGATAGACGATGACGTCGAATTCCGCGCCGATAGTGATGCCGAGGCTGACGACGGCGACGATCTGCAGCGCAAGCGGCGGATGGTCCGCCAGCATGATGACGCAGCCCGCGACCGGGAGCAGGAAGATCGCCGCACCGACAAGGTGCGAGGGAAGCCAGTCGAGCAGAAAGCCCGCGGCCAGCCGCGATACGATGGCCAGCACCCCGACGATGGAGGCAATCCCTGCCGCTCCCATGGGATCCGACCCCTTTTCGACCAGCAGCGGCACCAGATTGGGGGCGAGGGCGACGGTATAGGCCGCATAGGCGAAGGCGGCGAACAACAGCCGCCAGTAGATGCTGGAGCGCAAGCCCTCGCGCAGGCTCATGCCCGGCACATCGCGGACTTCCGCCACTGGCGATGCTGCGGCTTTGCGCTCATTGGTGTTGTGAAACAGGAAGAACACCATCGGCAGGCTCACTGCCAGCCAGGCCAGCGCCAGTCCGGGAAAGGCCATGCGCCAGCCATAGGCCTCGATCAGCGCCGTTCCCAGCAAGGGTGCGATGGCGCCGCAGATCGACGTGCCCGAAAGCGCCAGGGCCAGCGCCAGCCCGCGCCCCTTGTCGAAGCGGCTGGCGACGCCAGCGGTCCAGACCTGCGAATTGCTCAGCATGGCGCCCAGCGCCACCAGGAACCACAGTGCCGACCAGTTGAGCAGGGTGCCGGTCGCTGCCCCCAGCAGGCCGAAAGTGGCCGCCTTGGCCAGCAGTCCAGCCAGCCCGACCCGGCGCGGACCCAGCCGGTCGACCAGCGCGCCGATGCCGATGTTGACGAAAATGCCGACCATGTTGGACAGCGTCAGCCCGGCCATGACTGTCGCGCGCGACCAGCCGAATTCCTTTTCGAGCGGGATGACGAAAGGTCCGATGGCGTAAGTCTGGAGGCCGAACATCGAATAGCCGATCGCGGCGGCGGCCGGCACGTACCAATGGCGCCGCCATTCGGCGCTCATGGTCTGACCCGTGCCCTGATTCATCGCGTTGCTCTCTCCCCGCGCGCACAAGAATAGGGCGGCCCCCCGCTGTCAAGGGGCCGCCCCGGTGTTGCGCCATGTGGCGAGGGGAAACTAGTCGCCGAAGCGGACTTTCACACGCATGCCGAACATGCGGGGCTCGCCGAGGAAGACAAATTCCGCGCCCAGCGAGCTCAGACCGTTGGCCGAGGCCACATAGTACTTCTGGTTGGTAACATTGGTGGCGAACAGCGACAGGTCGATGGGCTTGCCGCCAACATCCTTCCAGTTGAGGTTGAGCGTCAGCAAGTCTGTCGGAGGCGTAATGCTCGGGTTGAAGGGGATGCGGCCGGCAGCGAAGGCGGCGTCGCCGCCATGGTTGCTGAACTGTTCATCGGTGTGGGTGAAAGTCGCGCCAAGCGATATCCGGCCAATGCTTTCCGGCAAAGGCAATGTGTAGGTGCCGGTGATCGTGACGCGGTTCTTCGGTGCGAACGGAAGCGCCAAGCCGGGTGTCAGGAACACAGCGCGGTCGCAGCGGAAGCTTTCCCGGGCGCAGGTAAAAGTCCCGGCGGACCCGGTAATCACCGTGGCGTCGAGATAGGCATAGCCCACGTCAAGCCGCAGATTGTCGCCGAAGAACAGCGAGCCGTCGAGCTCGATGCCGCGCAGGCGCGACTTGCCCAGGTTCTGGATACCGTTGATGCCGGTAAAGGCAGGTGCTGTGCACAGCGGGTCAGGAGCGGCAGGCGTATTGGTGCACTGCGGGATGAAGATCGACACCTGCTGGCTCTTGAAGTCGTTCCAGAAGCCGGCAATGCTGACATTGCCGCGCACCGCACCGCGCCACGACGCCTTGAGGCCGATTTCGTAGGCATCGACGAATTCTGGCTGCCAGACTTCGAACAGGCGGTTCGCCTCGTTGACGCCGCCGCCGCGATAGCCGCGCGCATACTTGGCATAGACCAGCATGTCGGTGGTGGGCTTGTAGTCGAGTCCGACCAGCCAGGTCGGTTTGCTAGACTCTGTCAGGAAGGTCCGGCCGATGCCGCAGGCCCCGTTGGTCAGCAGTGCCGTATTGGGCGCAGGCGCACTGGGGTTTGCGGGTGTGGCGGCGCGCGAACAAGTGATCGACAAAGGCCCGGTCGGCGATGGCGTGACCCGGATATTGTCTGCGTCTTCCTTGACCCAGTCCCAGGTGTTGCGGATGCCGGCCGTTAAGCTCAGCTGGTTGGTGATCTTGAATGTCGCCTGGGCGTAGAGGCCGAAATTGCGATAGTAATAGTTGTTCTTGGCGATGCCGATGCTGCTCAGGATCGGCGACAGGGTGGTGCACTTGAAATTGTGGATATCGGTGCAGTTGGAAGCGACCGCGGTGTATTGTTCCTGGCCGCTATTCGGCCGGCTGAGTTCCATATACCCGCCTGCCTGCCAGGTCAGCCGTCCGTCAGAGGTTTGGCCGATCAACTGGAGTTCCTCGGTCAGAGTCCATTGATCGCCTTGGCCGTTGTTCGGTCCGCCGTAAGTGGTGACGAAGGGAGTCGGCACGGTAAGCGGCGCGACCACCGGGAAATCGCCTTCGATGTTGAATGAATACCGTTCCTTGGATTGGCCGTAACTGAAAATGTTCTTGACGGTCAGATTCTCGCTGGCCTTCCAGGTGGTGGTATTGATGATCTGCCAGGTGGTTTGCAGCAGGTCTGCGTCGGGATCGGTGCCCGAAACGTCGTAATAGCCGAATTTCTGTGTCGCTTCGTTGGCGAGCTGAGTGCAAAGAGCATCCCTGAAGCCTGCGCCGAACGACGTCGCGGCCGTGGGGTCGCACAGCACGATCTTGCCGGTCGAACCGTTTGTGTGAGAACGGCTGTAGGTAAACAGCGTGTAGTTTTCGAGGTCGGGCGTCAGATCGGCCACAATGCCCAGGCGGGCTGCGAAATAATTGATGTCGTTGAATTTGTCCGGGCCGATACCTGAGCGATTGTTGAGGTAGCCGTCTCGCTTGTAGCGATCGATACCGGCGCGAATCCGCACGGTATCGGAGATCGGAACGTTGACCACTGCTTCGAGCCGGTAGGCATTGTGATTGCCCACGGAGGCTTCGGCATAACCCCCGAAAGTGTCCTTGGGCTTCTGCGGTACGAGCAGGATGGCGCCGCCTGTCGTATTGCGGCCGAACAGAGTGCCTTGCGGACCCTTCAGGACCTGGACGTTTTGCAGGTCGAACATCGAACCGACGCCCGCTCCGTTGCCGCTGGTAATGTTCGAGGAAAGGCGCGGCGCCACAACGTCGGCGAAATAGACGCCAACAGTCGGCAGGGTATTGAGATCCTGCGAAAAGCCGCGAATGGCAAAGGAGGCCTTCTCCGGTCCGAAGCGGCTGTTGACGGTCAACGATGGTGTATAGGCGGCAAGGTCGGCGCTGTTGGCGATATTGCGGTTGGACAGTTGTTCCTGATTGTAGACGGTGATCGAAATCGGCACGTCGAGGAGCTTTTCCTCAGTCCGGCGGGCAGTGACGACAATATCGTTCCCAGAGCCGGCCGAATCCTCGCTGCCGGTATCCTGCGCCAGTGCCGGCATGGCCCAAAGCGAGGTCACCGCGCTGGTGAGGAGCACAATGCGCCTTACGTTCGTTCTCTGCATAAATCCTCCCTCTTTTTCCAGCCGGCAGCACTGGCTCCCCTGCCGCACTACCCAGGCCGCCGATCAGACTGATCCTTTGACAACTAGTTGTCAAGAAGTCCCGGATTCGGCGGCAATCTGCCGCTGCTCCCTGTCCACGGCCAGGAAGAGAGCGAGAAGATCGTCCGCCAGAACGGACGCCCGTTCCGCCGGAAATTCAGTGCTCAGCGCCTGTGCGAGCTCGCGGATGTTGTCGAGCGTGTTGTCGGCAATCCGCAGGCCTTTCGAGGTGGCGGCAAGCAGGGGCGCGCGGGCGTGCCGTGGATTGGACACGATTTCTATCAGCCCGGCCTCGGCCAGCGAATTGGCCGAACGCTGGATCGACTGGCGGGGATAGTTGTGAATCCGGCCAATCTGGGCGACCGTCAGCGGCTGCGGCGAATAGGCCACGGTGCCAATGGTCAGCGCCTCGAGCGGCGCCAGCCCAAGCTGGGAGTTGCGCCTGCCGACATAGGCTCGAAGGCAGCCATAGAGTCTGTAGACAATGCCCGATAGCCGAAGCATTGCCTCGTAGTCTTCTTCGTTTTTCCCATCCATGGGGCGACATTGTCACCGCCGGGCGCAATGTCAAACCGGACATTTGCCGATCCGCATTGACACATCGCGGCCAGACTGAAACCTTGCCGGCTATTCCAGGGGAGAGGCCGGTTGGCTGAGGAGACGAAAGGCGCGGCGGCAGCCGAATGGCGGGCCCAGTGGCCACTGGCTTTAGCTGCCATGTGGGGCATATCGCTCACCACGCTCCATTCCGGGTCCACCGGCGTGATGATGGAGCCGCTTGAGCAAGAGTTCGGCTGGAGCCGCGCGGACATCTATCTTGGCAATTCGCTGGTGTCATACGGACCGATGCTGCTCGGCACGCTGGCCGGCCTCGCCATCGACCGTTTCGGGCCACGGCGCATTGCCCTGATGGCGACGGCGCTGCTCTGTTCGTTCTATGCGCTGCTTTCGCAGGTGCAGGACAGCCTGTGGCAATGGTGGGCGATCTGGGGGCTGATCGGATTCGCCATATCGGCGATGCCGGCGGTCTGGCTGGCGGCAGTGACCGGACGGTTCGACAAGTCGCGCGGGCTTGCCATCGCCATTGCGCTGTCGGGCACGGGGCTTGCCAATTTCCTGGTGCCGCCGATCACGCACTACCTGGTCGAGCAATATGGCTGGCGCGGTGGATATGTCGGCATTGCCGCAATCTGGGCGGCGATCGTGCTGCCACTGGCGTTGATGTTCTTCCGGGGCGCCAACGAAGCGCCGGGCCGCAAGGCCGCAGACAAGACCGAAGGACCTCTGCCCGGCCTTACCGCGCGCCAGGGTTTCGCCTCTCCCAGTTTCTGGAAGCTGTTCCTTGCCGCCTTCCTGAGCACGGCCGGCGGCGTTGCCATCATCATGAACATGGTGCCGGTGCTGGTTTCGACGGGGCTGGTCAAGGGCACGGCCGCCTGGATAGCCGGGATTGCCGGGCTTTCGACTATCGTCGGCCGCATCTTCGGCGGCTGGCTGATGGACCGCATGAACGCCAAATGGATCGCCGCCGTGGCCACTATAGTTGCAGTGACGCTTCCGGTTGCGCTGCTGTTTCTGCCGGGCGTGGTTCCGGCGGCGGTATTCGGGGTTTTCGTCTACGGGTTCGCCGGCGGGGCGAAGATCGGTGCAGTGGTCTATCTTGCCAGCCGTCACCTGGGCCAGCGCGCCTTCGGCACGCTCTATGCCACGATCAATGCCTTCATGGCGCTTGGCGTGGGCACGGCGCCGCTGATCGCCAACATGATTTACGACGCCACGAAGAGCTATACGCCGGTCATCTGGGCCGGAATGCCACTGATGGTTGTTGCGTCGGTGGTTTATGCATCGCTGGGCAAATACCCGGTGTTCGGCAAGGCCGCCGCGCCCACAGGCGAGGGGACGGCAGGATGAGCGAAGTGGAACCGGCCAGCGCCAAGGCCGAATGGCGGTCCAGCTGGCCGCTGGTGCTCACGGCTTTCCTTGGCATGTCGATGGCGGCGCTTTCGACTTCGTCAATGGGTGTGATGCTGATTCCGATGCAGGAGGCGACGGGCTGGTCGCGGGCGCAAATCTCTTCGGGGCCGTTGCTGATCTTCGCAGTCGGCCTGTTCACGGCGACAGCCGCAGGATTTGTTGTCGACCGGATTGGGCCGAGACTGGTTGCACTGGTTGCTTCGGCGCTGATGTGCGGCGCGGTGGCGCTTATGGGTCAGATAGGCCCGCATCTGTGGCACTGGCTGGCGCTGTGGGGTTTGGTCGGGTTGGCCAGCGCGGCCTTTCCTTCGGTCTGGATTCAGCCGGTCACCCACCGGTTTGTCGCCGGGCGCGGCTTTGCCATGGCGATTGTCCTGTGCGGATCGGGGCTCAGTCCCTTTGCGGTGGCCTGGATCGCCAACCTCATGCTCGAAGACTACGGCTGGCGCATGACCTATCTGACGATTGGCGGCATTTGGGCAGCTGCCGTGCTGCCGCTGACCCTGCTGTTCGTCAGGTCTCCGGAGAAGCGGGCTGCCAGTGAAGGAGATGATGCCAATCCGCCGCCCGATGATCTCCCTGGCCTGACAGTACCGCAAGGTTTTCGCGGTGCGGCCTTCTGGAAGATATTTCTAGGCTACGTCACGCTCAATTTCGGCGCGCTGGCGCTGCTGCTCAATCTGCCGCCGGTATTGGTGTCGACTGGACTTTCGCTGACCACCGCGACCTGGATTTACGGGTTCAGCGGTTTCGCCACCATTGGCGGGCGCGTGGTCGGCGGCTGGCTGGTCGACCGGCTGCCGGCGCGGGCGATGGCCGCTATCTCCTGCATCGGCATGGGCATGCTGCCGCTGCTCCTGCTGCTGTTTCCCGGTTCGGTGGCGGGGGCTTTCGCCGCACTGCTGATATTCAGCGTGATGGGCGGCGCGCTTTCGCCGGCGATTGCCTATCTGGTCAGCAAGCATATCGGCCCGAAAAGTTTTGCGACTTTCTACCAGACGGTCAACATGGGCGCCTCGATCACCATCGGCCTGGCGCCGCTCGCCGCCAACTTCATTTTCGACCAGGTGCACAGCTACCGCCCGGTGATGATCGCCGCGATCCCGCTGGCGATCGTGGCCGCGCTGCTGTTTGCTTCAACCGGGCGTTATCCTGTGTTCGGAGAGGCGGCCCGGAGGGATGCACCGGCAGGATAAAACGGGTATGCCGCTGCAGGAATTCCGAATGCCTGATCCGAAACTCCATTCCGGATAGTTCGGCACCAGCCTGTTCAGGCTGCGAGGGGCGAGAGATATTCCGGCCGGGCGACGCGGTCCTTCCAGTATTGCGTCTCGCTCATCGAATCGCCGCTGGCGAACAGGATGTCGCTGGGCATGCCCGCGCGGAAATTGATGAAGCTCATGCCTTCGGGGCCCGGGGCGATCGAATACATCGTGTCGGCGGCGATGGCGACGGCGGTGCCGGCCGGAAACAGCTTCTGCCCCAGGCGAATCGCGCCGCGGATGATGAAGATCACTTCGTCTTCTGAATGCGAATGAACGCCCCGCGCCGCCTGTTCGGGGGGCAGCGGTTCGGCGGGGCCGAAATGGTTCTCGTGCAGCCAGACCGAACAGGTCTCGCATTGGCCGTCCGAATGCATGTTGCCGCCCACTCCATGGCCGGAAAGGTCCGCCGCGCCGGGGACGCGCTCGGCGGGGAGCAAGTGGACATGGCCGCCCGCGCGCGCGTGGCTTGCCTGGCCGGCCCCGCGGAACGTCAGCACCACGGCATCGCCATCGCCCGCGCCTTCGATGGCTATGCTTTGGCCATGCTCGGCGATCAGGCTCGAACCCGCGCCCAGCCTCACGCCGCCCGCGACGACCTCGCCTTCCCAGACATAGCCGAGACAGTCGTTCGCCATGGGGCCGACTGTCAGCCGTTCGCCCTTGCCGAGCCGGTGAAGCCAGGTATGGATCGGGTCCTTGTCGCCAGCGAGGTAGGCTTCGGCATGTCCGGTGCCGGATAGACCCTCCGGCAGAGCGGCCGGTTGTCGCTTTTCAGGCGTAACGATCGCAACTTTGGCCATTATCCGCTCCTTTCTTGTCCGCAAGGCCCAAAGATAACGCCCAACCGAGCGCCAGCAAGGGAAATGCGCGTTGCTAGTCGGCATTGGCGCTGCTAGTCGGCGCAGCATGTCAAGCTGCGAGCAATGTCTCGTGCGCAATCGCGCAATATGCGCGTCGCTCGATGACGGGGAGATAAAGGCGCTGAACGCCATTGGCCGGCATCGCAAGATGACGGCGGGCGAGTCGTTGATCTGGGAGGGCGAGGATTCGGTCGTCGTCGCCAATGTCATCGATGGCGTGCTCAAGCTTTCGACGGGTACCGAGGACGGGCGCGAGCAGATTGTCGGCGTGGTATATCCGTCTGATTTCATCGGCCGGCCTTACGGCGAAATGGCCGGGCAGGGCGTCACGGCGCTGACCGATGCGCAGGTCTGCGTATTCAGCCGGCGCGATTTCGAGGCCTTCGCGCGCGAACATCCCAAGCTCGAACATAAATTGCTCGAACGCACGCTCGACGAGCTCGATCGCACGCGGCGCTGGATGCTGCTGCTCGGCCGCAAGTCGGCGGGCGAAAAGATTGCGAGCTTCCTGCTCGAAATGACCGACCGGCTGGCTGACGGCACCTGCCAGGCCGATATCTTCGCCACAGTGAAGCGGTTGGAGCTTCCTTTCTCACGCCAGCAAATCGCCGACTTGCTGGGGCTCACTATCGAAACAGTCAGCCGCCAGTTCACCCGGCTCAAGGACGCCGGGATCATAACCCTGCCCAGCCCCCGCGAAGTCGAAATCCGCGACCGCGCGCGGCTGGAAATGGAAGCGGGCTGAGCGTTCGTACAGGTTTGTGGTGCGGAGCTTCGAAGGCGCAAGGCGAGTTTGCGAACCGCATCGATCCGTCTTTCCCATCGATATGGCGCTTGGCGATCGCACAGGTGCCTATAGATAGGGTCCGGTGTGCGCATTTGCGCATATCCTTTTGAGGAGAAGATCATGGGCGAACTTGAAGGCAAGGTTGTATTTCTTACCGGCGCTGGCAGCGGCGTGGGCGTTGGACTGGCGCTGGCGCTGGGCAAGGCCGGCGCCACGATCGGCATGATGGGCCGCACGCGCGAGACGCTGGAGCAGACCAAGGCCATGCTCGACGAACTGGGCGTGAAGTCGCTGGTCAACGTTGGCGATTGTACTATCCGCGATGACGTCAATCGTTGCGTGGCGGCGACACAGGAGGCCTTCGGACCAATCTGGGCGCTGGTGAACAATGCCTATCTCGCCTGGCGCACCCGCGTTTCGGAGATCACCGACGACTATCTCGACAAGTCGCTGCGCGGCTGCATCCACAACACGCTTTATTGCATGCAGGCGGTCTACCCGACGATGAAGCAGCATGGCGGGCGGATCGTCAACTTCGGCACCGGCGCCTCAACCATGGGAACGCCTAACATGGGCGCCTACAACATCGCCAAGGAAGGCATTCGCGGGCTGACCAAGTCGGCGGCGGTGGAATGGGGCAAATACGGCATCACGGTGAACAACGTCTGCCCCTTGGCCTTTTCCGATTCCTACAAGTACTGGTTCGACGAAATCCTCAACGACGCGGGCCGCGAAGAGCATCTGGCGGGCATCCCGATGCGCCGCGTCGGCGATCCCGAAAAGGATATTGCGCCGTTGGTCGTGTTCCTGGCGAGCGAAGCCTCGGGCTACATCACCAGCCGAACCTTCCATGTCGATGGCGGTAATTGCTGGTACGACCGGTAGAGCCGGCCCCAGATGATCAAGCCGGCAGCAGCAGCGGCGCCACTTCGCGCTTGACCTCGCCGATCTTCTTGCCGTGTTCGAACCGGCCCAGGCCATAGTCGCCTCTAATCGTGGTGCGGTGCATGCGGCGCTCGTACTTGGGATCGCAGCCCTCGACCGCGTGGAGTACGCGCAGGTTGTCCCAGATCAGCATGTCGGTGGTGTTCCATTTGTGCCAGTAGGGACGGATCACGCGATACATTTCCTGCAGCGCTCCTTCGAAAATGGCGTCGCCTTCCGCGTCCTCGTGACCTTCGATGCCGACGGCCGAGAATCCGCAAAGATGCGCGACCTTTTCGCCTGTCGGGCGTTGCCAAACCATCGGGTGGATGGCGCGCGGGAAAATGGAGCTTTCCTCGGTGTTGGCCCGTTCTTTTTCGGTGTCCCCGAAAGTCTCGAAATAGCGGCCGTATTTCATCTGGGTGAGGCGCACGTCGAGCGTGTAGATGGCGTTGAGCTTTTCGATCCTGGCCAGAACCGCCGGATCCATCCGCTTGTAGATATCGATGCCATCGGCAAATCCGGTGCGCCCGTCTTCCGGCGCTGCGACCACCGCGCGCAATACACCCGCATAGTTCAGTTCGTCGTTGTAGGTGTGGTCGAAATGCCAGGGCAGGAACGAGAAGACCTTGCGGCCATTGACCAGGGTCAGTCCGTGATCATGCGGCAAGTCTTCGCGCGGCAGGTTGTGCATGTCTATCACGCCCAGCATGTCGGGGTCGTCGTCGGCGCGGGGAACATTGCGCGTGGGATGGTCCTTGATCGGGCCGAACACCTTCGATAGCTCGATCTGCATTTTCGGGCTGGGTTCCATGTTTTCGAACACAAGCACCCCGCGCTCGACGAACAACTGGCGCAGTTGCTCGCGAAGATCCTCGTCGTAGACATTGTCCCAGGTGACGCCATCGACGCGGTTGCCGAATGGCAGATCCTCTGCGAGCGGTGTTATCGTAATCTTGGCCATGTGGCAGCTCCGATCGATTTTGTCGGCCTATTAGCAAATCGCCGGCACGTTGGGCAACTGTTCCGGGCTCTATTGCTCCGGCAGATCGGGTTGGAGCAGCCGGTGCAAATGGACGATGACATATTTCATTTCGGCATCGTCGAGTGTGGCCCGCGCCTTGCTGCTCCAGGCCTCTTCGGCACTGGCATAGTCGGAATAAACGCCGACCAGGTCCATCTTGTCGAGATCGACGAACTCAAGGCCCTGGGGGTCGCGCACGCGCCCCCCCATGACGAGGTGAAGCTTTTGCATTCTCTAAGTTTCCCAGGGGAGAGGAAGACTTGAGTATATCACTCTTTGCCTGGTTTGCCTAGCGCAGTTGCAGCATGGAAATGCCGTTATCGCCGCAGTGCGGCAACGAGCGTGGCGGCCGTGCGGATGAGTTCGAGGCCCGCATTCCGGGCATCGCCGGCGGCCTTGGTCGCACGCTCGCGCGCGACGCTGGCGCTGTCGCCGATGGTTTCGCCGAGATCCTCCAGCTTTTCCGCGCCCTGCTTGCCCAGCTTGAGTCCGGCTTCGCCTGCCGCGGTTGCCGCCGCCATGGTGCGCTGCGCGATTTTGTGGCGTGTCGACTTGGGCGTGAGGAAGAAAGCCAGGGCTGCCCCTGCCGCCAGCCCGCCGGCTACGAGCAGGCCGGCATGGTCCCGCGCCAGTGACTTGAGATTCATGGCCTCCGCCTCCGCTTCGCCGTCCATCTCTGTCGCGTCGATATGCTCTTCACTCACTTGAATTCTCCTTTTCGGGCGTATCCACGCCAATCAATCCTTCAGCCCAGGCAATAATCGGGTGGCGCAGGAACCACAGGGCCAGTGCGGCAATGGTCCCGGCAATCACCCCCCTGCTTTCTTTCGCGACGTCGAGTGCCTGATCGAAACCATCGCGCGCTTCTTCGCCGATCTTGTCGGCAATGCGTCCACTGACTCCGCGCGCTTCGAGGTCGGAGCGGACCGAAGCCAGTCGCGCATCGAACAGGGTACGGGCCTTGTCGCGATTCTGGCGGGCCTCGGCGAGCTGGCGTTCGGCCTTGTTCATGCGTCCTTTTCCGCTTCGGCCAGGGCTCGCGTCAGTCTTCTGACGCGAGTTCTGGCGACGACCGCGCAGATCAAGGCTGCAAGCAGCAGACCGGCAAAGGACGCGCCGGCAGCGCCCCAGGCTGTCAGCAATGGCGTCAGCGCCAGGACCAGCCCGACGGTCAGCGCCATCAGCGCGAAGAACACCAGCGCCGCAGCCAGCGCACCGAACATGACCACGCCCTTGATGCCTTGCCCGGCGAATGCCGCACGCGACTTCTGATAGGCATATTCGGCTTCGGCCAGCGTCCGGCCATCGTCGACCAACTGGCGCAAGTCATCGGCCAGCGAGCGGTCGCGTGGGTCTTCGCCCCGGGTGGCGAGAGTTTGCAACTCGTCTTCCAAGGCCCCGCGCCGCGCCGGCTAGTCGCTTGAGCCGCGGAAGAGCCGCGCGATCATGAAACCGGCGACGGCTGCCATGCCGATGGCAAGCCCCGGGCTCTTGCGCACGAATTCCTTGGCGTCATCGCCGAGTTCGCCCAGGTCCTTGTTATCGACCCATTCGGCCGCGCCCTGGATAGATTCGGCTGCGATGCGGGCATAATCGCCATATTTGGGGCCAATCTTCTCGTCGATCGTCGCCGCATTGTCGTTGACGATCTTGCCGAGGCCCGAAATCGCCTCGCTCGCCTTGGCCTTGCCTTCGTTGGCGAGGTCCCAGGCGCGGTCGCGGGCCTGCTGGCCCTTGGCCTTGGCTTCATCGGCCCATTCGCTGCCGGCGGCCGTGGCCTTTTCGCGATAAGTGCCTGCGCGTTGCTGCGCCTCGCGGCCAATCTGCTCGGCTCCGGCCTTGGCTTCCTCAAGCGCGCGGGCGAATTTTGCCTTTGCAGGTTCGGCAGCGGCCTTGGCAGCGCGCGGCTTACGGGCGGCGGGCTTCTTGGCACTGGCTGATTCGGTCATGACTCGATTTCCTCCGCCCCGGAATGGGGCCATGCGCGGGTAGATGGGGTTCCCGCCGGGCCTGCACAAGTAGGCAATAGCCGCAAGGCAGGTTGCCTGCCTAGTCTTCGCTGCTAAGGAGCCTCGAAAGGCAGGCGAGCCGTTTATGCAATCAGGAGATTAACCCGCAATGACCTCGATCATCGACATTCACGCCCGCGAGATACTCGATAGCCGCGGCAATCCCACGGTCGAAGTCGATGTGTTGCTCGACGACGGCAGCTTCGGGCGGGCGGCAGTTCCCTCCGGCGCCTCCACCGGCGCGCACGAGGCCGTGGAGCTGCGCGACGGCGACAAGAAGCGCTATCTTGGCAAGGGCGTGCTCAAGGCGGTGGCGGCGGTCAACGGCGAAATTCGCGATACCTTGCTGGGCCTCGATGGTGAGGACCAGCGTGACATCGACCTCACCATGATCGCGCTCGACGGCACGGAGAACAAGGGCCGGCTGGGCGCCAATGCCATACTCGGGGTCAGCCTGGCGGTCGCCAAGGCCTCGGCCAATGCGCGCGGCCTGCCGCTCTATGCCTATGTCGGCGGGGTTTCCGCTCATGTCCTGCCCGTGCCGATGATGAACATCATCAACGGGGGCGAGCATGCCGACAATCCGATCGATTTCCAGGAATTCATGATCATGCCGGTCGGCGCGCCGAGCCTTGCCGAGGCCGTCCGCTGGGGCGCGGAAGTGTTCCATACTTTGAAGAAGGGCCTGCACGACAAGGGTCTGGCGACCGCCGTGGGCGACGAGGGCGGATTCGCGCCGAATCTCTCAAGCACCCGCGCCGCGCTCGATTTCATCATGGAATCGATTGCCAAGGCCGGGTTCAAGCCGGGCAAGGACGTGGCGCTGGCGCTCGACTGTGCAGCGACCGAATTTTTCAGGAAGGGCAAATACGAGATTTCGGGCGAGGGGCTTTCGCTCAGCCCCGAAAAGATGGCCGATTACCTCGCCGGCCTGTGCAAGGACTATCCGATCCGCTCGATCGAGGACGGCATGAGCGAGGACGATTTCGAGGGCTGGAAGGCGGTTACCGACAAGCTGGGCGGCAAGGTACAACTGGTCGGCGATGACCTGTTCGTCACCAATCCCAAGCGCCTGCAGATGGGCATCGGCAAGGGCCTCGCCAATTCGCTGCTGGTCAAGGTCAACCAGATCGGCTCGCTGTCGGAAACGCTCGATGCCGTCTCCATCGCCAACCGCAACGGCTACACCGCCGTCATGTCGCACCGCTCGGGCGAGACCGAGGATTCGACCATCGCCGACCTTGCGGTCGCCACCAACTGCGGCCAGATCAAGACGGGATCGCTGGCGCGTTCGGACCGGCTCGCCAAGTACAACCAGCTGATCCGCATCGAGGAAGAGCTGGGCGATGCGGCGCACTACGCGGGCGAGGGGGCGTTCGGGCGGTTGGCGGGGTAGATCCCCGCCGCGCCCCAGCATGCTCTTGAAACGCGTCAGCCAGAGGCCTGGGCGCCATCTTCGATGTAGTGAATGCCTTTGTCGCGCAGGATGCCCTTGAAACAGGCGATCCCGGTCTTGTTCCCGTCCGGGAAGATCTGCACCTGGTCGGCATCCACTTCGATCACCAGGCCCTTTCTTGAGTTCAGCGATTTGCGCCTTACCCGGTTCGCCGGCAAGCCGCAGCTTTCCGCAGCGTCACGCGACAACCTCAGCGTCTTGGCCGAGGCGGACTCGGTAAGCCTGCCGCTGCCGACATATCCGATGAAGACGGCCGCACCTGCTGCGGCAAGGATGATGACGAGCCATTTCATGGTATGATTCCGGGGCAGTCCAACGATTGTGTCCACTTCAGGATCACCGGACATACGACAAAAAGTTTATGCAATGTTGTGCAACCCATCAAAAACCCCGCCGGGATCGCTCCCGGCGGGGTCTTCGTTTCACCCGGCTAAGGGCGGTGTGGGTCAGCCCACCGCATGCCCCGCCAGCGCCGCCAGCAGCAGCAGCGCGACGATGTTGGTGATCTTGATCAGCGGGTTCACCGCCGGTCCGGCGGTATCCTTGTAGGGATCGCCGACCGTGTCGCCGGTCACCGCGGCCTTGTGGGCTTCGGAGCCCTTGCCGCCGTGGTTGCCGTCTTCGATGTACTTCTTGGCATTGTCCCATGCGCCGCCTCCCGAAGTCATCGAAAGCGCGATGAACAGGCCGCCGACGATTACGCCCAGCAGCAGCGCGCCGAGCGCGGCGAAGCCGTTTTCCTGACCGGCGACGCCCGCGATCACGAAGTAGACCGCGATCGGAGCCAGCACCGGCAGCAGCGAAGGAACGATCATTTCCTTGATCGCCGCCTTGGTGACGAGGTCGACTGTCTTGGCATAGTTGGGCTTCGACGTGCCCGCCATGATGCCCGGATCGTTCTTGAACTGCTCGCGCACGTCGATGACGACGTCGCCAGCCGCACGGCCAACGGCAGTCATGCCCATCGAACCGAACAGGTTGGGCAGCAGAGCGCCCAGCAAGAGGCCGACGATGACGTAGGGGTTTTCGAGGCTGAAATCGACCGTCAGGTTCGGGAAGAACTCCTTGAGGTCGGTGGTGTAGGCAGCGAACAGCACCAGCGCGGCAAGGCCGGCCGAACCGATCGCATAGCCCTTGGTGACGGCCTTGGTGGTATTGCCCACGGCGTCGAGCAGGTCGGTCTTTTCACGGACCGAATCGTCCAGACCCGCCATTTCGGCAATGCCGCCGGCATTGTCGGTGACCGGGCCGTAGGCGTCGAGCGCCACAACCATGCCGGCCAAGGCCAGCATCGCGGTCGCCGCATAGGCAATGCCGATCAGGCCGGCGAGTTGGTGGGCGATGATGATGCCGGCCACGATGACCACTGTCGGCATGGCAGTGGCCTCAAGGCTGATGGCCAGACCCTGGATCACGTTGGTGCCGTGGCCGGTTTCCGAAGCCTTGGCGATCGAGCGGACCGGACGGAAGCCCGTGCCGGTATAATACTCGGTGATCCAGATGATCAGGCCGGTGATGACCAAGCCGAGGAACGCGCAGTAGAACAGCGCGCGGCCTGTGAACGTAATGTCGCCCACGGTCATCGGGTTTTCCATTCCGCCCAGAGCGTGGTTCATGGCGAACCAGATGGCCGGAACCGCCAGCACGGCAGAGACCAGGAAGCCCTTGTACATGGCGCCCATGACGTTCTTGCCGCCACCGAGGCGGACGAAATAGGTGCCGATGATCGAGGTGACGATGCAGACGCCGCCGATCAGCAGCGGCAGCACCATCATGTTGGGCAATAGGTCGCCCAGGCCCTTCATAAGGAGCGCGGTCAGCACCATGGTGGCGCCGACGGTGACAACATAGGTCTCGAACAGGTCGGCGGCCATGCCGGCGCAGTCGCCGACATTGTCGCCGACGTTGTCGGCGATAACGGCGGGATTGCGTGGATCGTCTTCCGGAATGCCGGCTTCGACCTTGCCGACGAGGTCGGCGCCGACGTCGGCGGCCTTGGTGAAGATGCCGCCACCGAGACGTGCGAAGATCGAAATCAGGGATGCGCCAAAGGCTAGAGCTACAAGGCCGTCCACCACCGTGCGGTCAGTTCCGCCCACGGAATAACCGGCCATGTCAGTCAAGTACCAGTAGAACACCGAGATCGCCAGAAGCGCGAGGCCCGCCACCAGCATGCCGGTGATCGCACCGGCACGGAAAGCCAGCGTCAGACCTGCCTGCAAACTGGTTTGCGCCGCGGCGGCCGTACGCACGTTGGAGCGGACCGAGATGTTCATCCCGATGAAGCCCGCAACGCCCGAGAGAATCGCGCCGATGACGAAGCCCGCGGCCGAAATCGGCCCCAGCGCCCAGGCGACAATCGCTGCTACCACCACGCCGACAATGCCGATCGTGGTGTACTGCCGCTTCAGGTAGGCCTGCGCGCCTTCCTGGATGGCGGCGGCGATTTCCTGCATTTTTTCATTGCCTGCCGAGGCGCCAAGCACCTGCCGGCTGGTGACGAAGCCATAGACCACGGCCAACAGGCCGAGGACGATCGCGATCTGGACGAGAGTCACGTGCGCTGCTCCCCTTCTGGTTGCGCATAAGGAATGGCCCCGCTCGCGCAGGGCCGATTAGTGCGCTCGCCGCTAAAGGCAGTTGGGCGCCGGCGCAAGCCCCCCAGAGGCGTTAGCGCCGCATTTTGGCCTGATTTGATGCGCGGGACGGCTAGATATGCTGGTATCCGAGGCCATCATGCTCGGAAAGCGGGGCGCCATCGAGCAGAATCGGCGCTTCGGCGGGAGGCAGCGCCTCGCCGATATAGTGCGCGGCAACCGGCAAACCGGCCTCTGCCGGAGCGGTGAACAGCAGCTGGTAATCCTCCCCCCAGCGCAGCGCTTCGGCCCGGCGACTATCGTGCGTGGCTATCGGCACGGCTTGGCTGTCGATGGCGAAAGCCACTCCGCTCGCCCGCGCCATCCGTGCGGCGTCGAGCAGCAAGCCGTCCGACACATCCATCATCGCCGAGACATGCGGGGCCAGCGCCTGTCCTTCCGCGAGCAGCGCCCTGGGCCGGCGATAGGCCAGACTGTCGCCCGTGCCACGGTTCAACGCCTCCAGCCCTAGCATGGCCGCGCCGACTGCCCCGGTAAGGAACAGCGCATCGCCCGGCCTGGCCCCGGCCCGTCCCGGCACTGGCCGGTGCGTGGCGCGGCCGATTGCCGTCAGTCCCAGCACCTGTTCGCCATGCTTCGCCGAAATGGTGTCGCCGCCCAGCAAGGGCGCGCCGTAATGATCGAGCGCCTGCCCCAGCCCCTCGACAAATCGCGCATCGTCCTGGCCGAACTGGTAGCCCAGCAGCACGCCCAGCGGCTCGGCGCCCTTGGCGGCAAGGTCGGACATGTTGGAGGCGACGAGTTTCCACGCGACATCCGCCGGATCCTGCCCTTCGGTGAAATGGACGCCGCGGGCCATGGCGTCATGTGTCAGAACCAGCGCCTCACTGCCGATCTCGATCACCGCGCAATCGTCGTCGAACCCGCGCGCGGCGGGGTGTTTCGCCAGTGCGCGAAGGCTTTGAATGAAGGCGAGCTCGCTGGTCAGCGAACCGCCCTGCCTACGGCGTCGAGCACGCCATTGACGAATTGCGTCTCGCGCCTGTCGAAGAAGGCGTGGGCGACGTCGATATATTCGGCGATGGCGGCGCCGGTGGGAACATCGGCGCGGGCGAGCAATTCATAGGCGCCGGCGCGCAGGATCTGCAGCAGGGTCTTGTCCAGCCGCGCAAGATTCCAGCCGGCGGCGAGGTGATTGGCCAACAGAGCGTCGATTTCCTCGCGCCGGGCGATCACGCCCTTTACCACATCGTCGAAAAAGGCCGTCTCGGCGGCAATATATTGTTCGCCCTCGATATCGGGGTCGATTTCGCCGCCCAGCCGGTGCTGGTGGAATTCGTCGAGCAGGCGCGCTTCGGGCGTCTCTTCCATCTCGTGCTGGTAGAGCGCCTGGACGGCGGCGAGACGTGCAGCCGCGCGTGCTTTCGATCTGGCCGGCGCGGTCATATGCCCAGCCGCACTTCGACTGAACGGGCATGGGCGCTGAGGCCTTCGGCGTCGGCCAGCTCGATCGCTGCTGGTCCAATCGCCCTGAGCGCTGCCTCGTCGAGCGCGATGAAGCTGGTGCGTTTCATGAAGTCCGGAACGGAAAGCCCGGAAGAGAAACGCGCCCGTCGCCCTGTGGGGAGCACATGGTTGGGTCCGGCGACGTAGTCGCCCACCGCTTCAGGCGTCATCCGTCCAAGGAAGACCGAACCGGCGTGCCGGATTCGCGCGAACAGCCTTTCGGGGTCATCCACGGCGATCTGGACGTGTTCGGCCGCCAGCGCATTGGCCAGCGCCGGGGCTTCGTCGAGGCTGGCGACTTCGATGATCACGCCATGCGCCTTCCAGCTTTCGCTCGCGACTTTCGCCGAGGGCAGCATGGCCAGTTCGACGCCGATGCGATCGGCGACCGTATCGGCGAGCATGGCATCGTCGGTGATCAGGATCGATTGCGCGTCGGGATCGTGCTCGGCCTGGCTGAGCAAGTCGGCGGCGATCCATTCGGGATCGGTCTTGCCGTCGGAAATGATCAGCACTTCGCTGGGCCCGGCGACCATGTCGATGCCGACCACGCCGAACAACTGGCGCTTGGCTTCGGCGACCCAGGCATTGCCGGGGCCGGTAATGACATCGACCGGGGCGATCCGATCCGTGCCGAATGCCAGGGCAGCGATCGCCTGGGCGCCGCCGATGCGCCAGACTTCGTCGACTCCGGCAATGAAGGCCGCGGCCATGACCAGCGGGTTTACCTGCCCCTTGGGCGTGGGCGTTGTGACGGCAAGCCGCTGCACGCCCGCGACCTTGGCGGGAATGGCGTTCATCAGCAGCGAGGAGGGATAGGCCGCCCGCCCACCGGGAATATAAAGCCCGGCCGCATCGACGGGCCGCCAGCGCGAACCAAGCCGCACACCGGCCTCGTCGGTCGAATCGCTGTCGTTCGGCCTTTGCGCCTCATGAAATGTCCGGATGCGTTGTGCAGCCATTTCCAGCGCGGCGCGCAAGTCCGGCTTGAGGTCATCATAGGCCTCGCGGCAGGCATCCAGCGGAACCTGCCAAGCTTCGTCGCTCGACAGCGAATGCCCGTCGAAGCGTTGGGTCAGTTCGGCCAGCGCCGCGTCGCCGCGATTGCGCACGTCGGAGACGATCCGGGCGACGTCGCGAGTCACGTCATCCCCGCTCTCGCGGCGGTCGGCGACCAGGCGATTGAAGGCCTGCTCGAAATCCGTCGATCGGGAATCGAGGCGCAGCATCAGGCGGGCTCCGCCGTTGCGGCAAGTGCGCGGAAGCGCTCGACCAGCGCGCCGACTCGCTCATCAGTTTTCAAAGCCGCGCGATTGACAATCAGTCGCGCCGAAATATCAAGTATTCTTGAGGTTTCCTCTAGGCCGTTGTCCTTAAGTGTTTTTCCGGTGGAGACCAGATCGACGATGCGGCTGGCGAGGCCCAGTCCCGGCGCCAGCTCCATCGCGCCATTGAGCTTGACCACTTCGGCCTGAATCCCCTGCCGCTCGAAGTGGCGGCGGGTGAGATTGGGATATTTGCTGGCGACGCGCAGGTGGCTGGCGCCATTGCTGGCCGCCTGACCAACCGGCTCGGCAACCGAAAGCCGGCAATGACCGATGTCCAGATCGACCGGCGCATAAAGGTCAGGATAGGCGAATTCCTCGACCACGTCGGAGCCGACAATTCCTACCGCGGCGGCGCCGTGGGCGACGAACGTGGCGACGTCGAAGGCACGCACCCGGATGATGCGCATATCGCTATTGTCACAAGCAAAGGAAAGCGCCCGGTTGGCCTTGTCATGAAACCCGGCCTCGGGCACCACGCCGGCACGTGCCATCAACGGCAGCGCCTCGTCGAGAATGCGGCCTTTTGGCACGGCAAAGATGAGCGCATCGGGCATGGCGGCGGCGTTTAGGCGGCAAGCGGGCAAAGGGCAACTCACCATGGCGGATGCGCAGCAAATCTCCGGCTTCTTTCCTGCCACGGTGCGCGAAGCCTATGCCAATCAGGTTGACTATTGCCGCAACAACGATGCGCCGGTCACCGCGCGGATCGTCGAGGCGATTGCCACCCTGCTCGACCGGCCCGATCCCGGTACCTTCATCGAACGCATCCGCGACTGGCCCGGCGCGCCGCTTGCCGATGCCGTGCCGCTGCGTTCGGCAGGCGCGCTGCACGGGCTGTTTCTTGCGGGCATGGCCCCGGAGCTGGGGGCGATCTACGCCAATGTCGAGGCCGACGACGTGGCGATTGTCGGCGACGTCCTGCGCCGCGAGGAGGCTTTCGTCCTGCCCTGGCTCGACGGGCCGCCGCAGACCAACGAGGCGGGGCGATCCTCGGGCTTCGTCGCGGCCATGCTGTGGCTGGCGGCGCAAGACATGCCGCCGCGATTCGAATGCCTCGAAATCGGCTCGAGTGCCGGAATCAACCTGATGATCGATCGCTATTTCTACGATCTGGGCGGAGTCCAGGTGGGGCCGCGCGATGGCGTGATGCAATTCCGGCCCGAATGGCGCGGGCCCTTGCCGCCGGACCGGACAATCGCATTCGCTTCACTCAAAGGTTGCGACGTCGCGCCGCTCGACCTGACCGAACCACTGGAGGCCCTGCGGCTCAAGAGCTATATCTGGCCCGAACATCCCTTCCGCTTCGAACGGCTCGACGCCGCTGTCGAGGCGGCGGAGGAAAAGGCGCCCGATCTGGTGGCGATGAGTGCGGCGGACTTTGTCGAACAACAACTTGCCCTGCCACAGGCGGAAGGGACGACGCGGGTGCTGATGCATTCGATCGTCTGGCAATATGTCCCCGAAGAACAGCGCGCGCGGGTGACGGCGGCGATGGAAGCGGCGGGCGCAAGCGCAACGGCGGACCGTCCGCTCGCCTGGATTGCGCTGGAAGGCAATCGCACCTTGCTGAATCATGGACTGGAAGTGCGCTATTGGCCGGGCGGCAAGGAATCAAAACTGCTCGCCGCCGCCCACGCGCATGGCGCCTGGATCGAATGGCTGGCCTGAAATTGAGGGCCTGTCCCTAAATTACGCCACAACCTCTCCAATCGACTTGCTGGTCTCCATGCTCTTCGTCCCCCAGCGGTCTAGCGGCACGCCCATGACCTGCTGCACCGTCAGGCCCACGCGGCTCACCGGCGTGCCCGCACCATCCACATAGATGCCGGTCTTGAGCTTGCCCCCGGCGCTGCCTGCGGTGAGAATCGGGATGTTGTCGATGGTATGGAACTTGGCGAATTCGGTTTCCGAGTGGGCGACCACCAGCGTGTTGTCGAGCAGCGTGCGCCCGCCTTCCTGCACTTTGTCGAGCGCATTGGCGAAATAGACCCAGGCTTCCATGATGCGGGTGAGGAAATAGGTCGCCTCAGGCTGGTAGCCCAGCCGGTTATCCAGCACTTCCTCGTGAGTCAGCTGGTGATGGGTAATGGTGCTGCCGATACGGGTGAGCGAGCTCGCGCCGTTGTTGAACATCATGTTGAAAACCCGCGTCTGGTCGCAGGCAAGCGCCATGACCAGCAAGTCAGTCATCAGCTCGTGGTTCTTCATCACCGTTTCGATTTCGGCGCCCACTGGACGGTCGGCGACCTTGGTGGGGACCATGCATGCCTGCAGCGGCTCCGGCTTGGTCAGTTCGACATCGAGCTGGTTTTCAAGCTGGCGCACGGAGGTGAAATACTGGTCGAGCTTTTGCCGGTCGGACGCGCCGACCGCACGCTCCAGTTCCTGGCGTTGCTCGGTGACGCCCGAAAGCACTGAACGGCGCGCCATGACCTGCGGATCAGGGGTGAAGGTTGCGCTGTTGGGATCCTTGAAACCGGTGCCGAAGATGCGCTGATAGAGCGCCGAGGGTGAAACTTCCGACGGATTGAGATTGCCGCCGCCGCGACCCGACAGCGAATTGCGCGGATCGCCCGCCGATGAGACTTCGAGGCTGCGGAAGCGCGAGCGGGTGCCGATAAGGTCGCTGATAGTGACGTCGAAGCTCTCGCCGGGAAGGCCGCGTTCGGCGGTTAGCGCGCGGCCGGTGCGGATCGCCGGGCCGCCGGAGGCATGCGGCAGGTTGGGCGCGCCGTCGAGCGGCACGTTGAAATTGCCGTAGACGTTGATCTTGTGCTGCAGCGCCCTGATCGGCTCAAGCTCGGGCTTGAGTTCATAGTTGGGTCCGGCCTTCGACGGGAAGAAGCGGCTCGGATTGACGCCCAGCCCCCAGAACCAGGTGCCAAAACGGATCGGTACCGGCGCGCCGGTGGCGGCCAGCGCCTCGCCGTTCACGTCAAGGAAGCAATCGAGCAGCGGCAAGGCCACCGCGACCTTGGCGCCACTGACAAGGCCCTTGAGCGCGGTCCTGCGGGAAAGATCGAATGCCATGAATTTAACCCTTCACTTGTCCGTCATGCTGACGTGGGTGGGTGTGCTGGATACCGGGCTTGACGTCACACGCCAGGTTTCCGGCATGCTGGCGACGTGCTGAAACAAGGCCCTGATGCCATAGCTGTTGGCGGCGAACCGCTTTTCGATGCCGAGTATCAACGCCTCGTCTTCGCTAGGCTTACCCGTTGCATATTCAAAAGCGCGCGAAGCGACGCATTGGGTCGTGGCCGGGCTTTCCGCCAATGTCTTGCCAAGTCCCTCGGCTCCGGTGAAATCGGTTCCGTCCATGGTGCCGCTGGCATCGATCGGAGCCTCGTTTTCGGTGCTGCGGTATGCGCCGATCCCATCGAAGCGCTCAAGGCTGAGGCCAACCGGATCGGTAATGCGGTGGCAGCCCGAACAGGCCGCATCGGTTGCATGCGAACTGAGCCGCACGCGCGCGGTCGGCATGGCCTTGTTGGCGGTGTCCTGCACGGCGGTGAAATTGACGTTGCCCGGCGGATTGGGGACCGGCTGGCACATCAGCAGTTCGCGGATTGCCCGGCCGCGCAGAGTCGGCGAGCTGCGCCCGGCATGCGAATAGATCGAGAGGAATCCGGCCTGCCCGAGAATGCCGGCGCGGTCCTTGCCGGGCGCAAAGTCATAACGTTCCCAGCCCTGCGAGTGCTTGACCTGAACCTGATACAGCGCGCCCAGCACCCGGGTCATGTAAGTCCGGTTGGTGGTGAACAGCTGGCGATAGTCGCCATTGTCGTTCAGCAAGTGGCCGGCGATGGTGCGCAGCAGCTGCTCGGGCAGGGCCTGGGCCACTTCCTGGTTGAAATAGGGATAGATCAGCGGGTCCTTGGCCAGCTCGTCGAATTTCTCGAACAGCAGCATGTCGGCGAAGAAAGCGCGCACACCCTGTTCGAAACGCTGCGATTGCACCATCCGGGCGGAGATCGCCGAAACCTCCGCCTGATCGGTCAGCTTGCCCGCGGCAGCGGCCTGAAGCAGCGTCTCGTTGGGCGTGGAGTTCCACAGCATGAAGCTGAGCCGCGAGGCGCGCGACCAGTTGTCCAGCCGCATGCCGCCCGGATTGGCGGGGTCGGGCTCGGCCACTTCGATCACGTAGAGGAAGTTGGGCGATACCAGCATGGCTGCCAGCGACAGCTCCAGCCCCTTGTAGAACGAACCGGTGCGCTCCGCGGCATCGCCCGCCAGCTTGACGTAGAGCGCCTGTTCGCTGGGCGTCAGCGGTCGGCGGAACAGATAGCGGCCGAGGGGGTCAAGCACTTGTGCGGCGCACTCGGCGTCGGCCTGTTTCGCGTCCGCAGGCGCACAGGGCACGAACTGGGCGCGGTGCGCCTCGTCGAAGACCTGTGCCGAGATTACCCGGGCCATGGCGTCGAATTGCTCGAGACCGGAAGGCGAGATGCTTGCCTCACGCGCGCCACTGGCGATCAATTCATGCACGGGCCGCACGATCGGCTCGAAGCGCCCGGCGACGCGGATCTCGGGTCCGAATATGTCGGCAATCGAATTGCGATACTGCGCTTCGGTCATCCGGCGCATGGCGACGATGCTGTAGCTCGACCTCTGTGAAGCGGCGGCCGGCGTATCGGCCTGCGCCGCGCCCTGTGGTTGCAGCCAAAGCGCTCCGAGCGCCATCGCGCCTGCCGCCATCAGGCCAAATGCGAATGTGCGTCGGGTCATCTTGCGGCAGTCCTCGAATTGCCCGGGACGTCATTGACGAATGCGGGAATGGCGGTGATGCGCGCGGCGCTGGAAACGCCGGTGCACTTTCCGGTCTTCGGGTCTTTCAAACCGTCCGCATACTGGCGCAGTGTGCGCAGGTTGGCGGCGCAGTCTATCCCGGCGACCAGCGCCGAGCCGACCCCGCCGATCGCGGGCGAGTGGATCACATCGAATACCGGCCGATAGCCGCCCAGGAAGCCGGCCACGTTGCCATCCGGCTGGAATTTCAACTGCAACCGGGCTTTCCGGTAATCGTACTTGGTGCGGTTGCCGCGAATGTCACGCGCGCCGCCCTGGCCCCAGGTCTGAGCCAGGACGATATCCGCGGAGTCGGTGGTGAGAACGCCCTTTTCGATGCGGCCATGCAGCACATTGCGGTGGCGCGGCGCCTTGTCGCTTACCGTGAAACTGCCGCCGGGGAGGAACTTGCCCATGGAATCGACCATTGGCCGGTCGGGCGTGTTGGCGTAGATCACTTCGACATCGGGATCGTGCTGCAGGCTGTCGACGCCGCGCAGCAAAATTACCTGGGTCCATTCGCCCGACGAATGGAACTGGCGCATGCCCACTTCCTGGTCGCCCGCGAGGCCATCGACGCCCCGCCATTCCAGGGTGCAGCCCATCACCCGGTATTCCTGGTTGTCGATCCCGGTTTCGCCGGTTGGGGTTTGAAAGGCCTCGTGCTCGCAGGTGTCGCTGGCATCCTTGTCGAGATCGAGGCCCCAGGAATATTTGCTTTGGACCGTGCGCAGCAGCGGCCGCTCGAACATGTCGGGCTGCGAGCAGATATTTGCGCCGTTTTCGCCGAATGCGCCGGCCTGCCAGCGCCGGGTAAGCTCCTGCTCGTTTTCCTTGAGCGACAGCCGCGCCCGCTCCTCTTCGGGCAAGGACAGCAGGTAGGCCTCGCGCATCTTGGGCGATGTGCCGTTAGGGCAGGCGTCGGCGCCCTGGATCACGGGCGGCACGAAGGCCGAAACAACGAACCCCATGACGCCGCTGGCCGGCGGATCGGGAAGTTTCTCGCTGACCATTTCGCCTTCGGCCGGCGCGACAGCGGCAGGCCCAAGCGCCAGCAGCGTGCCAAGCAACAGCGCACTGCCAACGGTTCCGCCAAATATCGAAATTGCCCTGGGTTTAGTCATCACGGTTTCACCAGTTTGCCGGTTGCGGGGGCCGCCATCGGATTGTCTTCCTGGCTGACATAGACCGGTTTGCCTCGCCAGCTCCATTGCGGCCTGTCTCCGGCGAGATTGACGCTCCAGTCCCCGACCGCGCGGCTGGCCGCAGGGGCGGCGAGCGGTATCCAGGGGCACATCGTTGCGCAGTCGCCGGTAAACAGCGCCCGTCCGTTCTTGTCGGTCACGACATAGGCGCCTTCCGCGAATGCTGTCGTCAGCCCCGGCGGGGTCGTCACTTCAGGTATCGGAGGCACAAATTTGAGTGTATTCCAGGTGTATTGGCCGGCCCCGTCGTAGCCCGTCGAGCCCGGCCTGTCGTTCTTGCGCGTATAGACCATGTGCCAGCCCTTGTAGACCCATTGCGGCCCGGTGGGGCCGGCAATGACCGTCCAGTCCGGCGCACGCTGCGGCAGCACGAATCCTTCCGGCAACGGCGCTTGCCCGGGCGCACGCTCGGCCTGCAGGCGGGGCTGGGCGGCGGCAACGCCTCCCGCCGGTGCGCCGCCGGGCCTGGCGGAAGCCCGTGCGCGGTCGCCGAAGCCGGGCGGGTACATGATGTTGGGCTGGGCATCGGGCGGCGCCAGCAGCGGTTCCCAGCTCTTCGCGCAATCGTCCTGGCAATAGAGCGCCGGATTGGGCGCCCAGCGCAGCAGCACACGCATGTCCATGCCATAGAGTGTGCGGCCCCTGGCATCGGTATAGACCGGCCCCTTGGCGGTTTGCCGTACTTTGACGCCCGGAGGATATTCCGTGGTGGTAGCGGCGGCTATCGGCAGGTCTGCGGGCTGGGCAATTGCCACGGCGGGCGCAACAGCGGCCAGAATGCAAAGCGCCATCGCAATGCGTCGCATTGTTCTTCCTCCTCCAACCGGTTCGCAGAATAGTTTGTATTTTGAATTGGTCAATTCCGCGATCCGTTCAGATTTGTAACAGCATGCATGCGATTGCATAACGTCATGCCACGCCAGATGATGCATTCCGTCCGGCTGCGCCCAGAACCATAAGGCACAGGATGCCGGTGGGGATGGCCAGGATTGCAGCGGCGAGCGGCGGCGCCAGGCCGTCGCCCAGGTCCAGCGCAAGCCACAAGGCCGCCACGGTTGAGCCAAGCAATTGTCCCGAAAGCCGGAAAGTCTGCATGATCGCGCCCGCCGCCGCCGCGCGCCGGACGGGGGCGCCTGCGATGATCTGGCGAGAATTGGGCGAGAAGAACAAGCCATAGCCCGTCCCGGTAAGAACGAACCGCCAGCCGATGTCGAAGTGGTCGGGATGTTCGGGCAGGAACACCAGCGAGAGCGTCCCGGCCAGCGCTACGGCCATTCCTACCGAACTCAGCAGCCCCGGCCGGAAACGGTCGGACATCGCCCCGGCGGCTGGCGCCACCACCATCATCACGATCGACCAGGGCGCAATCGCCAGGCCCGCCTCGACCGGGGAATAGCCATAGGCATGCTGCAGGCGGAACGGCATGGTCAGCATCAGCGAAATGGTCGAAAGGTGCACCAGCAAGGACGCGCACAGCGGCAGGACGATCAGCTTTTCGCGAAGCAGATCTATCGGCAGGACGGGAATCTCCTGTCCCATCTCCCGTCGCACGAAAATCACGCCAACCGGGACCGACAGCGCTGTCACGGCTATGGCCAGCGTCAGGGATCCGCCGTGCACACCGATCTGTACGCCGACCACGAACAGGCCGAACATCGCCGCGCACAGCAAGGCCGCCTTCATGTCGAAGGGGGCATCGTGCGGATCGGTTTCGGGCAAAGACCCGTGGCCAAATGCAAGCGACAGCAGAGCCAGCGGCACAAGCGCCGCGAACAGCCAGGGCCAGCTGACCTCAGCCAGCAGCAGGCCGCCGATGACAGGCGCCGCACTTGCCGAACTCGCGGCGATCACGGTGTTGAATGACAGGCCGACGCCAAGCCGGTCGCGCGGATAGATCATGCGAATCAATGCCGAACTGACCGAATTGATCATGGCCGCCCCCAGCCCCATCAGCCCGCGCACGGCGACGAGAAACGGCAGGCTCTTGGCGAAAAAGCAAAGCAGCGCCGCTGCAGCGAACAGCGCTTGTCCAGTCTGATAAAGGCGGCGCAGGCCGATACGGTCGCCCAGCGAAGCGAAGGGCAGGACCGTCATCATCAGCATCAACTGAAAGATCGTGACGATCAGCACGGTGGACGCCGGTGCGACTCCCATCTCGCGCGCCATGGTCGGCAAGGCGATATTGACGAAACCGTTGTCGATGCTCGAAATCGCCGAGCCGATCGACATCGCCAGTATGGCGGCATACCGGCGGGGGAATGGCAGGCCGTCCTGTTCTTCCTTTTCGCGCGTTGCGGGTCCGGTCGCAGCGCTATCTGTCAGGCCGGACCTATTTGCTGCGTCATCTCGAACACGTTGCCATCCGGATCGCGCCCATAGGTCGCCTTGATCGTGCCATTGTGCACCTGCACCGGACAGTGGAAGCGAACGCCCGCGGCCGACATCCTGGCATAGGCCTCGTCGATATCGTCGACATCGACCCCGAAATGGGTGAAGCCGCGCTTGCTCACTGGCCGGTCATGATCCTGTTCGCCCTGATCGGGGTTGTGGAACTCGAACAGTTCGAGCGCGATGTTGCCGACGCCGACCACGACCATGCGGCCCTGCGGATCGTCGACCGCCATGATCCGTTCGTACCACTCGCCCGAGAAGGGGAAGGGCTCGCAAAGCTTCTGCATGCCGAAATGGGTGCAATAGAAATTGATCGAGCGATCGAGATCGGCGACCGAGATCGCGACGTGATGGTGGCGCATAGGAACTCCTATAGCCCCCGCGCGGTGCGGAAGTTTTCGAGCAAATGACAGCCGTCCTTGCCGGCAGTCATGGCGGGAATCGCCGCATCGCGTTCGGCGATCAGCACGTCGTCCTTGACGAAGGTCTTGCCGCCGGCCTCGAGCGAACCGTCGAGCACCAGTGCGGCGTACCAGTCACCGCGCGATTGCGCCTTGATGCTTTCGCCCGCTGCAAGGCGCGTATCGCGGCAAATTCCCCGGTTGGGATCGCCCGGCGCACCCAGATCGACCGACCAGCCGGGCTCCAGCCTGGCCTTGCTCATGCCGCTGGTGCCTTCGAGCGTCAGCATTGAGTGGCCTTCGTTACGTTTATTGATGCCTTCGCGTGGCTTGATCACGTGATTGCCCCACTTGAGCGTGGGATGATCGGCATATTCGGGGCCGTAGCCCCCCGGCGACAGCGCCAGGTCGCCGAACACTACAAGCAGGCGGCAGCCGTGCGGACCGATCAGCAGCGGGCCGTATTCGACAGAAGGCTCGGCGATATAAACGTCGCCGGGCTGCATGTGCCAGTCGCCCAGAAGGCAGCTGCCTTCCAGGATGATCACCAGCGTCCAGCAATCGTGCCAGTGCATCGGCCAAAGCTGGTTGGGCGGCATGCGGATGTCGGGCAGGGCATAGATGAAATCGTCCATCTCGTTGCCGAGCATGACGATCTCGCTCCAGGTCTGGCCGCCGGGGATGTCGCCGGCCACCTCGTTGTTCGGCCCCATCTTGCCGCCGGGATAGAGGCGGCGCAAGGTGACGCCGGGGGCAATCTCCTCTTTATGGAAGTCCTGGGCAGGGACCATCGAGCGGACAGGGGCGTTCATGGCATACTCTCCTTCAGCGGACTCTTGCGGCCCGCGACGCGCGATCATGGCCTGTGGACGACGGGGAAATCAATGGGAGATTGACAGGGCGGGGCGCAGGGCCACTATGCACGGCAAGTGGCAGGGCTAGTCAATCGCCCGCCGGGGAGAGCAATGGCAGCCCGCGATATCCTGATCGGCGTCGATGTCGGCGGCACTTTTACCGATGCGGTGGTCATCGCCGATGGGCGCAGCTTTCGCGCCAAGTCGCCCAGTACCTATCCGGATATTGGCCGTGGTGTTCTCGCCGCATGCAGTCTGGCGGCGCAGGCATCGGGCGAGGAGCTGACGGCAATCCTGCCGCGCGTGAAGAAATTCGGTCTCGGCACCACTGCCGTCACCAATGTCATCGCCACGCGCACGGGGCTCAGGACCGGGCTTGTCACCACCAGGGGTTTTGAAGAGACTCTGCGGCTGGCGCGCGGGCGCACGCAGGAGGAAGATGGCTGGCTCAAGCCGGTCGATGCGCTGGTCGATGCCAAGGCCATCGTCGGCATCGACGAGCGGATCGATCGCAATGGCGTCGTGCTCAAGGCGCTCGATCCGGATGCCGTGGTTGCGGCGGCGCGCTATCTGGCGGATGAAGCCAAGGTGGAAAGCATCGCTGTGTCCTTCCTCTGGTCCTTCCTCAACCAAAGCCACGAGCGCGAAGCGGCGCGGCTGATCCGCGAGACCTTGCCGGACATGCCGGTGTCGGCAGGCGTCGAATTGCGCCCGGTGATCCGCGAATACGAACGCACTACGCTTGCCGTGCTCAATGCCTATGCCAAGGGCGCCTATCGCGGGGTGGAGGATCTGGGCGCGGAACTGCGCGAGGCCGGGCTCGATGCGCCGGTGCTGCTGTGCCATTCGGGCGGCGGGGCGATTTCGATCGAGCAGGCGCGCGAGCAGCCGGTGTGGCTTTCGGCCTCGGGTCCGGCGGCGGGCGTCGCCGCGGCGGTGCGGATCGCGCATGATGCCGGCGAGGAGCGGGTGCTGACCTGCGATCTTGGCGGCACAAGCTTCGATGTCGCCCATCTCGCCGATGGCGCGCCGGCGCGCACCCAGCGCGGCGATCTGATGGGCTTCTGGACGGCGCTTCCCCGCGTCGATGTCGAATCGGTGGGCGCGGGCGGCGGTTCGCTGTCGTGGATTGATGAGCGCGGCATGCTGCGGGTCGGCCCGCGCTCGGCGGGCTCCAATCCCGGGCCGGTGTGTTATGGGCGCGGCGGCACGCAAGTGGCGCTGACGGACGCTCTACTCGTGCTGGGCTATATCGATCCGGACAACTTCCTCGGCGGCACCATGAAGCTCGACAAGGCGGCCGCAATCGCCGCTTGTGGCAGTCTGGGCGCAGAGCTCGGTCTTGACGCGACTGAGGCGGCCTGGGGCGTCAGGGAAATCGCCGTCGCCGAAATGGTCAAGGCAGTGCGCGCGCGGCTGTCAAACCATGCGCTGGCCGCCTCCGAGCATTGCCTCGTCAGCTACGGCGGCTGCGGCTCGCTGTTCTCCTCCGAGGTCGCGCGGCTGGCCGGGCTGAAGCGAGTGATCGTGCCCGAGCTGGCCTCGGTGCTCTCCGCCTATGGCGCGGCGACCATGGATATCCGGCGCGAGCGGCTCACCACTCTGCTGATGAAGCTGCCTGGCGATGCCGAGGTGATCGACCGGACCTTCGAAGAACTGCGCGAGGCGGTCTGGCAGGACCTTGCCGCCGATGGCGTGCCCGAAACGGACCGCGAGGTGCGTTTCGAGGTCGACATGCGCTGGTTCCTCCAGCGCTGGGAACTGACCGTGCCGGTGCCCGGCGATCCGGTGCGCGGCGATGCCGGAAAGCAGATCGAGGCGCTGTTCCGCGAGGAATACCTGCGCCGCTTCGGCGCGGCTTCGGTGACCACATCGGGGATCGTCGAACTGGTCGGCATCCGCGCGGTAGGCATCGGGCATATGGCGAGCGTGGAACTTGCGGCTGCCGACATTTCCGCGAGCGTCGCGCGGCAGGCCGGCAAGGCCGGTACCCGCCCGGTCAGCCGCAAGCGCGGCGCGCCTGCCGAAACTGTCGATGTCTACGACGAGCCCAGCCTTCAGCCGGGTGACTGGTTTACCGGCCCGGCGCTGGTCGATTCGCCGGACACGACAATCTGGGTTCCGGAGGGTATGGTGGCCCGGTTCGATGCACAGCGCACACTTGTGATCGAGGCAAGCGCATGAACTTTCAGACGAGCAGGACCGACGATCCGATCCTCCCCGAGCTGCTGCGTTCGCGGTTGGAGGCGATCGGTCAGGAAGCCGGCGCGGCAGTGGTTCAGACGGCGATCAGCCCGATCGTCACCGAGTCGAAAGATTACTCAGTAACGATCCTCGACGCCGATGGCTCGATCGTCTCCGCCTCGGGCCTGATCGATTTGCACTATGGTGCGGTGATGCATGCGGTGCGTTCAACCATCGAAGTCCACGGCGACACCATTGCTCCGGGCGATGTGTTCATCGCCAACGATCCCCATTCGGGCGGTGGCCTCCACCCGCAGGACGTCGTGATCCAGCGCCCGGTGTTCGTCGATGGCCGGCGCGTCGCCTGGGTGGCGCTGGCGGCGCACATGATGGACATGGGCGGCATGGTGCCCGGCAGCTCGGCGGTCGAGGCAACCGAATGCTACCAGGAAGCGCTACGCTTGCCGCCGATCCGGCTGATCGAACGCGGGGTAGAGTGCGACGACGTGTGGAACATCATCCGCATCAATCTTCGCTCCAGCGACCTCATCGAAATGGACATGCGCAGCCTCGTCGTCGGCGGCGCGGTGGCCGAGGCCAAGCTGGTCGAGCTGATCGGCGAGATGGGCTACCCGCAGTTCAGGGCGGCGGGCGAGAGCCTCATCGCCGGCTGCCTGCGCGTGCTGCGCGAGCGGATTTCGCTGATCGAGGACGGTTTCTATTATTCGACCGCCTGGATCGAGTGGGGCGATGATGTGATGCGCATCCCCTGCAACATGGAAGTGCGCGGCGACCGGGTGATCTTCGATCTCAGCGAAGCCCCGCCGCAAGTGCCCAGCTTCATCAATTCCAAGGAATATATCATCCGCGCGCAGATCGCGCCGCGCATGCGCCAGCTGCTCGCGCCGGGCCTGCCCTATAACCAGGCGATCCTCGATATTGTCGAAATCATCTGCAAGCCGGGGACCATCGTTCACTGCGTAATGCCCGCCCCGATCGGCGCGGCGCATATGGATGCGGCCATGGCGGTCTATACGGCCGTCGGCCAGTGCATGCAGCTCGCGCTTCATGCCTCGCCGCAGGCGCTGGAGCGCGAGAAGGCGACCGCGCCATCGCTCTCCGCCTATGGAACCGGGCGCTGGTCCTACCTCGACTATGCCGGGGTTCGGCGGGTCTATACCCTGATCGACGGGGCGTTTTCGGGCAGCCCGGCGGGCGCCTTGCGCGACGGCATAGACATCAAGTCGAGCCAGATCCCGGGCGGCAACCAGCTCGAATATGCCGATGTCGAGATCCTTGAAGCCGCCTATCCGCTGCTGTTCGAGGAACGCCGCGCCACCGATGGCACCCACGGCTATGGCAAGTATCGCAGTGGCCTTGGTTGCCAGGAGAGTTTCTACGCCCACGAGACCGACAGCCTGGTCGGCAACATGACTGGCACCCGCGCCTGGTTCCCCAGCACGGGCAGCGCTGGCGGCATGCCGGGGGCGACCATGCGCTTTGCCGTTACGCGGGCGGACGGCACGTTCGAGCCCATCGACATTCACCAGGTGGGCGTCGCGATCAAACCGGGTGACCGGTTCGAGATGTATTGCGCGAGCGGCGGCGGCTTCGGCGATCCGCTGGACCGCGAACCTTCGGCGGTGATGCGCGATATTGCCGAGGGTCGATTAATCGTCGATGTCGCTCGCGATATCTATGGCGTTGTGCTCGATGTA
>JBFWSE010000013.1:0-51081 GCA_050248535.1 Novosphingobium sp.
GTCACCCTGCCGGCATCGCCCAGTGGCAGAGTGCCTTCGGCTAAGACCGTGCCGCTCCACTTGGGTACGTCGGCAAACGGGCCGTAGTTGAAGTCGAAGCCCAGCACGCTGACCCGGCCATCGGTATAGCGGGCATTGGTGTAGTTCAACGACGCGCCCATCTGGAAAAAGCGCGACGGTTTGACAGTTGCGTCCATTTCCACGCCGGTGATCTGCGCTCTGGGCACGTTGACAGTCAGCAGCGAAACGCCGGCGGGGGTCAGCAAGTAGGCCGCCCGCTGGATATCCTTGACCCATTGGTGAAAGAAGTCGGCGTTGAACGTGACCGGGACGCCCAGACTGTCTCCCGAGTATTTGACACCCAGTTCGATATCCTGCGTCGTTTCGGGCAGATACCGGTTGCCGCCGTTCACTGCCGTGACGTTGAGCGGGAAAACACTGTAATTGTAACCGCCGCCGCGCCAGCTGCCACGATGCGAAACATAGAACATCAGTTCCGGCGTCGCCTGATAGTCGAGGCTGACTGTCCAGCTCGGCTTGGCCGCTGTGGTCCGTTCGAAATCGTCGATGCCGGGGAACTGCAGCCAGAACGATCCAGGCAGCTGGTTAATCTCCGTACGGTCGTGCGTATAGCGAATGCCGGCCGTGAAATTGAGCCTGTCGGTGAGTTTGTAGGTTCCCTGCGCGAAGCCCGCGATCGATTCTGTCGACCATTGGGCCGTGTAAGTGAACGGGAAGACGAAGATCGGGTGGCCGAAAGTCAGGTTCGAAACCACCGTATCCTTCTGGTTGAGATAATAGGCGCCGATCACGAAATCGAGCTTGCCGTCGAATGCCTTGCCTTGCAGCTGGAGTTCGTCGGAAATCTGCCGGATTGAGCGCCGGAACCCGTTGGTTGGATTCACTTTTACTTCGTTCGCGGTCAGTGTGCCCTGGGTCTCGAAGAAGTGATAGGGCGAGCCGTCGTAATCGAAACCATCGTCCGAGGTCGACTTGTTCCAGCCGAAGATGTTCTTCAGCTTGAGGTCGTCACCCAGCTGCAGTTCCGTAGTGTTGATCACATAGGTGTTGTCCGCCTTGTGGTATGGCGGAAAGCTTGACAGGCTGACCCAGGGTCCGACTTCGCGTTGCTTGGCCACTGCCGCCTGCAGTCCGCCTTGAAAGACTGCCGGGTGGGCTTGAAGGTAGGTCGTCAGGCCCGGGTTGCTCGCTGCGTTCAGCAGGCAATAGGCTGTGGTGAAGTCCGCGGCCGAAACGCAGGGCTGCGCATTGACCGACCACAGCTCATATGGCGTGTTTGTGCCGTCTTCGTCCGTATACTGCACCACTGTGGTGTTCGTCAGGCTGGGCGTCGGCGAAAGGCGCAGGGTTGCGCGAATCGATTTCTGGCTCAGGTCGCCGTATTCGTCATCGGTGAAGTAGTCCTTCACGAAAGCGCCGCCCCCAGTGACACTTCCGGCCACACGCAGCGCTCCGACATCGCCCAGTGGCAGGTTGATAGCACCCTGGATGTTCCAGGCGTCGTAACTGCCGTAGCGGCCTTGCATATAGCCGCCCAGCTCGTCGGTTGGCTTGGCTGTCGAATAGAGCACAGCGCCGCCAGTTGCGTTACGCCCGAAAAGCGTCCCCTGCGGCCCTTTGAGCACCTGGATTCCGCCCATATCGTAGAAAGTCGAGGCCGACAGCGTCGATATCTGCACTTCGTTGACGTAGGGCAGCACCGAAGGCGGCGAATTGGTGAAGGTGTCGACGCTTTGGCCACGGATCGAATAGTTGAACGAGTGAATGCCACCGTTTTGACGGATGACCAGGCCCGGCACGGCCGATTGCAGATCGTTTTCGTTGGAAATGGCTCGCTTGGCCAGATCCTCGCCGGCAATGGCGGCAATGGAAATGGGGACTTTCGACAGGCTTTCCTCTCGCCGCCGCGCGGTAACGATGATTTCGCCGTCCGCCGCGGCTTCGTCGGCACCGTTGTCCTGCCCCCAGGCCGGAGCAATCGGCATAGCCACGCCCGCCGCAAGCGCGGCGATCAAAAGTTTCCTCATAATTTCCTCCCGTTGTTACGGATCCAAAGGCTTACCAATCCCGGAATAGCCCGGGATTGGTTGGCAATTCGTTTTCCACACCGCGACGACGAACCGTTTGTCGCTACAGGCAATCCGTTCAGCGCTTTTCGTATGTGATCGGCAACGATTCGATCGTGCGGGTCGCCACGGTGGGCGTGTACCGGATGTCCTCCACAGGGATGGCCAACTTGATGTTCTTCAGCTGACGCGCGATTTCCCGGGCGGCAACCTTGATTTCCATCCGGGCCAGGGCAAGCCCGATGCAACGGTGCGGACCGCCTCCGAATGCGACGTGGCGGCCCAGATTGGGACGTTCCATGTCGAACTTGCGCGGTTCGGGAAACACCGTTTCGTCGTCATTGCCCGAACCATAGACCAGCAGCATGTGCGCACCGGCCGGAATCTTGGTGCCATTGACCACGGTATCCTTGGTCGCCGCGCGCGAAAGGGCGCGCACTGGCGGTTCATTACGCAGATGCTCTTCGACGAAACGGTTGAGTTTGCGCTCGTCCTGGACGCATTCCTCCAGCAGCTCGGCCATACCGGGTTTGGTGGTAATGACATAGAACAGGTTGCCGATCGCAGTCGCCGTTGTGTCGTTACCGGCAATCAGAGTAGCCCTGACCAGTGAAACCGCCTCTTCGAATGTCAGCTTTTCTTCAGTGCCATCCTCGTTGGTGACTTTCGCATGCACGAGGTCGGAAATCATGTCCTCGCTCGGGTTTTCCTCGCGCTGCTTCATCTTGGCGATGAGGTAATTCTGTAACTCGGCGATCTGCGCCGCGTTTTCGAGCATGGTGTCGCGGTTCTGCATGGCGCCGATCTGCGCAGTGACGGCAACGGACCAGCGCGTAATCTTATCTTCCATGCCCTGGTCGAGGCCGAGCTGCTCGACGATCACCCGGATGGTCAGCGGAATCGCGATGTCCTTTACCGCGTCGCACTTGCCTTTGCCGGCGACGCTTGCGATCAGATCGGCGACAACCTTGGTAATGCGCGGCTCGAGTTCCTTCACCCGGTGCGCGGTGAAGGCGTTTTCCATCAGCTTGCGGATGCGCGTGTGGTACGGCGGATCGGACATAATCGCGTCCGGGAAATAGCCGCCCCCATGTTCGCGCAGATAGGCGCGAAACTCATCCTGCAGTCCCTTGGCCTGGAAATCGTGGTAGCCATGGTGGACCGAGAAAGTCACCGGATCCGACTGCACAGCCCAGATGTCCTCATGCCGTGTGACCAGCCAAGAGCCGAGCTTCTCGTCATAGTGGATAGGATCGCCATGACGCATCGCACGAAAGTATTCGCGCGGATGGGCCTGGATCGCCCTATCGGTTAGCGTACCGTCTTTAAGCAGTCGCTGCTCATCATCGCTCAGCGGCAATCGCTCTGAAACATGGTCGTCCTGGAATTGGGTAGCCATTACCTTACCTTTTGAATGAGATCAGAAGCCCGAAGTCGGCGCGACCGTCACTTCGATACCGTCCAGCTCTGGCGACATCTTGATCTGACAGCCCAGCCGGCTGTTGTCCTTCATCACGTCGGCCACCATGTCGAGCATGGCGAATTCAATGTCGTCGGGCGGGCCAACTTTCTCAAACCAGCCCCCCTGCACATAGACGTGGCAGGTCGCGCAGGCGCAGCCGCCGCCGCAGTCGCCGAATATGCCTTCGATGCCGTGGCTCTTGGCCGTTTCCATCAGGCTTGCCCCCTCTTCGACATCGGCGAGGGTGTGGGTGACGCCCTTCACATCGGTATAGATGACCTTGAGATTGCCCATTCTTCGGAATCCTCCTGCGGCCGCAGCCGTGCCTTCGTTGCCGTTTCTATATTTCACGCCCGGGCCTTGGGGGCAATGCGTGTCGAGCAGGGCCCTCTATCGCCAGGGCGATGCAATGGGTTTGACCCAGCGCAAATCCGCGATTGCGAATAAGCGCTCCAAGTCGCATTACATGGCGATGCAAGGAAGTGCGAAGGAGGAACAGGCGTGGGCCGGACACTGATCACGAACGCGACGATCTTCGATGCGACCGGAGCGAAGCCCTTCACCGGCGATTTGCTTGTCGAAGACAACCGCATAGCCAGGGTCACGCCCGGTGGCGGCAACGAGGCCGCCGACACGGTGATCGACGGCACTGGCATGTTCTGCATGCCCGGCATGACCGAAGGCCATGCCCACCTGTCTTTTGAAAACGTCACGGCAACCGAAAACCTGATCACCCCGACGCCCGAGGAAATGGCTTTCACAGCCGCGCGCGGCGCAAAGGCGCTAATCGATATGGGCTTCACCAGCGCTTATGGTGCGTCGGAGGCGAAACTAGGCCTGGGCCCGGCGGTGCGCAACGAAGTCAATGCCGGTCGCCTTCCGGGGCCGCGCATCCGCGCGGGCGGCCTGGAAATCAGCGTGACCGGTGCGATGGGCGATGAAAGCCGGGCACACAATCCGCGTATCGGCCCTTCGACGCTGATCAATGGACCAGACGCCATGCGCGAGGCCGTGCGCCTACACTGCCGCGAGGGGATCGACAACATCAAGCTCGATGTCTCAGGCGACCCGTTTTACCCGGGCACACCCGCGCACACTACGCCGATGACATACGAGGAAGTGAAAGCTGCGGCCGACACGGCGCATGCCTATGGCCGCAAGATAAATGCCCACACGCGATCGATCGACGGCAGCAAATATTGCATCCGCGCCGGCGTCGATGGCCTGTTCCACTGCGAGCTGTCCGACGAAGAACTGCTCGACATGATGGAAGAGGCCAAGGATCGCATTGTCGTCGTTCCGACCATCGATCTGTTTCACCAGATGGCCACAGGCGGCGCTTCGGCGTGGGGAATCACGCCGGAAGTGTCGGGATACATGGGGATTCCCGCCTTGATCGAGGAATCGGTCAAGACCCACACTGCACTGCGCAAGCGCGGCGTGCGGCATCTGATTGGGGGTGACTATGGTTTCGCCTGGAGCCCCCATGGCCAACAAGCGCGGGACCTCGTATGGTTCATGGACTATTACGGCTACAGCGCAGAAGAAGCGCTGATATGCGCCACGCGCAACGGTGGGCAGGCTATGATGGACGACGATAGCCTGGGCACGCTGGAATCAGGCAAGCTTGCCGACTTGATTCTGGTCAATGGCGATGTCCTCGCCAATGTATCCATTCTCACCGACCCTTCGCGCATCATGATGGTCATGAAGGACGGTGCGATCCAATCCCTTTCCCCGGCGCTCGCTGCGAAGGCCTCGGCCCCCGCACTCGAAGCCGCGGAATGACTTGTTCGAGGAGCTGACAGATGAACATTGAATCCGGCAAATTGCTCAAGCCCGGCGAAGCCCGCCATCCCGCCCAGAGCACGCAGGACATCATCGCCCGCGACAAGGTGAAGGCGCCGGGCTGGGTAACCGACGTCTCTTACGAATACCTGGGCTCGGAAGACATCGACACCACGCGCTACACCTCGGCCGAATATCAGGAAGAGGAATTCAAGCGGCTGTGGACGCGTACCTGGCAGTGGGCCTGCCGCGAGGAACACATTCCCGAAGAAGGCGACTATTACGTCTATGACATAGGGCCGTACAGCTTCATCGTCACGCGCATCGCCAATGGCGAAGTACGCGCCTATTACAATGCCTGCCTCCACCGCGGCACCAAGCTTCGCGCCTCCAACAGCGAGGGCAATGCCCACGATTTCAAGTGCAGCTTCCATGGCTGGACCTGGGATATCGAAGGCAAGAACACCTTCCTGGCCTGTCCCTGGGATTTCCCGCACGCCGATCCAGAGGAATTCTCGCTGCCTGAAGCGCGAGTCGAACTGCTCGCGGGCTTCGTCTGGATCAACATGGATCCCACTGCGCCGACACTGCGCGAATATCTTGGCGATCATGCCCTGTCGCACATCGAGGCCTGGAAGCTCGAAGACCGGTATACGGTCTGCCACGTGGAAAAGCCGATCCCCTGCAACTGGAAGCTGAATGTCGAGGCTTTCCACGAAGCCTACCACGTCCCCGACACGCATCCGCAGGTGTCGCCCACAAATGCCGACCAGAATTCGCAATACGACGTCTTCGGCGAGCATGTGGACAGATTCATCTCCTCTCTCGGCGTGGTCAGCCCGGTGCACGAAGGAAAATACTCAGAGCAGGACGTTCTCGACATGTTTACTGTCGGAGACAGTTCGATTGTGGCGGAAAAGCCCAAAATTCCGGAAGGCGAAAGCGCCCGGCAGATGATGGCCGACATGTTCCGCAAGGGCTTCGAGGAAGCGGCGAACGCCAAACTCGATCACATCTCGGATTCCGAAA
Source organism: Novosphingobium sp. (assembly GCA_050248535.1). Classification (GTDB taxonomy): domain Bacteria; phylum Pseudomonadota; class Alphaproteobacteria; order Sphingomonadales; family Sphingomonadaceae; genus Novosphingobium. The sequence goes on from JBFWSE010000013.1 coordinate 6,367, forward strand.
TCCTCGATTGTTTCAGCTATACAGTGTTCCCCAGCTGCTTCCTGTTCCCGGGCATCTCGCTGCCGATGGTCTATCGGTTCCGTCCCAGCCCGCGCAATCACCGCGAGAGTATTTACGAAGTGCTGTTCCTCCGGCCCAAGCCCGCAGACGGCTCTCCAGTCGAAACGGCGGATGTGGTGCGCCTGAAACATGGTCAGAGTTTTGTCGAAGCCGAAGGCATGGATCCCGGATTCGGCGGCATCCTCGATCAGGATACCGACAACCTGATTCTCCAGCAGGAAGGCCTGGAAGCCAGCGCCAAGCATGGGCTCACTCTGGGCAACTACCAGGAAATCCGCATCCGCAACTTCAATCGCGCCGTGGACAAATACATGGCGATGGAACCGTACATTCCGGACTGGAAGAAGTTGCAGCGCAAATAGGCGCCGGAGCGATAACGATCGGGGCCGCCAGAAGGCGGCCCCAACCTTGGGAGATGAATGCAATGAACGAGACCCGGGCCACTTTCCGCCGCCCGCCACCCGAACAGCTGGTGCTGTACGAAAAGGATCCCAAGACCAAGATCGCGACGATCACGCTCAACCGCCCCGACGCACTCAACGCGCCGACCATCGCCGCGCGGCTGCGCTTTGCCGAACTGGTCCACCGCGCCAATATCGACGATGACGTCAAGGTTCTGGTAATTCGCGGTGAAGGCAAACACCTGGGCTCTGGGGCCGACCTCGAAGAGCAGGATGGCATGCTCAATCCCAAGCCCGACACTTCGCTGCTGCACGAGTTCAAGATCGCCGAGGACGGCACGGTGAAATATCCGCCGCCGGGTTCCTATCGCTTCCTCGGTTCGATCACCAATCTCTATGCCGACGACAGCTTCGGCTGCCGTTCGCTGCAGAACTTCAAGAAGATCTCGATTCTCGAGTGCAAGGGCTATGTCTATGGCTGGCACTTCTACCTCGCCGGCGACTGCGACATTGTCGTCTCTTCGGACGATGCGCTCTATGGCCATGCCGCTTTCCGCTACGTCGGCTGGGGCCCGCGCATGTGGACCTGGTGCGAGATGATGGGTGTACGCAAATTCATGGAAATGGTCTTCACCGGCCGCCCCTTCACCGCCCAGCAGATGTACGACTGCAATTTCATCAACTCGGTCGTCCCGCGCGACCAGCTCGAGGCCGAGACCGCGAAATATGCCCTGGCCTGCTCGATGACGCGGCCCAACGACACCGTCGTCGCCCAGAAGACCTTCTTCGAAATCTACAAGCAGTATCGCGGCGAATACATGGGCAGCCTGCTCACGGGCATGCTCGAAGGCAGCAAGCCGATGATGGCCGACGATCCGGACGCGGGCGATCTGGGCCTGGGCGACGATGTCATGGAAAAGGGTTTGGCCAATTCGGTCAAAGACAACGACATGCGCTTCCCGCCCGACTGGCGTCTGAGTTTCGGCGGAAGGGCCAAGCCCTGACCTGATGCAATACACTGAGCTCGGTTCTTCCGGCCTGACCGTTTCACGACTGGCGTTCGGTTCGTCGACTTTCACCAGCGGCGACCAGTCCCTGCCCGGCTTTCTCAAGGCCGGGCCGGAGACCGCCGCCGCATTGGTCAACCAGGCCATCGACGGCGGCATCACTTATTTCGATACGGCCGACGTCTATGCCAACGGTCAGTCCGAGGAACTGCTGGGTGCCGCGCTCAAGCCACATCGCGAGCGCATTGTCCTGTCAACGAAGGTCGGCAACTACGGCGCCAAACATCCCGAAGTCGAACGCTGGGGCCTGTCGCGAAAGCACATCCTCTGGTCGATCGACCAGAGCCTGCGCCGCCTGCAGACCGACCGGGTCGATTGCTACATCGCCCACCGCGTCGATCCCGATACGCCGCTCGAAGAGACGCTCGAAGCACTCGATGCAGTCCTCCGCGCAGGCAAGGCGCGCAGCATCGGCTATTCGAACTGGCCGGCCTGGCTCGCCGCCGCCGCAATCGGACTGCAGCGCGCCAATGGTTGGGCCGAATTCTCGCATGGCCAGATGTATTACTCGCTGCTCGGCCGCGACGTGGAGCGCGATACACTGGCCATGATGCGGCACTTCGGTCTGGGCATGAGCGTGTGGAGTCCCCTCGCCTACGGATTTCTCGCCGGCAATTACACTGCCGAAGACATGGCGCGCGACGACAACCGTTTCGGCAAGAGCGACTGGCTTAAATTCGACCGCGACAAGGCCTTTGCGCTGCTGCCCATGCTGCGCAGCATGGCTGCAGCAAAACAGTGTTCGATGGCGCAATTGGCGATTGCCTGGCTGCTGGCACAGGACAGCGTCAGCACGGTGTTGCTGGGCGCGACAAAGCCGCATCAGCTCGCCAACAATCTGGGCGCATCCGATGTCTCGTTCGATGCCGGCGAACTGGCTGCGATTGACGTCGCGACTGCCCATGCGCCGATCTATCCATCATCCAATTGGGTCGAATCCATGCTGCCGAAAAGGAAAAAGACATGAGCGGCGCGCTGGAAGGCTTCGTCGTAATCGAGATTGCCGAACGCCCGGCTGGTGAATGCACCGGCAAATTGCTAGCCGATTTCGGGGCCGAAGTGATCAAGGTCGAGCGGCCCGGCGGTGCGCCTACGCGGGCAATGGGGCCGCACAAGAATGGCCAGAGCGCGGTCTTCGGCTACTTCAACACCAACAAGAAATCGGTCGAACTGGATCTAACCGGCCCGGCTGATCGGGCCGTGCTCGACAAGCTGTTGGCCCGCGCCCATGCCCTGATCGACGATCATGACGAGGCCTGGGGCGCGGTGCGCAAGATTGCTTCGAAAGATGTTGCCGATGCCCACCCGCATCTGGTCCACTGCATCATCACTCCATTCGGTCAGGGCGCGCCGCAGGAGTGGCAGAATGCGAAACCGATCAATGTGATCAACGCCGGCGGCTGGGCCTATCATACACCGAGCGAGGCCACGCCCGACATGCCGCCCCTGAAGGGCGCGGGCCGGTTCCTCCCCGACTATGAATCGGCAATTGATGCGGCGATGTGCACGCTTGCTTCACTCTATCGCCAACGCGAAGGAAAGGGTGGCCAATTCATCGACATTTCCGAAGTCGAAGTGCAATTGAACCGCATTGACTCCGTACTCGGCCAGCACCTGGGCGGCGACAAGGAGCCCAGCCACGAGCGCACAGCCTATGATATGGGCGGCCCGGCAACCAGCTATGCCTGCAAGGATGGGCACGTCTATCTGTTCATGACCACCAAGGCGCATTGGACGGCTTTGCTCGAACTGATGGGCTATCCGGAATGGGCCAAGGAATTCCCCGAAGACTGGCTGGAGTTTCATTGCACGCGCGACAAGGTCGAACAGTTCCGGGCGCTGTTCCGTCCCTGGATCGCCTTGCAGGAAAAGCTGCCGGTGACCGCAAAGGCCCAGAAAATGGGCATTGCCATGGTGCCGGTGAACACTGCCGCCGACATTCCACGGCACGAACAATTCATCCATCGCGGGTTCTATCAGGAAGTCGCGGGCCTCGCCTATCCAACCGTGCCCTATAGGATGAGCGGATCCCCGGTACGCATCGCGACCCCTGCCCCCGCTTTGGGCGCCAATCAGACCGAGGCTGATATTTCCGGGGCGGTTCCACGATTGTCACGGCCGGCCAGGCAAGCAACATCGTTCGGCGACCGCGGCGGCCCTCTGGCAGGCGTTCGCGTACTCGAAATCACAAAGGTCTGGGCCGGACCCTATGCCGGAAAGATGTTTGCGGCGCTAGGCGCCGAAGTGATCAAGGTGGAGAGCGCGAGCAACCTCGATGAGATGCGGGCCTATGGCGGGGTCAGCATCAACAATGCGCCCTATTTCCTGACGCTCAATCAGGAAGTGCTCTCGGTCCAGGTCAACATGAAGACCGAAGAAGGTCTCGATCTGGTCCGCCAAATGGTCGCCAAGAGCGATATTGTCATCGACAATATTCGTCCCGGGGCGATGGAGCGCTCGCACCTTGGGTATGAAGATCTGAAGAAAATCAAACCTGACATCATCCAGTGTTCGATCAAGATGTGGGGCAACGATGGCCCGCTGGGCTATCAGACCGGTTATGCCCCCTGTTTCGCCGCGCTTTCCGGCCTTACGTTCCTCGTCGGGCACGAAGGCGCAACGCCCAAAGGCATGAACATGCGCTATGGCGATTCCACGGCGGGGGCCTGCGCCGCCCTCGCCTGCATCTCTGGGCTCCATCACCGCGAAAACACTGGAGAAGGCCAGTTCATCGATCTTTCCGCAGTCGAAGCCATGACCAGTCTCGTCGGGGATTCGATGTTCGCCTATTCGCTGACCGGTGACGTCCCGCAGCCCGACGGCAATTTTCACCCCGAAATGTGCCCTCACGCTGCCTACCGCTGCCGGAGCGACGAATGGATCAGCATTGCCGTCGATAGCGAAGTGCAATGGCAAGCGTTGTGCAAGGTTCTGGGGGCCGACAATCTGGCTGGCGACGCGCGCTACGCCAGCCTTGCCGGGCGGCTCCAAAACCGCCGCGAACTCGATGCAGCGATCGAAGCGATTACCATGAAAGAGGTTGCCGGCGACCTTGCTGACCGGCTGCGCCACGCGGGAGTCCCGGCCTTCCGCAGCCAGAGTTCGATCGACTTGTGCGGTGACGATTACCTGTGGAGCCGCACCGGTTTTCGCATGGTTACCGATCACGACAAGGGCCTACGCCCAATCATCGGTCCAAGCTGGCGTATGGAGCCTGACATGGCCGAAGTGGCGCGCGGCGCGCCCCTGCTGGGCGAGCATAACGACTATGTCTATCGCGAGGTGCTAGGCCTGTCGCAAGAGCGGATGGACGACCTCGTCGAGCGCAAGGTCATCGACTAGGCGTACTGCCCTCCGCTTGTGGGAGTAAATACGCCCGCACGATTTCCGCCTTACCCACTTGACCACCCCGCCCGCCTGTTGCCTAGTGGCGGCGGGAGAGCACCATGACTAAAGTAATGGAGGGCATTCGCGTCCTCGAAGTTGCGCAGTTCACATTTGTCCCGGCCGCGGGCGGAATTCTGGCCGACTGGGGCGCGGACGTGATCAAGGTGGAACATCCCGTTCGCGGCGATACCCAGCGCGGGTTCCTCAATATGGGGGGCGTCAAGCTCGATCCCTTGCGGCACACGCTGATCGAACACCCCAATCGCGGCAAGCGTTCGGTCGGCATCGATGTCTCGACGCCGGAGGGGCAGGAAGTACTCTACGAACTGGCGAAGACTGCCGACGTCTTCCTAACCAATTACCTTCCGCAGCACCGGCAGAAGAACAAGTTCGATGTCGAACATATCCGCGCGGTCAACCCGGACATCATCTACGCGCGTGGCAGCGCCTGGGGGGACAAAGGGCCGGAACGCGAAGTCGGCGGCTTCGACGGCACGGCATTCTGGTCGCGCAGCGGAATTGCCGATGCCTTTTCGCCTGAGGGACTCGATGGGCCCCTGTCGCAGGCGATCCCAGCCTTCGGTGATTCCATCGGCGCCATGTTCATCGCCGGCGGCATCTCGGCCGCCTTGTATCATCGCGAGAAGACCGGCGAGGCGAAAGTGATGGACGTGTCGCTGCTCAGCACAGCGGCCTGGGCCTCTGGCGCCATGCTCGCCCAGATCATGGAAACCGGGGTGGCCCTCAAGGCGCAATTGCCCAAATCGGGCGGCGCGGCGCACAGCCCGTTCAACGGCAATTACCTGACGTCGGACGGGCGCTGCATCAACCTGTGCATCAACAGCCCGACGGGCCTGATCCGTGACACCTTCGAACACCTCGGCCTGCCCGAACTGGCCGACGATCCCCGCTTTTCCGAACCGCTTGCCCTGTTCCAGAACGCCAAGGCGGCCAGCGACCTGATGGTTCCCGCCTTCGCCGCCAAGCCCTTCGCCTACTGGCGCGAGCATCTTAAGACGATGAAAGGCCAATGGGCGCCGGTGCTCACTTTCAAGGAAATCCTCGAAGACGAACAGGCGCTGGCCAATGACATGATTTTCGAAGTCGATGGCGCAGACGGCAAGCCGCTCAAGCTGATCCGAGGCCCGGTGCAATGGGATGGCGAGCCGACCGACACCACGCGCAGCCCCCAAGCCAGCGAGCACACCGAACTGGTGCTCATGGAAATGGGTATGGAGTGGGACCGGATCGAGGCACTGAAGGCCAAAGGCGCCATTGCGTGAACCGTAGCGATCTCGACGGTCTGGGCTATCGCGGCAAGACCGTGGTGCTGACCGGCGGCGCGTCGGGTATGGGCGAAGCCTCGGCGCGGCTGCTGGGCGAGCTTGGCGCAAGCGTGCACATCGCCGATATCGCCGAACCGAAAGTGGCCTGCGCCAACTTCACTCGCTGCGATCTTGGCGATCCGGCCAGCGTCAAGCAGGCCGTTGTCCACCTCGCATCCGCGGGGCCGATCGATTTCCTGTTCCCTATCGCCGGGGTGCCGCCGCACGCGGTTGGCGCATTGCAATGCATGCAGATCAATTACGCCGGTACTCGCCAATTCACCGAAGCGCTGATCCCGAAACTGCGCGACGGCGGTACGATCTGCCTAATCACATCGACCGCTGCACGCGGCTGGCTGCATCACCTTGCCGAGAATCTGGAAGTGGTCGCGCTCGATCCGTTGGACGTGCGCGGATTCTACGAGGTCAATCCGGACAAATTGCGCGATGGCTATAGTACGTCGAAAGAACTGCTGACCGTCTGGATCCACCAGGCCGCGATCGGGCTGGCCGAAAGCCGCCGCATCCGCATGGTCGGCATTGCGCCTTGCGCCACCGGCACGCCATTTATGGAAGAAAGCGCCAAGGTGCTGGGCCAGGAATTCATGGACGCCTATCCGCACCCCCTGCTCGGCCGCATGCCGACTGGCGAGGAGCAGGCCTGGTCGCTGCTGCTCTTGTCGAGCCCGCTCAATGCCGCTGTCACCGGCGCAGTGCTGGCCACCGACGAAGGCAATGTCGGCGGTACAATCACCGGGGCCTTGCGCCCATCCTACGTCCAACAACGCTGAATTCGCAGTATCCGGAGCAACCGCATGTCATCTCCCCCCAAACGGCCCCGCCCCCGCCTCGATGCCGAGAACCGCGCCTTCTGGACTGGCGGCGCCGAGGGCAAGCTCAATATCATGAAATGCGGTGACTGCAGCGAGTTTACTCACCCACCCCTACTCATGTGCCGCCACTGCCAAAGCGAAAACATGGCGCCTCAGGCCATGAGCGGGAAAGCCACTGTCGAGACCTACACCGTCAACCATCAGGCCTGGATGCCCGGCCTGGAAGTGCCTTTCGTTATCGCGCGAGTGCGGCTCGACGATGCACCCGACGTGATCCTGACTACCAACGTGGTCAATTGCGGCGTCGACGACGTCGATTTCGGCGACAAGGTGCAAGTCACGTTCGAGGAGCAGGACGGCATCTGGTTCCCCCTGTTTGAAAAGGTGCAGTAAAATGGCGCAGGAAGCCTATATCACCGGCTGCGGCCAGTCCGAAGTCGGCATCCGCGTGACGCGCTCGCCAATGGGCCTGACCAAGGACGCCATCATGGAGGCGCTGGCCGACGCCGGCCTGACGCTGGAACAGATCGACGGTGTCGCCACCTATCCCGGCAAGAGCCATGGCTATCTCGGCTTCTCGCCGGTCGGCGCGCCCGAAGTGATCGAACAATTCGGCATCAAGGCGCGCTGGCACATGGGCGGAGGCGAAATTCCCGCCCAGCTCTCCGCCATCGCGGCAGCAGCCGACGCAGTGCGCAGCGGCCAGGCGCGGCACGTCATCTGCTTCCGCACGGTCTATGAGGCTGCCGCCATGGCGCGGCCCGAGGAATTTCCGCCATTGCGCCGCGCCGAAGTGGAAGGCTTCTCGCAATGGACCGCGCCGTTCTTCGCCATTTCGGCGGCCTGCTGGGTGGCGCAATATGCCATGCGGCAAATGCATCTCTATGGCATGACGCGCGAGCAACTGGCACAGGTAGCGCTCAACGCCACGCGCAACGCCTCGCTCAATCCCCGCGCATCGGCGATCACCAAAGAACCGCTGACCATGGACAAATACATGTCCGCGCGGCTGATCAGTACGCCCTTCTGCCTCTATGACTGCGACCGCTTCACCGACTGCTCGACTGTAGTCATCGTTTCGGCCGGCGACGCGCTCGACGAAGTCTCGCCCAATCCGGTGAGAATCGTCACCAGCGCCGGCAAGGTCGACCGCTGGTCGTGGGACCAGCCCGACCTCATGGCCTGCTATCCTACCGGCAAGGACCTCTGGGCCAAGACCGACTACAAGCCCAAGGATGTCGATACCGTCCAGTTCTACGACGGCTTCGCCTTCTTCCCGATCGGCTGGCTGGAAGCGCTGGGCTTCTGCGAGATCGGCGAAGGCCACAAGTTCATCGAAGGCGGCGAGCGGATCTCTATCAATGGCGAATTGCCGCTTAACACCGGCGGCGGACAGATTGGCGCCGGACGGCTGCACGGCTTCGGCTTTGCCCACGAGGCGGCGACCCAGCTTCGCGGCAAGGCCGGCGCGCGGCAGATACCGGGCGACCCCAGAGTCGCGGTGGCGACCTCGGGCGGAGGACCGCTGGCGGCAGCGCTGCTATTAGCGCGGGACTAGAAAAGGACCGCGAACAAGCGACAGGAGGGAACTATGGCCACGAAATTTCGCAACATCGCGCTCACTGCCACCCTCCTCCTCGCTGCCGCCTGCACCCGGGTAGCCCCCGATCCCTTTGCCGGAAAATGGGTCGATCTTACACATACCCTGGACGAAAATTCGATCTTCTGGCCGACGGCCGAAGGCTACCGCCACGAAGAAGTGATGCACGGCAAGACGCCCGGCGGCTGGTTCTACAGCTCTTACAACATCCACTTGTCGGAACATGGCGGCACCCACCTCGACGCGCCGATCCATTTCGCCGAAGGTGCACAAACCGCAGACCAACTGCCCCTCGAACGGCTGATCGGCCCGACGGCCGTGATCGACGTTTCCTCTGAAAGCATGACGGATCGCGACTATCGGTTCACCAAGGCCGATATTCTTGGCTGGGAGGACAGGAACGGAAAGCTGCCCAAGGGCGCGATCGTCCTCTTCCGCACCGGATTTTCCAAATTCTGGCCCGACCGCAAGCAGTACATGGGAACCGACCTTCGTGGCGACGAAGGCGTCGCCCAGCTCCATTTTCCAGGACTGTCGGAAGAGGCCGCGACGTTTCTCGCCGAGGATCGCGAAGTGGCCGCGGTGGGCCTCGATACGCCCAGCCTCGACTATGGCCAGTCAAAGGATTTCATCGTCCACCGCTTACTGTTGGCCAGGAATATCCCCGGATTCGAGAACGTTGCCAATCTCGATCAGCTCCCCGCCAAAGGAGCCCATGTCGTCGCGCTCCCGGTCAAGATCGGCCAGGGCAGTGGCGCGCCCTTGCGGATTGTGGCGCTGGTGCCAAAGAGTTGACACCTACAGCTTGGCCGCCAGCGCCAAAATTTGCGGCGCAAGCTTGGGCATCGACACGAACAGCCCACCGCCTTCGGCAAAGCTCGATTGCAGCCGCTCGATCCACTCGCGGTCGCCCCATGGCGGTTCTTGCAAGTTAGCGCCGGGAATCATTGCCGCGACCTGTTCGCTGGTCTCGCGGGTGTGGTGGAAATCGGACTTGCCGCTGCGCAGGATCACGGCGGGAACCTTGATGCCTTCAAGGTCGCCTTCACGCACGCAGCTGATGGGTTGCCCCGGCGCGCAGAAGAACCAGTCGGCCCATTGCCGCATGCGCTGGATGAACGCCTCGGGTTCCCAAGCCATCAGCAGGTCGCGGTTGCGCGGGTTGGCTTCGATCAGCGCCTGGAAGGCCGGCATGTCCGCCACGGCTTGCATGCCGCCGAACGAGGCATAAAGCGCCGGATCGTGGTTATAGCTCATCGGCAGGGTGGCAATGCCGATGCCTCCGCCCGACAGCCACTGGCAGAACACGCCTGCGACGCAATCGGGATGGCGTATGGCGGTCAGCAAGGCCTCGCGCGAGCCGCCCGAAGCGCCATAGGCCAGCACCTTGCCCAGCCCCAGCGCCTTGATCATGCCCGCCAGTGTGTCGGCGTTCTGGAAGCTCTCGCACTCGGCATCGAAGCAGATGTCGCTCTCACCGGTGTTCGGCCGATCCCAGATCAGCACCTTGTGCCCGGCCTTGGCCAGCTCAGCCGCCAGTTCACGCACACCCGGCGTTTCCCGCGAAAAACGCCCGCCGGGCGTGATGGTAATGGCTTGATCACCCTCGCCGATCAGGTCGTATGCGATGGATAGGCCGTTGATTTCGATACGGGGCATGCTGTCTCTCCCTCAGGCTTCCATGAACAGGCGCGTGAGCTTCTGCTTTGACATACGCCACTTCCCGTCCCGCTTCTCATAGCGCTCGTGGTAATGGCCATAGCCGGTCATCGTGCGGCCGTTGCCCCAGTCGAGCCGGTCGTAGAGCGCCCAGGTGGCCTGCGCCTCGTCGCCCTCGATGGTGATTTCGGGATTGTGCACCTGGTGGCAGGTCTTGGCGGTTTCGATGGCGCTGCGGGTGGCTTCCACCGCCGCCGCGCGGCCCTGATAAACCCCGCCGCCGCTGCCGCTGACGTCCTGATGGAAATCCTCGGTGAACAGGTCGCCCCAGCCCTGCCAGTCCTTGGTGTCGAGCAGCCGGCAATAGGCATACTTGAGATTGCAGATCGCCAGCCAGTCGGCAAAATCGGGTGCTGCGGACATATTTATCTTCCCTTTAGGCCGCGTAGCGGAAAATGCCGCGGTCGATGGCGACGCGTTCGTTGTTGGCGACGGTGCGAAACTGCGCGCCGCCATCGGTGTGCCAGATATGGGTATCGAGCCGGTCGCCGGGATGGACCGGCTGCGAGAAGCGTCCGTACATCGTGCCGAAGCGCGCGACATCGCCGTCGCATAACCCCTTGAGCAATGCGCGGCAGCCGAAGCCATAGGTTCCCAGGCCGAAAAAGATTGGCCTGGTGAAACCGTCGCCGCTGGCACGGGCCGGATCGGTGGCGTGTGGATTGACGTCGCCCATGTGGCGATAGATCAGCGACTGGCCGGGCTGCACGGCCAACGAAATGGTCAGATCGGGCTCGCCTTCAGGCTGGGTCCAGGGCAATTCGTCGGCCGGACCGCGCGGGCCGCCGAAGCCGCCCTGGTTGCGCACGAACAGACCCATCCGCGACGAACCGAGCGGCTCGCCGGTTTCGGCCAGCGAAATCCGGTTTTCGGCAACCGCGAGCGCACCGGAACCCTTGTCATAGACACCAATCAGCACCTGGCTGACATCGACCGTGCCGCTGACCGGGATGGGGCGGTGCAGTGTGATGCCCTGTTCGCCGTGGACGAGACCTTCGGGATAGCCCCACTCCATCCCGTCCCACTGCCGCGCCTTGAAGCCTAGCTGGCGAATCCAGTCACCGCCGGCGTGCATCAGGGTGAGAAACGAAGGGATCACCTGCTGTTCGACATTCAGCGTGTTGTCGGTGGTGAACTGCAGTTCCTCGTATGGATCCTCCATCCCCGCACCGACGCCAACGGCATAGAGCATCGGCTTGCCCGGCTCCCAGGTGAAGCTGCCGCGCGCCATTTCCTTGCCGATCAGATGTTCGAATTCGGGCATTCTAGTGTCTTTCCCCTGCCCCGCGCCCATTATCCGGCTTCTGCGGCCAGCCTTTCAGCGGCCAGCTTGCGCACGTCCGCCGCCTTGATCTTGGCGCTGCCGGTGAGGTTGAGTTCGCTTTCGTCGAAAAACAGCACCCGGCGCGGCACCTTGTAGCTGGCCAGCTTTTCGCGAGCAAAAGCCTGGACGTCCGCCTGGCTCACACTGGCGCCGGCGTGCGGAACGATGCAGGAAACGACCAGTTCGCCCAGCAATTCGTCGGGGACGCCCACAGTCTGGATCGCCTTGACCCCAGGGCAGCGATTGAGAATTTCGTCAATCTCGATCGGAGAGACATTGGCCCCGCCCGTCTTGATGATGTCGTTCAGCCGGCCTTCCCAATAGAGTCTGCCGTCCTTGTCGAGGTAGCCGCCGTCAGCGCAGCGCAGGAAGCCATCGGCATCGACCGATTCATCGAGCGGCACGCCGATGTAGCCGAGCATGCAAGTCGGGCCCTTGACCGCGATTTCGCCACGCTCGCCGAGTGGCATGGTCTCGCCGGTCATCGAATCGACGATCTTGATGGTCGAGCCCGGCGTCGGCACGCCGTGGCTGCCCTTGCCGATCTCTTCAGGAGTATTGGATGGATAGGCCGTGATCAGGGTGAAGGTTTCGGTGTTGCCATAGGCGGCGCGGTTATCGAGCCAATCGGTCTTGACCGTCGGGTGTTTGCCCACAGGCGTATCGTAGGGAACGTAATGCATCGCCGAGAGGTCAGTCTCGAGGAAGTTCGGTGCGGCCTCGAGCGCGGCCCACTGGTGCGGCCAGGCTATCAGCTTCGTCACTCGCTCCTGCTCCATCAGGCGGAGCGCCTCGTCGGCAACAAACGTCGGCTGAAGAACGATGCAGCCGCCGGTCGATAGCGTGGAGCCCATGGTCATGCCCCAGTTTCCCGACCAGAAGAAGCCGTTGGCTGTCCAGCTGCGGATCTTCTCATGGACAATGCGATACCAGCGCGGCCAGCGCCACAGCTGCAGGCAAACCGAACGGTGCGCGGTGAGGATGCCCTTGGGTTTGCCGGTCGAACCCGAGGAGAAAAACAGCACGCCGGGATCAGCAGGAGCGACCGCCGCACAGCGCGCCTCGACGATATCGTCCGAAACCCCTACGCCTCGAGCGATGAAACTGCTCCAGCCTTCGATCCCGCCGATGCCCTCGTCGCTGTCGACCAAGGCGACATGGCGCAGGTAGGGAAACTTCACCGAACGGATTTCGCCAGGCTTCGCGGTTCCGATCGACGGATCGAGATCGATCAGTATCTGTGCAAAATCCTTCTTGAGGACGTGCCTTTCGAGCATCAGCACCGAGACGCAGCTCTTCTCGAGGATCACCTCAAGTTCGGCCGGCGTCGAAAAGGTGCTGAGCGGCGTCGCGACGCCGCCAGCCAGGGCCGTGCCGAAAAAGCCAGGGAAGTACTCAAGCCGGTTTGTCGTCATGGTGGCGACGCGCACGCCCTTGCCTACTTCGCAGGCAACCAGCGACCTGGCCACTGCCATCGCCCGGTCCCATGCCTCGCGGTAGGTCCAGCGCTCCATATTCTCGCGGCTCGGCGGCAGGCCTGGCTTGCGCTGGCAGCCCATTTCGTTCGGTCCGAAACGCTCGGTGATTTCCCGGAAATAGGCGCCCAGCGTCAGCGCGCCGTTACCCTTTTCCTCACTCAGCGGGATGCCGTGCGATATCGACAGCCCGTCTTCTACGGTTGCGCGGAAGTCCTTCAGCCAATCGGGAACGGTTGCCATCAGTAGGGAAGCTCCACTTCGTTCGTCGAAACCACGACCTTGCTGCCTTCCTGGTTAGTCATGGTCACTTTTACCTGGACCACAGGGAAACCCCAGTCGCTCTTCTCGATCTTGTCGACCACTTCGCCTTCGAAAATGGTGATGTCGCCTTCGAATGCCGGCGTGCGGAAGTCCGACTTGGCGTGGCGGACCATGCCGTCGTGCCCGGCCCAGAAGGCCAGGTAATCGGTGTTCCACGCCGCCATTGTCGCGCCATACCCATAGGCGCGGGCCATGCCGACTTCCTCGGCGTAGCTATCGTCGATGTGGCCGCGCGAGGGGCCGACATAGAGCCCGTCGCGCGCGCGCGGATCGACCAGCGCGAGATCCTCGTCAAAGCCGAAGCCCTCTATCCAGCCCGGATCCTGGTTGACCCAGGGATCGACCACGCCTTGGGGCGCAGTCCAGTGGAAGGTGCCCCAGATATTGAACAGGAAGGCGCGGTATTCGGTGGTAAAACTGGCGATCGAGTGCGGCCCGAGCACGCGCCTGGGCAGCTTGTCGCCGATCGAGACTTCTTCCCAGTGCGGTGACTTGCCTTCGCGGTTGGACATCAGCCAGGCGTGGCGGTCGGCATCGATCTGCTTGATCTCATCGCGGGTCCAGCGCTTGGGCGCACCCGCCATGGCTTCGTACATGCCGCGCTTCTCTGCCTCCTCGGCAAGGTAGCGAATTGCCGTGGACCGGGCCTTGGCGACCAGATTTCCGTGCTGGTTGCGGTGCACGGTGTCCCCGCGCGAGAACATTGTCGGCCCGGCGAATTTGGTGTCGGCCACCTTGTAGTCATAGAACCGGCGTTCCTGGAACAGCTTGTCGCCGGGCCGCACCATGGTGCCATACCACCACCACTCCTCGCCACCGAAGATCAGATGCGAGCCCGGAATCTTGCCGACGCAGGCGGGCTGGCAGCCGTGGCCATAGTCAAGCGCCACCGCAATCGACTGTGGCGCGACAATGTCGCCAAACTTTGTTTCCTGCGCGAATTCCTGATCGAAGTGGATCGGATTGACATAGTCCATCGCCATGACCCAGCGGCGAATGTCGCTCTTGGCGCAAGGCTCCCACAGCTGGCCGCCGCCGACCAGTTGACCAACGCGGTGATCGACATCGCTGAGGTCCATCTGGACGGACTCGTTAGTGGGCGCTTCGGCCATTTTACCTCTCCTGTTAGCCCCCCTCCTCTTCAGAGGAGGGGCAGTGAGACTTGGCAGCTTGCTGCCTAGTCGCAGCGGGGTGGTGCTTCGGCAGCGCCGGAGCGCAGCTCGCGCTGCACCAACACCCCAACCCTTCCTCTAGAGAGGAGGGGCATAAGTCGTCACCGGTTCACGTCAACCAGCACACGGCCCCTGATCTTGCCGGCAATGATGTCATGCCCGGCCTGAATCGCTTCCGACAGCCCCACTTCATGCCCGATTTCGGCAATCAGCGAACGGTCGAGATCGCGGTCGAGCCGCGCCCAGGCGGCCATGCGCGGACCCTTCGGGCACATGACCGAGTCGATGCCGAGGATCGACACGCCGCGCAGGATGATCGGCATGACCGTACCCGGCAGGTCCGCGCCCTGGGCCAGGCCACAGGCGGTGACGTAGCCGCGATACTTGGTCTGGGCAATGGCATTGACCAGTGTGTGCGACCCGACCGAATCGATCACGCCCGCCCACAATTCCTTCTGCAGCGGCTTGCCCGGCGCAGACAGTTCGTCGCGGTGGATGAAGTCCTTGGCGCCCAGCTTGGTTAGATAGGGCTTTTCGCTTTCGTCGCCGAATGACGCCGTTACCGAATAGCCCGCCTTGGCGAGCAACGCAGTCGCCACCGAACCGACGCCGCCGGGTGTGCCGGTAACCAGCACCGGGCCCTGGTCGGGCGTCACCCCGGCATTGACCAGCGCATCGACGGAAAGCGAAGCGGTGTAGCCGGCCGTGCCAATCGCCATGGCCTGCTGCTCGGTGAAACCGGCGGGAAGCTTGATCAGCCAGTCGCCATTGAGCCGCGCCTTGGTGGCGAGGCCGCCCCAATGCACTTCGCCCACGCCCCAGCCATTGAGCAGAACCACGTCGCCCGGCTTGAATTCGGCATAGCTCGATTCCGCGACCGTGCCGGTCAGATCGATACCGGGAACCATCGGCCAGCGGCGCACGACCGGGCCGGAACCGGTAATCGCAAGACCATCCTTGTAGTTGATGGTGGAATAGTGGACGTCGATGGTGACATCGCCTTCGGGCAGTGCGCTGTCATCGAGATCCTTGAGCGCTACGCTCTGTCCGTCGTCGGTCTTTTCGATCAGGATTGCCTTGAACATCCTCGTTCCTTCATCGCTGGCCGGCGTGCCGGCCCGTGGGTGCCCGGCAGTGCGGGCGGAATAGATTTCGCGGCAAAGCCATGCGCAATCGGGGGGCCTCACGCAAGCAAAATGGCACATCGCCGCAGAGGTTCACGCAATGGCGATAGCGCAAAACAAAACGGCCGGCGGTTTCCCGCCGGCCGCTTGTTAGCTCGATCCGATTTGGGATCAGAACTCTTTGGTGATGCCGAACTTGATCACGCGGCCCAGTGTCCAGTTCGCATAGGAAAGGACGTTGCCGGTGCTGCGCCGGATGTAGGTCGGCTTGGCTTCGAACAGATTGTCGATGTTCAGGCGCAGTCGAGTGCCGGCCAGCGCGCCTGAGTCTTCGCCAAATTCATATCCAAGAAACAGATTGGTCTGGACAAACGGATCAAGGATCGCTGCCCTGCCCAGATAGTCGGCGCCGCCATCCTGGAATTTGCCCGAGTAATTGACAGTCACTCGCGCCGATACGCCGTTCTTGTTCCAGGAAACGGTGTTCATCATGGTGAACTTCGGACCGCCCAGGCCCAACAAATTCGTGGTAGTCCCCGAAGTGGTTTGCGTTGCCTTTGTCTGGACGTTGCCATTGACCGCGAAGTCGAACCGGCCCCAGCTTGTATCAAGGCCATAGTTGGCGTGGAAATCGATGCCCGACAACTTAGCCGAAGAGAAGTTGGTGGTGCGACGATCGACAATCAGCGCAACTCGCGTGCTGGGCACTTGCGCAAGAAGCGTAGACCCATTGGTCAATTGCCCCAAGAATGCGGAGTATGTCGCTGCCGATGGGCTGTGGATGTAGAGATCCTGATTGGTGATGTAGGTTGAATCGATGGTCGGATTGACCGCACCAAGGATATTCTCGAAGTCGATCTTGTAGAACTCCCCACCGATCTTCAGGTTGCTGTACGGTGTCACTTCGAACCCTACCGCCCAGCTAGTCGCGGTTTGCGGTTTGACGCCAGCCGTTGCACCTTCCGCGATCAGCGCGCAGTCACCCTGGCCATTCCACCTCCCAAGCGGGTCGCGGGGACCTGCCGTCGGCGTGTAGATGCCGCAGGCGAAACGCCCCGTGGAAATTCCCAGTCCGTCGATTGCCGTGGGAGCGTTAAACGAGGTGTTCCAGTGGCCGAATAGCTTAAGCCCGTCGAAAGGCCTCAGCGTGAAGCCCAGATTCGGATTGGTGGTCGATCCGAAATCGCTGTAACTGTCATACCGGACGGACGCGGACAGTTCGAGCGGTTCGACGAGCGGTAAGGACACTTCCGCAAAGATCGACTTGCTGTTACGCGAAAATTCCATGAACGGAAGGTTTTGAAGTGCGCCAACCCTGTCCGCATTCAGCCTGCTGCTGGCCTTGTTGTGCTGGTATTCGGCGCCCACCGCGAGCTTAGCCTCGCCACCAGGCAGCGTGAAGATCGGGCCGTCGGCGATAACCCGCGCAATGAACATCTCATGCTTCGTCTGCTGAGCATTCTCGAAATCGGTGACGTCGGTAATCACTGAGGCATTCGCCGCTGCGGCATTGAGCGGGTTAAGTTGTCCGGCAGACGTTATTCCTAATGCCGTACAAGCGGCGCTGGGCGCTGTATTGACATAGCACTGGGTGCGAAGGGTATTCACCGCAGGGAAAGTCTGAAAGTTGGTCGATCGACCATAGTGCATCGTAGTGCGGACCTGCCAGTCGCTACCCAGCTTGGCAGTCAGTTCGGGGGTGATACCCCAGGTCTCGATGCCGAGGCGGGCCGGAGTATTGACGTAGGCCGAGTTGGCGCCGAACGAGAAACCGGTGCCCCCGAGCGTAGTGACGAGCGTCCCGACCGGAGCGGCAAGTGGCGAAGGCCCGGGCTGGGCTGGAGTCGTGAAGCCGCGCGGATAGCTGAGCAGTTCTGTCCGACGCTTGACCCAGTAGCCAGTAACCCGCAGGTCAAACGTATCCGACAGTTCTTGCGTCACCGAGGCAAACACATTCCAACGTGTCTGCTTGGGCAGGTAAGTCGCCTGAACGGCCGTATCGCAAGCCGTGCCTACCGGGAACACGCCCGCACCGGGCGCTGCCGGATTATTGGTCCAGTTCGTATCGGAGGGCCCGAACTTGAACCATTTGACCTGGCTGCCGACCGGATTGATACATTCGGTGTTGATCGCCCTGCTGTTGCCCGCCGCGTCATAGATCAGCCCATCGGCCCAGGTCGTCTCGAAGTTGCGGATCATGTCGCGGCTTGAATAGCCTGCGGAAATATAGGCGTTGCCGGTTGCCCAGCTCTTGCCGGCGGTGATCGTGCCATCCCACTGGTTGTAGCCCTTGATCGTCGTGCCGAAACCGAAGTTTGCGTCCAGCTTGACGCCTTCGTACTTCCGCATGGTGCGGAAGTTCAGCACGCCGCCGACCGCGTCCGCACCATAGAGCGAGGCGCCGCCATCGGTAACCGCATCGATACCCGCCAGAACCGACGACGGAATAACGTCCACGTCGATCGCAGCCTGATTGACGCCAACCGGCGTCATGCGAAAACCGTCCACCAAAACTAGAGTGACACCTCCTGAAGCGGCATTGAAGCTGGGAAGGTTACGCAGGTTCGGCCGATTGATCGAGATACCAGCGCCAATACCACGCGGATCGCCTTCGAAGCGGCCATTGAAGGTGTTCGACACTTGCGGGATAAGGCTGAGAAGCTCGTTGGTCGAACCGGCTGCCTTGGCCGATATCGCCGTCGAATCGACGCTGATCGTTTGCGATCCGGTCACTTCCGTGCCGCGGATCAGAGTGCCGGTAACAACAATTTCGCCATCGTCTGCATCGTTCGAAGCTCCGCTCTGCGCGAAGGCAGGGGTCGCCAAGGCAAGCATGCTGGCGCCGGCATAGGCGGCGGTTATCAGTCTACGCATTGAATTTCCTCCTGTTGGCCGGGCCTAATTCCAAACCCGGTAATCCTCGAAATATTTCGCCAGCGCCGGTCGGATTTGCGAATCCTGAGCGGGGGTCGGGATTGGGCCTCTACAGATTTTCGATTGCCGATGGACTTCTAAAATGAGACGCGATTTTTTTTGGAGTCCACTGTAGCTTTTTTGCAACATTTCGGATGTCGCATCTGTTGCGACACGAAGGGCAAATGCAAGAAAACGACCGGCGGTTTCCCGCCGGCCGTCTTCATTTCAAACACGTTGAAATCAGAACTTCTTCGACACGCCTATCCGGACGAGACGTCCAATGGAGAAGCCATTCCGCACGCCGAACAACGAGTTGTCGAGTCCGCGGAACAAGGGTGGATCCTTGTCGAACACGTTGTCGATGTTGAGCGTGAAAACCAGATCCTTGGCGATCGCGCTGTCGCCCGGCACTTCGTACTGGAAGAACAGGTTGAACAGGTTGTAGCTGCCAACCTTAGCCTGGTTGAGAGTCGAGGCCGCAGGAACAATGTCGAACCCTTGCGAGTGATTCCAGGTCACCTGGGCACGCAGGTTGCCGATATTGGCGCCGACGGTCGTGCTCAGGCGGAACTTGGTCGTGTCGGTAACCAGCGTGTCGATAAGAGCTGCGGTCGGGCTCGACTGCTGCCGGAATGTCAGGATGCGGGTTCCCGACATGTCGGCATAGACACTGCCGAAACTGGTGTCGCGATTATAGCGCAGATAGAAATCGATGCCCGAAGTCTTGATCCGCGCCAGGTTCTGGGTGCGGCTGTCGAGAACGCCATAGACGGTGCTGAAGTTTCCGCCGGGCAGCCCGGCGAGAACCGTGGCCCCGTTGCTGGCGTTGAACGAATTATAGAATGTCTGCATCGCCGCTTCGCCCGCCGTGAAGATCACATTGTTGGCGGCAAAATCGCGATAGAACACTGACGGCAGGAAGATCGGCGGGAAACCGATCACGCCCTTATAGTCGATATTGTAGTAGGTCATCCCCATCGCGAGTCCGGTCTCGGGCGGTTTGATATCGAAACCCAGAGACCAGGTCTTGGCCGTTTGCGGCGACAGCGGCGATATCGTGCCGCCCATGGCCAATAGGATGGTCCGGCCAGGCGGAGGCGGCACGGCCGGGTTGGTGAACGGACGGACCGAAATGGGCAAAGCGTTGGCAGTGGTGGCGCCGCTCAACGCAATATCGGACATGCCAGGAGCTTGGAATGCCTTACCCCAGTTACCGCGCACCAGTATCCAGTCAACCGGCTCGAAAATCACGCCGATTTTTGGGTTAAAGGTGTCACCAAAGTCGCTGTAATGATCCCAGCGGCCTGATGCGCTGACGCTCAAGCTGTGAATGCCGCCGTTCCCACCTCCCAGCAGAGGGACGTTCAGTTCGCCGAAGAGCGAGTGAATGTTACGGGTCGCCTTGCGGTCGGCCAGCGCCGCAATCCCCGCAGAGGTAATCGACCGCGAATTGTTGCCGGAATATTTTTCCTGCATGAATTCATAACCGACCGCGACCTTGACTGTACCGGCCGGCAGTTCGAACAGCGGGCCGTCTGCAATAAGGCGGGCATTGACCAGATCATGCTTTGCCCGGCCATTCTGGAACGAATCCAGCGCTAATGCTAGCGTTGGCGCATTACCTGCTGCCGCGACATTGAACGGGTTGAATGTTCCAGCGGCAATCGCCGAGTTGATCGGCGATGCGTTGACCAGCTGCCCCAGGAACGTGTGGTTGGAATGGCCATAGTTGAACATGCCATTGACCTGCCAGCCACCGCCGACATTCCACTTCACCGTGGGCGTGATCCCCCAGGATTCCATTTGGGAGTTTTGGAAGGATGAATCGCCCAGTCCCGCGGAGAGGTTGTAATTCAGCAGGGCTGATGTTGGCGAACCGGGCAAGGAAGCCAGGATCGGTGCAGCGAAGAGATTCGCGCTCGTCACCGTGGAGCCGCCCGCCACAAACAAAGGTCCGCCATCGGAGCTGGTCTTGCGATTGACGTAATAGGCCTTGACCTGAGCGGTGACAGGACCGCCTGCATCGAACGAGATGCTGGCCAAAGCCGAGTGCTTCTCTTCCCTCGCGTAGAATGTCGAAAGCTCGCTGTTATCGCAGCGATTGCCCAGCCCCGGCGTCAGGCCTGGCAGCGCATACGTAACACCTCCGGCCCGAAGGTTGCCGGGTGTACAATCCACGTTGGCCGGCACATTGTTGACCCAATCCCGATTCTGCGACCAGTCGCGATCGCGGCCATAGAGCGGGTCGTGCTTGCTGAAATCGTAAGTGACATAGGCCGAAACCGTGTCCGAATTTACGCCCGCAGACACCACGACATTGTATTGCTTGTAATCGTCGGCAAAGCCGATGCTGCCTTTGGCTTCGACGCCATCGACCCGCTTGCGGGTAATAAAGTTCATCACGCCGCCGATTGCGTCCGAGCCGTAGGTGGAGGATCCACCATCCGTAACAATCTCGACACGCTCGATCGCGCCCGCGGCGATGGCGTCTATGTCGGGCGAGGACTGGAGGATACCCATGCCAGGCATGCGGTGACCGTCCAGCAACAGCAGTGTAGTCGCACCGCTGGCGGATGTATTGCCCAGGTAGCGCAGCGACGGACGATTGACCGCCAACGAGAAGTTCGAACTGCCGCGAACGCCGACATAGCCAAGAAAATTGCCCGCCTGCGGCACGCTGGCGATAAGGTCGGATGTATTGACCGCGCCAGTCGATGCGATCTTGTCCTGATCGACGCCAATCGACTGTGATCCGCCCGGCGCGATGCCGCGGATCAGCGTACCGGTTACGACGATCTCGTCCTTGTCGTCAGACGACGGCCCAGACTGCGCGAACGCCGGTGAGGCCAGGCACAGCAGGCTGACGCCTGTATAGGCCGTTGCAATCAATTTACGCATGAGAGTTCCTCCCGTTGTGCAGCCCCAGAGTTGGGACTGACATTCCCCGAAATCGGCACCGCTATGGCAAACATCCTTTCGCCAAGCGTCGCCAGCCTAACCTCCCTTGTGCAAAGGCTGGCAATTGCCAACCTCCTACGGCCAGAAATGAGTACATTTCGGCTAAATTGCAGGAATGTGTTGCAAAAGTGCAACAAATTGGGAGCTGACGATATCTTTCAGCTACCCAGCCAGCGCCGAAACCTCGGCCAGCACCCGTTCCGCATGCTCTTTGCGGCAAATCAGCAAGTCGGGCATGTAGACATCAGCCTGGTTGTAAACCAGCGGTGATCCATCGATGCGCGAGCAATGCAGACCGTGTGCCAAGGCAACCGCCGCAGGCGCACAGCTATCCCATTCGTATTGTCCGCCCGAATGCAGATAGATGTCCGCCTCGCCGCGGACAATCGCCATGGCCTTGGCGCCAGCCGAACCCATCGGAACCAGTTCAGCATCGATCCGCTCGGCAACGTCGGTCGCTTCCTTTGCCGGTCGCGTACGGCTGACCACCATGCGCAGTTTCGATGGCGCGGGCGGCACAGGATGCGGCTGGTCGGTGCGCAGAACGACACCCAGACCGGGCAAGGCGACAGCGCCGATCTCGGGCTTGCCATCGATAGCCAGCGCGACATGCACGGCCCACTCCGTCCGTTCCACGCCATATTCGCGCGTGCCATCGACCGGATCGACGATCCACACCCGCGACATGGCCAGGCGGTCGGCATTGTCCTTTTCCTCTTCGGACAACAGACCGTCATCCGGCCGCTGCTCCTTGAGAGCATGAACGAGGAACTGGTTGGCCGTCGCATCCCCGGCTTTGCCCAGGGCCTTAAGACTAAGCATGCCCGAGGCGCGCACCTCGATCAACAGACGGCCGGCGACTTCGGCGAGATGGGCTGCGAGTTCGGCGTCCGTCATGCTCATCATGCGTCTCCCAGCAAGGCATCGACAATCAGGTTGGCCGCCTCTTCGGGGCTCATCCTGGTCGTGTCGACGCGGATTTCCGGTTTGGCGGGCACTTCATAGGGGCTGTCTATCCCCGTGAAGTTCTTGAGCTCACCACTGCGCGCCTTCTTGTAGAGCCCCTTCACGTCGCGGCTTTCCGCAACCTCCAGCGGCGTATCGATGAACACTTCGAAGAACTCGCCTTCGGGCAGCATCGCGCGCACCAGATCGCGGTCGGCCTGGAAGGGCGAGATGAAGGCGGTGATCACGATCAGCCCGGCGTCGGTCATCAGCTTGGAGACTTCGCCAACCCGCCGGATATTCTCGATGCGGTCGGCCTCGGTGAAGCCAAGGTCCTTGTTGAGCCCGTGACGGACATTGTCGCCGTCCAAGAGGAAGGTGTGCCGGTTCATCCGGTGCAGCTTCTTCTCGACCAGATTGGCGATAGTGCTCTTGCCCGAGCCGGAAAGCCCGGTGAACCACAGCACGGCCGGCTTCTGGTTCTTCAGGTTGGCATGGGCCGCACGGCCGATGTCGAGTGCCTGCCAGTGCACGTTCTGCGCGCGGCGCAGGCTGAAGTGCAGCATGCCGGCGGCGACCGTGCTGTTCGACATCTTGTCGATCAGGATGAAGCCGCCCATCGTGCGGTTTTCGGTGTAGGGATCGAAGACGATCTGCTTGTCGGTAGTGATCTCGGCCACGCCGATCTCGTTGAGCTCAAGCGTCTTGGCCGCGATATGCTCCATCGTGTTGACGTTGACGGCATATTTTGGCTGCTGAACCGTAACCGAAACCGTCTGCGTGCCCACCTTGAGCCAATAGGCGCGGCCGACATGGAGCGGTTCGTCGGACATCCAGACCAGCGACGTCTCGAACTGGTCGGCGGCCTGTGGAGGGCTGTCGGCGAGCGAAATGACGTCGCCGCGCGAACAGTCAATCTCTTCGGCAAAACAAAGGGTTACGGACTCGCCGGCGACGGCCACCTCCTGGCCATCGACGAGCTTGAGATATTCCTCGGTCGTCAGGTCTTTGCCCGCATCGCTCGGCAAGGAAGCCGAGCCGCCTATTGCGGCAATCTTGGTGATTGTCGATGTCTTGCCCGAGGGCAGGACGCGAATTTTGTCGCCCAGCTTCACGCTGCCAGAGGCAATCAGCCCCGAGAAGCCGCGAAAATAGAGATTGGGCCGGTTGACCAGCTGCACCGGCATGCGGAACGGGCGAGCCTGATCCACGGCCGTGTCGAGTTCGACAGTCTCGAGGTGATCCACCAGCGGCCGTCCGAAATATTCCGGCGCCTGATACCAGGGCGTGTTGTGCGACAGCGCGGTGATATTGTCGCCCTTGAAGCCCGAAATCGGCATGGCGACGAAGCTTTCGATACCAATGCTCTCGGCAAATTCGCGGTAATCGTCGACGATGTCGTCGAACACCTGCTGGTTGTAATCGACCAGGTCCATCTTGTTGACCGCGAGCACGATATTGCGGATGCCCAGCAAGTGGCACAGGTAGCTGTGCCGCCGGGTCTGGACCAGCACGCCCTTGCGCGCGTCGATCAGGATCACGGCCAGATCGGCAGTCGATGCGCCAGTGACCATGTTGCGGGTGTACTGCTCGTGGCCCGGACAGTCCGCCACGATGAACTTGCGTTTTTCGGTGCCGAAGAAGCGATAGGCGACGTCGATGGTGATCCCCTGCTCGCGCTCGGCGGCGAGACCATCGACCAGCAGGGCGAAATCGATGTCCTGTCCCTGCGTGCCGACTTTCTTGGAATCGGAATGCAGCGCTTCGAGCTGGTCCTCGAAGATCATCTTGGAATCGTAGAGCAGGCGGCCGATCAGGGTCGACTTGCCGTCATCGACCGAGCCGCAGGTAATGAACCGCAGCATGGTCTTGTGCTGGTGCACGTCGAGATAGGCGTCGATGTCCTCGGCGATGAGGGCGTCGGTGACATAGACCGGTTCTGTCGTGGTATCCTGGGTCATCAGAAGTACCCCTGCTGCTTCTTGACTTCCATGCCGGCTCCGCCCGCATCCTTGTCGATGGCGCGGCCCTGGCGTTCGGAGGTGGTGGTGAGGAGCGTTTCCTGAATGACTTCGGAAAGCGTCTTGGCTTCGCTCTCGACCGCGCCCGTCAACGGATAGCAGCCAAGCGTGCGGAAACGCACCGACTTCATCTCGGGCTTCTCGCCCGGCTTCAGCGGGAAGCGATCGTCATCGACCATCACCAGCATGCCATCGCGCTCCACCACGGGCCGCTTGTCGGCGAAATAGAGCGGGACGATGGGGATGTCGTTCAACTGGATGTATTGCCACACATCGAGTTCGGTCCAGTTGGAGATCGGGAAAACGCGAATGCTTTCGCCCTTCTTCTTTTTCGCGTTGTAGAGATTCCACAACTCGGGGCGCTGGTTCTTAGGATCCCAGCCAAGGCTCGATGTACGGAACGAGAAGATGCGCTCCTAGGCACGACTCTTTTCCTCGTCGCGCCGGGCGCCGCCAAAGGCCGCGTCGAAGCCGAACTTGTCGAGCGCCTGCTTCAGCCCCTCGGTCTTCCACATGTCGGTGTGGAGCGGTCCGTGGTCGAAAGGATTGATCCCTTTCTCCTGCGCCTCGGGGTTGTGATAGACGAGGAGTTCCATGCCGGACTCCTTCGCCATGCGCTCACGCAGCTTGTACATCTCCTGGAACTTCCAGGTCGTATCGACGTGCAACAGCGGGAACGGCGGCGGCGCGGGGTAGAAGGCCTTGCGCGCGAGATGCAGCATGCAGGCACTGTCCTTGCCGATTGAATAGAGCATCACCGGCTTTTCCGCCTCGGCCGCCACTTCGCGGATAATGTGGATCGCTTCGGCCTCCAGCCTCTGGAGGTGCGTCAGTGTCTTTACGTCAGTCATCTGTTCCTCTCCGCTTGTGCGGGCCGAGACCGCAGATGAAGCCCATGACTTGACAGCGATGCTCCCATATGGGAGCAAAATGCCATGGCTCTTTCTTCTCTCGACGAACGCGACCTGCTGATTCCCCTCGCAGAAGGAATCCGTGAAGATCCGATGTGGGATACTTTCCTCAAGCGCCTGCGCCAGCGTACCGGGGCCACCTGGGCCTGTCTGCTGGTGCAGATGACGCCCACGGCCCACCTGCCGCCGATCACCCGCGTCGCCGCCGCGCGCACCGGCCTTGCCGAACCGGATTTCGACCGGCTCTCCAGCCTCGGCCTTATTCCCTATGCTGCGCTGCGATCGGGCCGGGTCTACGCCCTGGAGGAAATGCTCGATTTCGACGACCCGGACGCGCCCAGCCGGCAACGGGCGGCGTTGAAAGAGGCGGGTATCGCTCATGCCCGATTCATCCGGATCGTCTCGCGCGCGGAAAACAATGCGTGGATCGTGCTGTTGTCCGAGCGCCGCCCTTTCGACGCGGATGATTCCGCCCTGCTCTCGGCCATCGCGCCGCACCTTTCGGTGGCGCTCGACACCCTCGGCGAACTGGGCGCGCAGCAATTGCGCGCTACGATTGCGGAGCAGGCCTTGAAAATGCTTGGCATCGGTCAGTTGGCGCTGGATCGCGAGGGCCGCGTGATCCTGACCGACGATCTCGCCAGCGAAATACTCGGCGCGCGCGGCGGTACCCGCCTCAACCTTTCGACGGACACAGCCCAAACGCTCGCGAGGGATTGTGCCGACATGGCGCAAGCGCCGGCAAACAGCCGGCGCGTCGTTACGCTTGGCAAGACCGGCGCACCCGACTTGCTGCTCCGCCCCCTCCCCGCGCCAAAAGGCACGGCCGTCGCGGCAATCGGTGCCATCCGCCAGCCGCAAAAGCGAAATCGCGGCCCCCAGCCCCGCATAGTCGCGCAGCTACTCGGCCTGTCGGAACGCGAGGCGGCGCTGGCCGAGGCGATGAGCCGGGGCGAGACGATCCTCGATGCCGGGGCTCAGTTGCAGCTAACCCCGGAAACCGCCCGCAACTATACCAAGCGCGCCTATGCCAAGACCGGAGCCAGCGGCCAGGCCGACCTCGTTCGGCAGGTTCTGACCGGGCTCGCTCCGTTGGCTTAGCTATCCAGTATAGCGTCGATCTCGGCGATTTCAGAGCGCAGCCACATGGTCTCCGACAGGTTCTTTCCGCCCGACGCCTCAAGCAGCGCCTGGCTGGCGGCTTTCTTTACCTCCAACGCGTCCCGGTTGTCCGGCTCGGCATTGAGCGCGATCTGGACAAGGTGCAGCGCCTCGAGCGGCCGTCCGGCATCGTTATGCGCCTTCGCCCGCACGGCCAGGGCATCCGCCCCGCCCGCCATTTCGGCAAGATCGGCATGGACGCTCTTCTGCGGTACGCCATAGAGTGCGGTGGTGCCGTCCTCATAGTGGAACCAACCGGAATACTCGCGCCAGATCGACTTCACGGCCCAACTCGCCTTGCCGTGGAAGTCGCCGATGGCGACGTTGCCGGGGAACTCGAAATCGTGGACCAGCTCATCGACAGTCTTGCCCGCCTTCATGCCTTCCAGCGTATAGTCGCGGACAAAAGTGACGGCCGCTTCCATGCGATCGAGGTCTTCCTTGATCCGTTCCTTGCCAACCACTGGCTCGCCGTGGCCGGTGATGAGAATTTCGGCGCCAAGATCGCGCACCTTGGCCAGCGACTTGAGATAGGTCCGCACGCGCCGGGGCTTGTCGCCGCGAAGAGTATTGAGGAACGGCATCGAAAGCCAGACCGGGCCGAAGGTATTGCCGGTGAATACCACCTTTTCCTTGGGCATCCACACCAGGATGTTGTCCTCGGTCTCGCCTTCGGGCGCATGGATAAACTCGAAGGTACGCTCGCCCACGTCAATCGACATGCCGCTTTCCGGCACGAAGATATCGGGCGTGACATGCGGCATCGGCTCCTTGGGCGGGCCATCCTGCTTGAGCGTGCTGCCCCAGAGTTTGAAAGTCCGCGGGCCGAAAAAGGACTGCAAGCCCAGCATGTCGTCGCGCGCTTCGCAATAGCCGGGACCGCCGACAATCTTGGTGCCCGGCTCCTGAAACCGGGGAACGCCGCCAAAATGGTCGGCATGGCTCTGGGTCAGGATAATGTACTTGAGCGGACCAGTGCGATGGGGCTTCAGCAGTTCGGTACTGCGGATCGCGCCTTCGGGCATCCCGCAATTGACCATGACGTCGCCGTCGCTGGTCGTCACCAGGTAGGCGTTCGATACGTCTCGCGCCATGAAGATGAAGGGCGTGATTTCGACTGCCTCGGTCTGGGTCTGTCCGGCCGTTACCAGATTGGCCAGCGGCGGCGTCTTTTCCTGGGTCTCGCTCATGCGCCTGCCTCCTCCATATGCACCATGACCTTTGCCGATTGCGGCGTACCTGCAAGCTTGAGTCCGTCGATCACGTTCTCGAACGGCACGCGGTGGCTGATCATGCTGGCAATCTTGTCCTTGAGCCGCGCCATGCTGGCGACGACCTCGGGCATTTCGGTTGGGTATTCCACTGCAGTGGTAATGGTCAGCTCGCTGGTCAGCATGGTGCCGAGCGACAGGGGTACGGGCGCGTAATAGACGGCAGTGATCACCAGCTTCGCGTGATACTTGCAGACTCGAATCACGTCCTGAGGGATCGAAGGCGCGCCGGCGGCGTCCAGGAAGGCGTCAGTGCCGACAGCAGGCTTGTGCATGCACATTTCCTTGCCGTGAAGCTCGCCCAATGTTTCATAGAGATCGACCTCGCGCGGATCGAAGGCCGCCCGCGCACCCAGATCGAGCGCGCGCTGGCGGCGCTCGGCTGCGAGATCGAAGGCAACGACGTCGGTGGCGCCGCGATCGACCAGCCACAGGATCATGCCCAGCCCGATCGGACCGCAGCCGAAGACCACAACCTTGTCGCCAGCTTTGACGTCCGCCCGGTTTACCCCGTGCATGGCAACGGCCAGCGGCTCGCACATGGCGGCGACTTCGTAGCTCACGCCTTCGGGGATCGGCAGGATCGACTTGCCCCTCTCCGCTTCGCGAACCAGAAGTTCGTGGACGAAGGCACCCTCCGGCCCGCCGCTGCCGACCTTGCTGGGCGTCTGCATCGGATTGATGATGACCGGATCGCCCGGGCTGATACCCGAAACGGCACTGCCGACATGCAGCACCTGCCCGGCGCCTTCGTGCCCGATCGGCGTGACGCCGCCCGGCTGCCGCATGATGCCGCCGTGCTTGATGTAGCTGAGGTCGCTACCGCAGATGCCCACCGCCTTCATCTTGACGACGACGTCGTTCGGGCCGTGTTCGGGACGAACATAGTCGTCGAGGCGAACGTCGTCGACTTCGTGGATGTTGAGAACCTTCATCGCCAAACTCCTTTACGGACGGATCTTGTAGCCGCCGTCGATGAACACGGTTTCGCCCGACATGAACGACGACGCATCCGAGCAAAGGTAAGCACCGATACCTTCGAAATCGGTGCCGTAACCCAGCCGGCGCATGGGCGTCTGCGGCGCGTAGATGGCGCTTAGCGCGGCGTCGGCCGCTTCCCGGTTCGGGCCCATCATCGGTGTGATGATCAGCCCTGGCGCGACCACATTTGCGCGGATGCCAAATTCGCCCAGTTCCACCGCGAGGCATCGGATCACCGCTTCAGCGCCGCACTTGGAGGCGGCGTATTCCATCTTGCCGGGAAGCCCCTGGTAGAGCGAACCCGATCCGCAGGCGACCAGGCTGCCGCCCGGCTCACCCGCCAGGGCCCGCTCCTTCATCAGCCGCGCGCCTTCGCGCAGGGTGAAGAATGCACCGTGCAGCGCTACCGCCTGAAAATCGTGCCAGTGCTGGGTGGGCATGTCGAACACCGAATCGTAGCGCGGCGGCGGGCCGGAGTTGGCGAAGACGCAATCCAGCCGGCCAAAGTCCTTCATCAGCCGCGCGTAGCCGTCGATGATTTCCTGTTCGCTTGAGACATCGACGATATAGGTCTCGACGCGGCCCGCGCCTGCCGCCAGCAATTCCTGCTTGGCCGCTGCGTTCTTTTCCGCATTGCGCGCCCAGATCGCGATGTCTCCGCCCATCTTGGCGCAGCCCATGGCGAAACCCAGGCCGATGCCGCCATTGCCGCCGGTCACCATGGTCACTTTGCCGGTGCAATCGAAAAGTTTGCTCATTCTTGAATTATCCTTGGAGTGATGCCGCATAGGGCGGGTAGATGACGCTGCCGCCGTCGATAACGATGGTGTCGCCGGAATGGAACCGCGAGGCGTCGCTGCACAGATAGGCGGCGATGCCTTCGAAATCCTCGGGATAGCCCGGGCGGCTGATCGGGGTGACCGACGAGAACAGCCCATCGATCTGCTTGCCGATCTCTTCCGGGATGTTCTCGGAAAAGCCGGTCTTGATATAGCCGGGCGCGACCGTGTTGGCGCGGATCCCATACTTGCCGAGTTCGACTGCGATCCCCCGGATCACTGCTCCCATGCCTCCCTTCGATGCGGCGTAGTTGTAAATCCCCGGCACGCCCTGGAACATCGACAGGCTTCCGCAGAACACCAGGCTCCCGCCGGGTTCGCCCGCCTCGGCCCGCTCGATCATCAGCCGCGCGCCCTCGCGCAGAGTATAGAAGGCCCCGTGCAGGCTGACAGCCAGAAGGTCATGCCATTCGGCTGAATCCATATCGATGAAATTGCTGTTGCGGGCATTGCGGCCCGAATTGGCGAAAACGCAGTCCAGCCGTCCGAAGTCGGCCTTCAGCCGCTTGTAGGCTTCGGTCACTTCCTCCTCGGACGTGACGTCGACCCTGTAGGCCTCCACGCGCCCTGCTCCTGCCGCCAGCAGCTTGTCCCTGGCAATCGCGTTCTTTTCCTCGTTGCGCGCCCAGATGGCGACATCTCCGCCCATCTTGGCGCAGCCCATGGCAAAGCCGAGTCCAAGGCCGCTGTTGCCGCCTGTAACCATGGTCACCTTGCCGGTGCAGTCGAACAGTGCATTGCCCATGCATTCTCTCCAAGGCCTTCGGTGTTTTTACGATCGGCCATTGGCCGGCCTGTTGTCGCAAGGGTTTCCCTTCGCATGCCTTGCTCCGCAAGCCTGCTGCATGTAGATATCCAGCCAAATCATATAATCGGAGACACAATGGAAGATCACGCGCCCGTAATGATCGTCGAGGCGCAAGCCGAGGCGGGCTCGATCGACGCGCAAGTCGTGAATTTCGACGTACCGGCGCCAACCGACGCCATCATGCAGGTGTCCGATCGCTACCAGATCGACATGTGCCTTACGCCCCGGCCGTTCGAAACGCGCGCCTGCTATCTGGAACACTGGGGGCCGCACCGGTTCGAGCGCGTGGGCGACATCTTCATGGTTCCGCCGGGCGAAAGACTGAATTTCAGAGGCATTGGCGGACCGCAGGCGTCCATTACTTGCCAGCTGCCTTCGGTCGCCATCGGCGCGGTTATGGGAGAGGCCTTCTCCTGGAGCGACAGGCAGCTTGCCGCCACGCTCGACATATCGAGCGCCTCTGTCCGGGCGCTGTTGCTAAGACTGGCCGGCGAACTGCGCCACCCCGGATTGGCGTCCGCGCAAATGGTGGAATTGCTCGGCGGCGAACTGACCATCGAGATAGCGCGATTCTGTCTCGATGTAAGCGAGCGCCCCATGACAGGCGGCCTCTCCGGTTGGCGCCTGCGGCTCATCGACCAGCGCTTGAGCGACGACCCCTCTGCTCCCGCACTCTCCGAACTCGCGGAAATGTGCAATCTTTCGGTTCGGCAGTTGACCCGCGGCTTCAAGGTCAGCCGGGGCTGTTCGATCGGGGATTACATCGAACAGCGCCGGATGGACACTGCCAAGCGGCTGTTGACCACTGAGGAAAGCATCAAGACCATCGCCTTCGCCATGGGATTTTCCTCGCCTTCCAGCTTCACCTACGCATTCCGCCGCGCAGCCGGCTTCAGCCCCAGTCAGTTCCGCCAGCGGCATAAAAGAGCATTGGGGGGCGCGCTTGGCCAAGCCTGATGGATTTGGCTTGAATTCTACAGTCGGACCCGAATGCGCCAGTGATGCGCATTGCCAAGCCACCGCGCTTGCGGATTAGTCGCGTACCGGAGCGGCCGCGACAGGTGGCCGGCATATCAATGGGGAAGGAAACGTCCAAAGATGGCCGAACTACTCAATGCCAATGCCCTCGTCGATCAGGCCCACAAGGACACCGGGGTCGATTCCTTCGATTGCGATTCATACCGCGAAGGCCTCGACGTCTTCGTCGAGGATTTCAACGACGGGATCACCAAGGGTCTCTACATGGACTCAGGCATTGAACGCGTCCGTGGCGATTGCCTCAAGTATCTCAGCGATCGGCTTAAGGTCTGGGGCTATCTCCAGGCGAACCCCGAGCTGCTCGAACGCCCGATCGAAAAGCCTGTCTTCGTCCTTGGCGTGCCCCGCACCGGCACGACGCTGATGTCGAACCTGCTCGCTGCCGATCCGGGACGACGCTCGCCACTCGAATGGGAGATCGAAGACCCGATTCCGCCGGTCTCGACCGCCGAGCTCAAGAACAATCCGCGCGTGCAGGCAAAGCTCGATGCGCACGAGGCGATGCTCAAGGCCCATCCCGAGGCCGGCGTGATCTACCGCAGCTCGCCGATCTATCCACACGAATGCGTCTGGTTCCTGGCGCACGATTTCAAGACGCTGATGATCGAGAGCAAGGGTATCCTGCCCAAGTATCGCGAGTACATTTTCCAGGCCGACATGACTTCCGCCTATGCCTGGCACAAGAAGTTCCTCCAGGCGCTGCAGCACAAGGCGCCCGGGGTATGGAACCTCAAGATGCCCAGCCACGCGCTGCATGTCGAATACCTGATCAAGGAATATCCCGATGCGCGCCTGATCTGGACGCACCGCGACCCCTATGTCGCCACCGGTTCGCTGTGCTCGATCATCTCGATGAGCCACCGCATGCTGATGGGCCGGATTGACTACGAGTGGCTGGGCTCGCAATACCCCTGGTACTGCGCCCAGCACGCCGAACGCGCCATGGATTTCCGCGACAGGCACGGCGAGGACCGTATCATCGACGTGCAATATGCCGACATGACCAACGACCCGATGGCCACGATCAAGCAGGTCTATGCCCAGCTCGGCGACGAATGGTCCCCGGAAGCCGAAGCCGGGATTCAGGGCTGGGTCGACGACAACCCGCAGAACAAGTTCGGCAAGCACGGCTACAAGCTCGATGCCTATGGGCTGAGCAAAGAGAAGCTCGAACCACTCTACGAGCGCTATCTGGCGCGCTACGACGTCGAGCTCGAAGGTTTGTAAATAACAGAAGCCCCTCCCCTGAAGGGGAGGGGTTGGGGTGGGGTTTGTCCGGACAGCGCTGCACATGCCCGACAGTCCCCACCCCCCACCCCCCTCCCCTAAAGGGTAGGGGGAGCAAAGAAAGGAACGAGGAATGCTTGAAGGCCATCTATTCCAGCTCGGCTATGCCTGCGACGATATCGAGGAAGGCATCGCCCAGTTCCGCGGGCGAGGCATGACGCACGAGCCGCAGATCATGGAAGTGAAACAGCCGGTCATCGGCCCGGACGGCAAGGAATACATCAACCACATCAAGCTGTGTTTCATCTGGATCGGCGAGATCCAGTACGAGCTGATCCAGGCGATCACCGATCCGCTGGGCATCTATGCCAATGCGCCGTCCAATGGCGGCCCGATCCGTTTCCACCAGACCAGCACGCGCATCGCTGACTGGGAAGATTTCCGCAAGCGGGTGGACGAACAGGACCTGCCCGTGGCGATGGAGTGGGATTCAGGGCCGGGCCAGCTCAAGTTCCTCTATCTCGATGCCCGCGAGAAGTTCGGCCACTACCTCGAATACACCTGGATGACCGACGAGGCCTGGGAGCAGACCAGGCGGATGTAACCTAGCGGCTGCGTTCCAGCGCGGCCATCAGGATCTGCCGGTTGGACCGGTCCGCCTCGAAGCGGGCCAGTTCCACGTCGCGGCGCAGGATGGCATCGATGATGCGTCTGCGCCCGGCGATCCATTGCTCAAGGTGGATCAAGCCGCGCCCCGGCGCGTCTCCCGGCTGCATGGCCGAGAAGCGCAGTGTCACGCGGGTCAGAAGCTCGAACAGTGGGCGATCGACCATGCGGAACAGCAAGTCCTGAAATTGCTGCTCCATCGCCCCCATGTCTGTTTCGCTTGCGCATGAAGGCAACCGTAAGGCGAAATCGCGCAATTCGTCCTGCCCTTCCCGGTCTGCGCTGCCCGCGGCGGCAGCGCACAACTCGTTGAACAGCAGCGAGGTCATGTCGAGCGCTTCCTCCCAGGAAGCCGGTTGGCTGCGCATGTAGGCGGCCAGCGCCCGCTCGAGATCGGCGGCGTCCGGGCGGCTTCCATAATAGCCGCCTCCGGGCCCACGCCGAACTTCCAGCAGGCCTTCGTGCTCAAGGATTCGTGCCGCCTGCTGGACCGTAACGATCCCCACGCCAAGCCCCTTTGCCAATTCTGGAAGCGAACCAATTTGCTCGCCTTCAGGGCGTGCGAAGATCAGCTCTCGCATCCGCGCCGCAGTGTCCTGCACAAGGTGCTTGCGGCCTCCCGCTGCAGCAGGGTCGCGAGAAATGGCTTTGGGCTGGCTCATCCTGACAAAAATACGCATGTTTTTTTACTCTTCAAGCCTCAACGCCCTCATGTTGCACTGCACAATGTAAATAATATGCATATTATTTGCATATTTCGCTTGCCAGCCCGGGCCTCCGGCGACAGTTTGCCGGCTTGGTGACGCGGCCGATTCTCGCGCCCGGTATTACTTTGGGAGTTTAGGAAACCATGGGCTTTCAGGACCCGAACCTGGCGGCATTGCCGCAGCATCCAATCATCATCGACAATCAGGGCGAAAAACGCGGCAGTGGCCCAGCCATACCGCACATTTATCCGGGCAACGGCAATGTCACCCGCGAAATCCACATGGCCAATGCCGACGACGTCGATCGCGCCGTCCAGTCGGCCCGCAAGGCCTTCCCCGCCTGGCGCGCCCTGCCGGGAGACCAGCGCCGCAACCTGATGTTCAAGCTCGCCGCGCTGTTCGAGGCCAAGAGCGCCGAGTTCGCCCCCAGCCTGATCGCCGAAAACGGCTCGGTCGGAGCCTATGCGCCGTTCATGGGCTATGACGCGGCCCAGAAATTCCGCTATTTCGGTGGCTGGGCCGACAAGATCCATGGCCGCACCGTGCCGATGTGGGGCGGCCCGGCGCATGACTATGTGAGCTACGAGCCGTTCGGCGTGGTCGGCGTGATCATCCCTTGGAACGGACCGCTGTTTGCCGCAACGATGGTGATGGCCCCGGCGCTGGCCGCCGGAAACTGCGTGGTGCTGAAATCGCCCGACTTGGCCCCCTACTCCGCCATGATGCTCGCAGAAGTGATCCGCGAGGCCGGTTTCCCCCCGGGCGTGGTCAACATGATTACTGGTGCAGCCGATGCCGGCGAGGCCATGGTGCAGCATCCGGGCATCGACAAGATCGAGTTCATCGGCTCGGGCGCGACCGCGAAGAAAGTGCTGGCCAGCGCCGCCCAGAGCCTCAAGCACGTCGGGCTGGAGCTGGGCGGCAAGTCGGCGGTGATCGTTTTCGACGACGCTGATCTCGGCACCGCCATCCGCTGCGGCCTCACCGGCGCGGTAAGCGCCAACGGCCAGGGCTGCGTCAATGGCACCCGTCTGCTTGTCCAGAGGGGCATCTACGACCAGTACATGGCGGCCATCGCCGGTGCGGCGAACCAGGTGAAAGCGGGCGACCCCCTCGCCCCCGACACCATGCTTGGCCCGGTCATTTCCGAAACCGCGATCAACCGCATCCTCGGCATGGTCGAGCGGGGCGTCGGAGAGGGCGGACGCATCGTCGCGGGCGGCGAACAGCTCGGCGGCGATCATGCACCCGGCTACTTCCTGCCCGTTACGGTCCTCGCCGACGTGCCCAACAACAGCGAAATCGCCCAGAACGAAGTGTTCGGCCCGGTCCTCGTCGCCACGCCCTTCGACACCGAGGAGGAAGCCATCGCGCTAGCCAACGCCACCGAATACGGCCTCGGTGCCTATGTCCACACGCAGAACCTGCGCCGCGCGCATCATGTCACCGGCGAGCTTCAGGCCGGCATGATCCACGTCAATGGCTCGGGCGAGGCGATGCAGCCCAATTGCCCCTTCGGCGGCTGGAAGAAGAGCGGCCACGGGCGGCTGGGCGGCATCGAAGGCCTCAACGAATTCATGCAGCCCAAGAACATCTGGATGAGCCTCAAGGGCCCGGAGGGGTGAACCGGGTTCTCGACCCTGCCGGCAGAAGGCTACGCGGCGCGCAAGTGCAGGGAGACGTTGGCGGCCAGCCCGCCCCCGCGCCGCGCACTCTTCTGGAAAGCGCGGCGCGCGACTTCCTGTTCGGCGAAGTCTGGAGCCGCCCTCAGCTTGACCGGCGGGCGCGCTATCTGATCTCGATCGCCGCCGTCACCCTGAACGGCGCGGACGACAGTCTTATCGATTTCTATGTCCGTGGCGCGCTGAAGGCCAAGGAATTGTCGCTCGCCGAATTGCGCGAAGCGGCGTTGCATCTGGCAGGTTACGGCAACCTGCCGCGCGCCATCGTCCTCGACAGGGCGATAACCCGTGCGGAAGATGCCCTGGATTTGCAACCTGCCGATTGCCCGCCGCTCAGCGCCGATCCCGATGTGCTCTCCGAACGCATTGCCAGGGGCGAGGCCGAATTCTTGGATGTCATGACATTCGGCAACCAGACCCCGCCCCTGCCTTTTCTCGAAGCGATCTCGGGTCACGTTTTCGGCGAAATCTGGACGCGGCCGGGGCTCGACCAGCGCGCGCGCCGCTGGCTGACTTTGGTCGGCGTCGCCGAAAGCAACCGCGAAGTGCCAATGAAAACGCACTTCCATGCAGCCATGGCCAGCGGCAACTGCTCCGTCGAGGAAATGCACGAATTCGTGCTGCACTATGCCGCCCACGCCGGCTGGCACAAGGCCAGCTCCGTGCTGGTGCTGGTCTTCGAAATGGCCGCCAAGATCGAAAAGGGTCTCCCGTGGGACGCCCCTGCTGCACAGGAATGAACCGATGAGTACGAAACTCGATCCGGCCGAACGCTCTGCGCGCGGTGTCGCGCTGCAGACGAAAATATATGGTCAGACGCCACCGGAACCGCAAACGCCCTGGGAAGAAAGCATCCGTGACTTCGTCTACGCCGAAGTCTGGAACCGCCCGGGGCTCGACCTGCGCTCGCGGTTTCTCATCGGCCTTGCCGGCGCCGCGCTATGCCGGTTCCCGCAAGGCACTATCGACGGCATCGTTCTGGGCGCCTTGCAGACCGGCGAGATAACTCTTGCCGAAATGCGTGAAGCGGCGCTGCACCTGGCGGTCTATGGCGGCTGGGGCACCGGCGACCTGATCGACAAGGCTGCCACCCGCGCTGCCGAAAAACTCGCCCTGCCTAAGGCCGAACGCCCGCCTATCCGCGCCGGGACCTGGGATCCCGACGAACGCACGGCTACCGGCCAGGAAGAATTCATCAAGGCCATGACTTTTCCCGGCGGGCCTTCCAGCAATCCCTTCCAGGAAGCGATCAACAATTTCGTCTTTGGCGAAATGTGGCCTCGCGAGGGCCTCGATCAACGATCGCGCCGCTGGCTGACCTTGGTCGGCGTTGCCGAAAGCCGCGCGGAAATTCCTATCAAATCGCACTTCCACGCGGCCATGGCATCGGGCAATTGCACGCCAGAGGAAATGAAGGAATTCGTCCTCGCCTACGGTCTCTGCGCCGGCTGGCCCAAGGCATCGGCGGTCAACGGTATTGTCCTGGAAATGATTGCCAAGGTCGAGGCCGGGTTGCCGTGGAACGGGTGAACGAAGGGAGATAGGTAACGACTATGGCAATGCCGATAGACATGACTGGCAAGGTGGCGCTGGTGACGGGCGCGGCCTCGGGGCTCGGACGGGCAACGGCGCGCAAACTCGCCGAGGTGGGTGCAAAGCTCTGCCTGGTCGACGTCAATACCGAGGGTCTTGAAGAGACCGAGAGCATGCTCAACGGCACCGAAGCACTGCTCCACCCCGCAAACCTTGCCGATCCCGATGCCTGCACCGGAGCGGTAGCGGCGGCGGTCGACAAATTCGGCCGGCTCGATGCCCTTTGCAACATCGCCGGCATCATCCGCATGGCGCACACCACCGAAATGCCGCGCGAACACTATCTTCAGACCATCGCGATCAATCTCAACGCGCCCTGGTTCCTCAGCCAGGCGGCAATCCCGCACTTGCTCGAAGCGAATGGCGCAATCGTCAATTGCGCCAGCTCTGCGGCCTTTCTCGGCGAGGCCTATGCCGCCGCCTATTGCGCCAGCAAGGCGGGTCTGGTGAACATGACCAAGGCCATGGCGATGGAATTTTCGCGCAAGCCCATCCGCATCAACGCCGTCGCGCCCGGCGGCATGATCACCAACATCTCCAACGGCATGACTTTCCCCAGCGAGGCGGAAATGGACCTGGTGGCCCGCTATTCGGGCATGCGGGGGCAAGTCGAGGTCGACGATGTGGCGGACCTCATCACTCTTCTCGCCTCGCCGGCCGGGCGCAGCTACCACGGGGCCTGCATCTCGATCGATGCCGGCATAACGGCGGGCTAACGAGATGCGCAAAGGATTCATCGGTGTCGGCAGCCAGGGCGGGCCCATGGCGCATCGCATGCACGACGCTGGAATGGCGCTGACTGTCTGGGCGCGCCGCCCCGAAGCCGCCGAACCCTATCTGGCCAAGGGGGCGCAAGCGGCGGTCAGCGTCGCCGAACTCGGCGCGCAGTGCGATCATGTCGGGATTTGCGTGGTCAACGACGCCGATGTGCTGGAAATCACCGGCCAGCTCATCCCGGCCATGCAGCAGGGCGGGCGCATCGCCATCCATTCCACTGTGCTCCCGGAGACTGTCATTGCGCTTGAGAAACAGTGCGACGATCGGGGCCTCGCCCTGATCGATGCCCCGGTCAGCGGAGGCCAGCCCGCCGCCGAGGCCGGCGTATTGACCGTGATGTGCGGCGGCAGGCAGGAGGCTTTCGACGCGGCCTTGCCAGTGTTCGAGACTTTCGGGAAACTGATCGTCCTGCTCGGCCCCGCCGGCGCAGGGCAGCGCGCCAAGATTGTCAACAATGCCATGCTCTCGGCCAACATGGGCGTCGCCATGGCTGCGCTGGAAGCGGCCGGAGCGCTCGGCATCGAGCGGGAGACCTTCGTTGATCTGATCAAGGCCAGCAGCGGCCGAAGCTTTGGGTTTGAAGTCTTTTCCCGCCTTCCCTCGCCCGCAGCCTTCGCCACGGGCGCACCGATGCTGCTCAAGGATATCGAACTGCTCAACACCGTGCTGCCCGGCCATCCGGGCGCGGCCGAACTGAATGCCATCGCCGCGCGCTTCCTCGCCGCGGCCAATCCCCCAAAGACATCCGGAGCTTGATAATATGACTTTCACTCTCGACCAGTTTCGCCTCGACGGCAAAGTGGCAATTGTCACCGGCGCCGGCGGGCGCGGCAATTCGATTGGCCGGGCCTATGCCTTTGGCATGAGCAATGCCGGCGCATCCGTCATCGTCGCCGACCTCAACGGCGACGGCGCCAAGGCTGTCGCCGACGAGATCAACGCCGCGGGCGGAAAAGCCGTGAGTGTCCAGGTCGACGTTTCCGATGAAGCCTCAACGCTTGCCATGGCTGCCTCGGCGAAAGCCGCCTTTGGCGGCATCGACATCCTCATCAACAATGCCGCGCTGATGGTCGATATCAGCTACGATTCGATCGACACAGTCTCGGTCGAGGCCTGGAACAAGGCCTTCGCGGTAAATACTACCGGCGCCCTGCTCTGCGCCCGTGCCTGTGCGCCTTCGATGCGCGAACGGGGCGGCGGGCGGATCATCAACCAGACCAGCGGCGGCGCATTTCCCTCCACCAGCCTCTATGGCATTACCAAGATCGCCCTCGTCGGCCTGACCACATCGCTCGCCAAGCAGTGGGGCAAGGACGGTATCACCTGCAACGCCATCGCGCCCGGCAACGTCAAATCGGATGCCGGCAACATGCTGGTGCCCGACGATTCGCCATTCATCCAGTTCCTGCAGATGGCCTGCGCCATCCACCCGCGCGGCGAACCTGACGAACTGGTGGGAGCCGCCGTCCTTTTGTGCTCGGAAGCCGGCAAGTGGATCACCGGCCAGACCATCCATGTCGATGGCGGCTGGATCATGCGGCCTTGATTGCGAACGGAGAGGTTTGAACATGAAAGTCGGTTTCATCGGCCTTGGCAGCATGGGCGCCCCCATCGCGCGGCGTCTGGCGCGCAAGGGGTTCGATGTCATGGGCTGCGACATATCGCCCAAGATGCTCGAGGCCTTCGACGAACCGGGCACGACCCGCTCGGACGACCCGATGGAAA
The DNA here is from genome assembly GCA_050248535.1 of Novosphingobium sp. Classification (GTDB taxonomy): domain Bacteria; phylum Pseudomonadota; class Alphaproteobacteria; order Sphingomonadales; family Sphingomonadaceae; genus Novosphingobium. The sequence continues at coordinate 46,404 of JBFWSE010000013.1, forward strand.
CCGCGCGGCAGGCAGACCTTCTGGGCGTCTGCGTGTTCAACGATGAGCAGCTTGTCGGGCTGATCGACGGCGGCAAGCTCTATGAGGCATTGGGCCCGGGCGGCACATTTATCCTGCATTCGACGATATCGCCCGATCTCGCCCGCGAACTGGCGGCGCAAGCGAAGGCGTATGGCGTCGGCTTTGTCGATGTCGGGGTTTCCGGCGGACAGCCGGCCGCGCTTGATGGCACGCTGTCGCTGTGGATCGGCGGCGAGGACGCGGATGTCGAACGCGCGCGGCCCTGGCTCGAAGCCATTGGCGCCAAACTGTCGCACCTGGGGCCGGTAGGGCGCGGCCAGGAAGGCAAGCTGCTCAACAACCTGATCTCGATCGCCAACTATGGCATGTCGGCGGCCATCGTCGATGTGGGCCTGTCGATGGGCTTCGACCGGCAACAGCTGATCGATGCGCTCAATGCCGGTTCGGCGCAGAGTTTCGCGATGAATGTCGGCCCGCGCTTTGTCATGCCGCGCGAAGGGACCGGTGCGCCCAGCACTTTTACCGGCCTGCACGATCTGCTGAAGAAGGACGTGGATCACGCCCGCGAATTGCCGACCGGCGAAACCGTTGCCTTGCGCAGCCTTGCCGAAGCCGCCGAATTCATGCTCGCCCGTCTGCGCCGCGCGGCAGCCGAGGCAGAGGGTGGCGAGGCCCCCGCCGATCCCGATGCGGTGGTCGATGCCTATTTCGCCGCCGTCCGCGCCAAGGACATCGACGCCTGGATGGCGCTCTTCGCCGAGGATGCGACCTACACCCTGCCCAATGGCAGCGTGTATCAGGGCAAGCAGGCGATCCGCGAGTTCCAAAGTCAGGTATTCGCCGCGGCAGCGCCCTTCCCCACGCCGACAGGCCGCATTGCCGGCAGCGAGGGAATTGCCGCCGAGGTCGAGGCAAAACTGCCCGATGGTTCGGTGCGCAACACGACCAATGTCTACCGCTTCGACGACAGCGGCAAGATTCGCTCACTCAGCGTCTACATGCGCGGTTGAGGCGGCCTGTCAGGCCGTCTCGAATGCCTCCACCGGCAACGCCATCATCGCTTCCGAACCAGCCTCGATCTTGCGGCGCAGGGCTCCGGCATCGGGCATGAAACGCTCGGCGAAATAGCGCGCCGTCGTGAGTTTGGCTTCGTAGAAGGCCTTGTCCGAAGTACCGGCGCCCAGTGATGTCTGCGCAACTGTCGCCATGCGCAGCCACATCAGGCCCAGCGAGACGATCCCGGCAATATGCATGTAATGGTGCGCCCCGGCGCCTGCATTGTCGGGATTGGCCATGGCGTTCTGCATCAGCCACATGGTCGCCGCCTTGAGCTCGCCATTGGCTTTCTCCAGCCGTTCGGCGATCGGCGCGAGCGTGGCATCGGCCTTGGCCGTCGCGCATTCGCTGTCAACCAGCGCGAAAAGCGCCTGGATCGCCCGGCCGCCGTTGGTGGCCAGCTTGCGGCCGACCAGATCCATCGCCTGGACGCCATTGGCGCCTTCGTATATCATCGCAATGCGGGCATCGCGCACGAATTGCTCCATGCCGGTCTCGACGATGTAGCCATGACCGCCGAACACCTGCTGCATGTTGACCGCGGTATCGAAGCCCTTGTCGGTGCCATAGCCCTTGATCACCGGGGTCAGCAGCGAGATCAGGTCGTCGGCCATCTGCCGCTCTTCCTCGCTCGCCGCCTTGTGGCTGAGCTCGACCTGCAGCCCGCCCCACAGCGTCAGCGCGCGCATGCCTTCGGTGAAGGCCTTGGCGTCCATCAGCATGCGGCGAATGTCGGGATGGACGAACAGCGGATCGGCCTTTTCCTGCGGTTCGGCCGGGCCGGTCAGCGCCCTGCCCTGCCGCCGTTCGCGGGCATATTGCACGGCGTTCTGATAGGAGGCCTCGGCCTGGCCCAGCCCCTGGATGCCCACGCCGAGCCGCGCCGCGTTCATCATGATGAACATGGCGGCCAGCCCCTTGTTTTCCTCGCCGACCAGCCAGCCCTTGGCGCTGTCGTAGTTCATCACGCAGGTGGAATTGGCGTGAATGCCCATCTTGTGTTCGATCGCCCCGCAGCTGGCCGCATTGCGCTCGCCGGGCATTCCGTCGTCGCCAACCAGGAACTTGGGCACGATGAACAGCGAAATGCCTTTGGAACTATCCGGCGCATCGGGCAACTTGGCGAGGACCAGGTGGATGATGTTTTCGGACAAGTCGTGCTCGCCGGCAGAAATGAAGATCTTGGTGCCGGTGATGGCATAGGATCCGTCGGCCTGCGGTACGGCGCGGGTGCGGATCATGCCGAGATCGGTGCCGCTGTGCGGCTCGGTGAGGTTCATCGTCCCGGTCCATTCGCCGGAAATCATCTTGGGCAGATATTTCGCCTGAAGCTCCGGGCTGGCTTTCGCCCGGATCGCCGCGACCGCGCCATTGGTCAGGCCGGGATACATGGCGAAGGCCTGATTGGCCGAGCAGAGATATTCCTCCAGCACCATGGCCAGCACATGCGGCATGCCCTGCCCGCCGAATTCCGCTGGCATGGCCAAGGTGCCCCAGCCCGCCTCGCGAAACAGGTCATAGGCCTCTTTGAAGCCCTTGGGCGTCGTCACCGTGCCATCGGCATGGCGGGTGCAGCCTTCCGCATCGCCCGAGGCATTGATCGGTGCGATCACTTCGGAACAGAACTTGCCGCTCTCTTCGATCACCGCGTCGATGATGTCGGCCGAAGCATTCTCAAACCCCGGAAGGTTGCCGAAGCTTTCAAGGTGCAGCACTTCGTTGACCACGAAGCGGGTGTCGCGGGTGGGCGCCTTGTAGATGGGCATGCTGTTTCCTCTGGTCTGGGTTCAGGTACGCTCGAGAGGCAATTCGAGCACTTCGAGATGGGCGATGAAACCCGTCAATTCCGCTATGGCGGCATCAAGGTCTTCGCGTTGACGGGTAAGCTTGTCGACCTTTTCACGGCAACGTTCGATTGTCCGGCGCTTCTGCTCGACCCGTCCGTCGCCGAGATCGTAGAGATCGATCAGTTCGCGGATTTCGGCGAGGCTGAAGCCGACGTTCTTGGCCCGCACGATCCAGGCGAGCCGGGCACGGTCCCGCTTCGAATAGATGCGAGTCAGCCCCGAGCGCGCCGGGGAGATGATCCCCTCTTCCTCATAAAAGCGCAAGGCACGCGCGGTGAGGCCGAATTCGGCAGTCAGATCGGAGATCGAAAACGCTTCGCGGCCATCGACGGGCGGCAGATCGTCAAGCGCGCCTTCGGAGCGCACGGCAAGAGCGGATGCGTTAGACATGCCACACTTCTACTTTACCTTTACGTAAACGTCAACTCACAGTCCGCACCAATTCGTCGCCTTCCAGCTTGCGATAGAAACAGCTTGTCTCACCGGTATGGCAGGCCGGGCCCTGCGGTGAGACCTTGAGCACCAACGCATCCTGGTCGCAATCGACGAGAATCTCCTCGATTTTCAGGAAATGGCCTGAGGTTTCGCCTTTAAGCCACAACTGGCCGCGAGAGCGCGAATGGAAATGGGCGAGCCCGGTTTCGCGGCTCTTCGCCAGTGCCTCCTCGTCCATGAAAGCCACCATCAGCACCTCGCTGCTGCGCGAATCGATGGCGATGGCGGTAAGCAAACCCTGCGAATCGAAGCGCGGCAAAAAGGCGCTGCCCTGTTCGCGATCGGGGGCATCATGGTTGCTCATTGGTTAACAAATCCTCGAAACGTGCCTGGAAGGCGGCAATTTGTTGCAAGATAACCACAGGTGGAAAGCAAAATCCATCGAACCCGACAAACCCGCTTCACTTTCGCGGCGAATCGAGAGATTGGATCGCTGTGGCCGCAAGGCCACCGCCGGAACGCGGTGCTGAAACAGCGCCATGGTTCAGGGGTTCGGTAACTGCCTGGATAAAACGGCGGACCGGCACATGAGGGTTCGGACGAGGCGCTCATCGGGGGGTGAGCGCCGTCTCGCGAAAGCGGCGTCCCAAAAGTTTCGTCACGAGGACGCCCGGAGCCCACCGCTCCGGGCGTTTTCGTGTGGGGCTAGCCAAGCGCCTCGTCGAGTACTCTGGCGAAGCAGCAGACCACCACCTGCGCCGCCCCCGCCCGCTTCAGCGCCGAAACGCAGGCATGGCTGGTGGCTCCGCTGGTCAGCACATCATCGACCAGCAGCACTTTTGCGCCGCGTAGCCGTTCGCGGTGTCCGGGCAGAACGGCAATCGCTCCGGACAGCGCCCGCGCCCGCGCCCTGGCGCCCAGGCCGCCCAGCACCGGCGTCGCCTTGCGCCGCACCAGCGCATCGACATCCAGCTTCAGGCCCCGCTGGCGGGCTATCTCTGCCGCCAGCACCGCTGCCTGATTGAATCCGCGCCGCCACAGCCGCCAGCGGTGGAGCGGCACCGGCACGGCGATCCACTCCGCATCGACACCGCGCAGCCGCGCCGCCATCAGCCGAGCCATCATCGGCGCAAGGGCAATACGGCGGCCGTGCTTGAAGGCCAGCACCAGCTTGCGCGACGCATCGTTGTAGATCGTCGCCGCGGCAATGCCGTCGTGGCGGGGTGGGTCGGCCATACAGGGGGCGCAGATCGCTCCTTCGCGCAGGCCATCGGCGAAGGGACGCTGGCATAAAGCGCAACTGGGTTCGCCGGGAATGA
>JBFWSE010000014.1:0-49531 GCA_050248535.1 Novosphingobium sp.
CAAGAATCGCCTGCATCAGCTCATTGGTCGGATTGCGCTCCTGTTCGGCGATGTAATCGCCCAGATAGTCGTGAATGGCCACGCCGGCGGACAGCTGCTCGGCATGCGACGTGCCGTGGATCGCGGACTCTTCCCAGGCAAGGAACTGGTGGAGCATCTCGTCAGGCATGCCCATCATCGAGACGACGATGGCATTAGGCAGGATCTGGGCGAAATCATTGATGAATTCGCACGTGCCCCGCTCGATGAACTTGTTCATCAGTTCGTCGGTCAGCCGCTGCACCTGGGCAAAACGCCGCTCCATCGCTTCGGGGGTGAAGAACGGGCGCAGCACCTGGCGGTATTGCTGGTGTTGGGGCGCATCCGCCTCAACCGGCAGCAGCCGCCAGTCGGGGTTCATCACCGCCTCGGTCAGCGGCCCGCGCAGGCTGGAGAAGCGTTTGGCATTGGCGAAGCCTTCCTGCACCGCCGCATGGCTGACGAATATCCACGAGGGCAGGCCGTAGGAGGCATTGGTCGCCCAGATCACAGGCGGTCCATCGTGCAGTCGGGCGCCCGCCAGATAGGGGTCGCCGAGTTCCCCCAGATAGGCGACGAAATCGTTGTCCCACACCGCGTGCGGCAGGACGTGATCGGGAATGCGCGAACCTGCGTCTGCCTCAGCCAAGCTGCCTCTCCTCCCCGCGATCAGTTTTGCGGCACTGCGTCGTAGAAGGCAATGCCCGCCTCGAACAGACGGACATATTCGAGGTAATGCCCCAGTTCGGGCGCATCGATGTAATAAGCGTCGATGAAATCGCCGGTGAGCGTTTCCAGTTCCACCTTCCAGCCACCGGCGGAGATATCTTGCTCAAGCAAATTCCAGTCCGCCTCGTCATGGACGATGAAGCCGAGGTGGTGGAAGCGGATGGCGAATTCGCCTTGCGGCAGGAGCTGGTTGTAGAATGCGAACCCCGGCCCGCTCGCCTGGATGATCTCGAGCACCTGCCCGCCGGCCCAGGCAAAGGCCACGCGGATGTCGCCCCCCTGCGGGTTCTTGCCTTCGAGGAAGCTGCACTCGCCGATGCCATAGCGCTTGGCGAACACTTCGAGCGCGCGATCAAGATCGCTGGTCACCCAGGCGGTATGCGAATGTTCGCGGCTCAGCATGCCGCGCGACTGCGGCATGGGCGGGCGTCTGGTCATGGCAGTCATGGCGCTCTGGCGCTCCTCTCCGGTTTTGGCCGAGATAGCCGATGCAAATCGCACAAGGCCAGCAATTCCTGTGCGGAAGGAATAATGCAACACGGGTAGTTCAATTTGCCTTTGCGCTGGGCTATGCCGATTCGCGCTGGCCCCGCTTCGCCCGCACCCCCAACCGGAGGAATTGCGTGTCCGACCCCTTGCTCGAACCCTTCCGGACGCGGCATCTGACGTTCAGGAACCGCATGGTCCACGCGCCGACGACGATGAACATGTCGGACGACCGGGGCTATGTCACGCGCCAGGCCGTCGGCGCCTACGAAACCCTGGCCGAGGGCGGCTTTTCGGCGGTCTGCGTCGGGGCGACCTGCGTGCGCTGGGATGGCCTGATCAACGAGCGGATGCTCGGCTTCTATGACGATACCTATATCATCTCGCAGCGCGAACTGGTCGAGGTGATCCACCACAACGATGCGATTGCCGGCATCCAGCTGTTCTACGGCGGCCTGATCCCCGGTGTCGGCGCGACATTTCCGCTGGAACCGGGCAAGGGCTGGATTCCGGACACCGTCGCATGGGGTCCCAGCGGCAAATACCCGATCGGCAACAAGCAGCCCGGCGTGGTGCCGACCGGGACCTACCGCGAACTGGTCGAGGCCTATGCCCAGGCCGCCCGGCGCAGCCGCGAGGCGGGCTATGACTACGTCTCGTTCCACTTCTGCCACGGCTCGCTGCCGCATGCGACCCTGTCGCTGCTGGAGAACCAGGGCCGCAACGATGAATATGCCGACCGTTTCCTGTTCTGCGAGCAGATCATCCAGCGCACCCAGGAACTGTGCGGCAAGGACTTTCCGATTATCCCGCGCATGGTCTGCGACGAGAATCTGGAAGGCGGCGCCGATATCGACTATTTCGTCGAACACTACGCACCGCGCCTTTTCGCGCTTGGTGTCGATGCGATCGACGCGACTTTCGGATCGATGATCCCGGGCAAGAGCCGCCATCCCGAAATAAGCTCGGGCGAATTCACCGGCGGCGGTTTCTATGTGCCCAATCTGGTGACGCTGCCCAGCGTGCGCAAATTGCGCGCCGCATTGCAGGCCAACAATATCGACATGCCGCTGATGGGTTCGTGCAACGTCAACACGCCCGATCAGATGCGCCAGATGATCGCCCCGGGCGCGGCGGATTTCTACGCCTCTTGCCGCCAGTCGCTCGACGATCCCGATTTTCCGCGCAAGATCGCGGAAGGGCGCGAAGACGAAATCCGCAAGAGCACCCGCACCGGCGCCTCACTGATGACCGGCAATATCTTCGCCAAGGGCATCGCCGGATCGGCGCAGAACCCCTCGTTCGGGCGCGACCGGGATTACCGCATCCGCAAAACCCCGCGCCCGCGCAAGGTGATGATCATTGGTGGCGGGTCCGGGGGCATGGAATATGCACTCGCCGCCCACGCAGCGGGGCACCAGGTCACGCTTTATGAAAAGAGCGGCGCGCTCGGCGGCGCGATGGGCTGGGCCGGCAATTACCGGACGCTGCCCAACATGGAGCAGGTCGCCTACCAGCCGCAGTACCACCGCCGGATGATTGAGAAGGACGGGGTCGACGTCCGGCTTGGCGTGGACGTGACGCCCGAGCTGGTACTGGCGGAAAAGACCGATGTGGTGGTGGTGGCGACCGGCGCACGGCCAGCCCTGCCCGACGCCGAAGGGCTGGCAGAGGCGCTGAACAGCGGCTTTGCCCTGACGCTGGACGATGTCCTGCAAGGTGCAGCGCTGCCCGATGGACCGATAGCGATATGGGGCGCTGGCGAAGGCGTGGAACTGGCGCTTGATCTGGCGCAGCAGGGCCGCAGCGTGCGGTTACTCGATCCCAAGCCGCAGCTGACGCCGGCTGCCTATCTCGGCTCGCGCATGGGCTGGGTGCTGCGCTGGTGCGCACAGGCCGGGCTGGCAAGCGAACAGGACGTTGAGCTGGTGAAAGTGGAGCCGGGCACAGTGACCGTGCGCAAGGGCGGCGAGGACGAGGCGATTGCCTGTGCGGCGCTGGTGCTGGCGCCGGGCCGCGTGGCGCACGATCCGCTGTCGCAAGCGCTCAAGGGCAGCGGGATTACGGTGCAAGTAGTGGGCGACGCGCGAAGCCCCCGCAGCTATGGCAATGCCATTCACGAAGCGGCATACCTTGCACGGCGGATTTGAGGAGCAAGCGATGGCAGAAAGCGCACTGTTGGAAGCCCGGCCCGGCCATAAGTCGATCCGCATCGGCAAGGACGGACGACCCTATATCGAGGCCTATCGCTGCCAGACATGCGGCGCGGTGGTCGGCGAGCAGACCATGGGCTGCCGCGCCTGCGCCAGCCGCACGCCTCCCGAACCCTTCCGCGCGGAAGAGACCGGCAGGCTGCACACATGGTCGGTGGTGCACCGGAGCTATCCGGGCATTGCCGTGCCTTTCGTCTCGGCCATCGTCGATCTCGACGGCGGCCCGGCGATCAAGGGCACTGTGCGCGTCGCACCCGAAGCGCTGCGCGAGAACATGCCGCTGCGGCTGGTCTACGACGATGCCGGCGGCGCGCGCGACAAGCAGGGCGCGCCCTATGTGGGCTTTCATTTCGTAGCGGGAGATGCATCATGAGCGAGGCTTACATTCTGGGCGCCGACATGATCGCCTTCGGACGCTATCCCGACAAGACACCGGGCCAGCTCGCCGCGCAGGCCGCGCTGTTGGCGCTCGACGATTGCGGCTTGTCGATCCGCGATGTCGGCGTGCTCTATGCTGCCTCCAGCTTCAACGCCGCCTCGATGCTGGGCCAGCAGGTGCTCAAGCAGATCGGCCAGACCGGCATTCCCTGCATCAATGTCTCCAACGCCTGCGCCTCGGGCGCAACAGCCGTGCGCGAAGCCTTTGTCGCGGTGAAAAGCGGACTCTACGACGTGGCGCTGGCCGTCGGCGCGGAAAAGAACCCGCGCGGCATGCTGGGCGGACCGCCGGGCGAAGGGCCGGTGCCCGAAGGCCTGTTCGGTTCGGCCTCGATGCCCGCGGTTTTCGCCGAAGCAGGCATGGTCCACGCCAATGCATATGGCACCACCATCGAGCAGTTCGCGCAGGTCGCGGTCAAGAACCACCACCACGCGACGATGAATCCCAAGGCGGCCTACCGCAAGGAAACCCCGCTCGAGGAAGTGCTCGCCAGCGAGATGATCGCCTGGCCGCTGACCAAGCTGATGTGCTCGGCCAATGTCGATGGCGCGGCCGCCGCGGTGATCGTATCGGAAAAGAAGGCGCGCGAACTGGGCCTGGCCCGCGCCGTGCGCATCCGGGCATCGGCGCTCACGTCCGATCCCTATGAGCCGCGCAATCCGGAAATGTTCGACGCCAATTCGGTGACCCGGCTTGCAGCCAAACAGGCCTACGAAATGGCCGGGCTTGGCCCTGAGGACCTGCACCTGGTCGAACTGCACGATTGCTTCGCCACGGCCGAACTGCTGCATTACGAGAACTTGGGCCTGTGCGCCGAGGGCGAGGCCGGCCGGCTGATCGACACGGGCGCCACCGCGCTCGGCGGCAGCATTCCGGTCAATGTCTCGGGCGGCCTCCTGTCCAAGGGCCACCCGATCGGCGCGACCGGCGTCGCCAATATGGTCGAGATCGTCCAGCACCTGCGCGGCGAGGCTGGCGAGCGGCAGGTCGAAGGCGCGAAGATCGGCCTTTCCCACGTGCTCGGCTTCGGCGCGGCGACCGGCGTGCACATTCTCGAGAAGGCGTGATTCTGAACAGCTGGATTGACCTTACCGGCAAGGTAGCCGCCGTCACCGGCGCGGCCTCGGGAATCGGGCGCGCGGCGGCGCTGGCCCTGGCCGAACGCGGGGCAAGCGTGCTGGCGCTCGATCTCGATGAAGCCGGCCTCGCCGCATTGGCGGGCCAGGTAATCGCGACGCACCGTCTGGACGTTACCAGTCAGGCCGACTGGCGCACCGTAGGCGAAACGATTGCAGACGTTCATGGCAAGCTGGACATCCTGGTCAATTGCGCCGGTGTGGCGCTCAAGGATTCGCCCGGCGACGAAGATCTCGATGTCTATCGCCGCACATTCGCAATCAATGTCGAAGGGACCATGCTGGGCATGGCCATGGCGCTTGGTTTCATGCGAGCACAGGGCAGCGGCGCGATCATCAACATCTCCTCGGTCGCCGCACTGTCTGGCAGCACGCTGATGGCCTCTTATGGCGCGAGCAAGGCGGCAGTTGCGCATCTGACTCGCAGCGCCGCGCTCGATGCCCAGCACGCCGGGCATGACATTCGCATCAACGCCATCCAGCCTGGTGTCATAGGCACGCCGATGGCGGACGACCTTTATGCGATCTACAGCCATGTCGGTCCGCCCGATGTCGCGGAAAAGCTGTTTGCCGCCGGCCGGCCCGGCAGGCCGGAAGAAGTCGCCGATCTGATTGTTTTCCTGGCATCGGAACGCGCCAGCTACATTTCGGGAACGACTATACTGATCGATCGCGCCAAGAACGCATGAGAGTTCCGGGGAGAGCACAATGGACTGGCTGAACGACGAACAGCGCGCGCTGCGCGACATGGCCGCCGCTTTCGCACGCAAGCAAGTCGAGCCAGTTGCCAACCGGATCGATCTTGAGGAACACACCCCCGACGAGCTGATCGCCAAGGCGGCGCAACTCGGGCTCTATGGCCTTTACACCTCGCCCGAATATGGCGGCGCGGGGGCGGACCTGGTTTCGGTCTGCCTGGTGGTCGAGGAACTGGCCAAGGCGAGCCCGTCCTTCGCCGGCATGCTGACCGTGCAAATGGTGCTGTGCCCCAGGACCGTCGAAATTCTCGGCACCGAGGAACAGAAGCAGCGCATCCTGCCGAGGAACAGCTCGGGCGAGCGGCTGATGGCCTATTCGCAGAGCGAGCCCGCCGGTGCGGCGAATATCGCCAGCCACCTGACCCGGATCTTCCCCGACCCCGGATCGGAGTCCGGGGCTGGCGGTTATCGCATCGACGGGGCCAAGCTGTTCTGCACCCAGGGCACGGCAAAGACCTATCTCGTCATGGGCAAGACCAGGGACCGGCAAGGCAACGAAGGCTATGGCTGCGTCATCGTCGAAGCCGAAGACGAGGGCTTCCGGGTCGAGCCTTACGAGAACAAGCTCGGCTGGCGCGGGACCAATACCGGGCCGATCTCGTTCGACAACGTGTTCCTCGATGACGACGACATTCTTGGCGACATCCTCACCGGCGGCTTTTCGCACCGCCGGGCCAATCATGCCAATCTGCTGAGCCATGTCGCCACCTCGATCGGCTGCGCGCAGGGCCTGTTCGACAAGACCATCGAGCAAGTGAAGCAGCGCAAGCTCTATGCCCGCGACATGGCCGAGCTGCAGCCCGTCGCCTACTGGCTGGCCGAGTGCCATGCCAAGATCGTCGCCTGCCGCGACTTGCTCTATACTACAGTGCGCGAGTTCGAGGCCCGGACCGCGCTTCCCGAAAAACCCAACATCTGCAAGGCCTTCATCGGCGAGACCTGCTTCGACGTCTGCGTCAAGCTGGTCCAGCTATGGGGCGGCAGCGGCATCATGAATTCGACCGGCGTCAACCGCTACATGCGCGACGCCCGCGCCAAATGCGTCGCCGAGGGGGCGACCGAGATGCACTATGCGATTGTCGCCAACCAGTTGCTCCATGGCCAGCCGACTTTGGTGCCGAGCAATATCGTCAAGGCGGCGGAAGATGCGCCTTTGAGCCGGCCCTGAAGTGGCCTGTGCAATTCCCCGATCATTCCCAACTCCGCTCACCCTGAGCCTGTCGAAGGGTGTCGCGCAACATCCGAACGCTGCGCAGCGTCCTTCGACAGGCTCAGGACGAGCGGGGGTGGTTCAGACAGCGGGTGAATGCATCAGGCGTGATAGTCCCGAAACCAGCGGACGAACCTCGGCACGCCTTCCTCGATTGAAGTGCTGGGCGCATAGCCCAGATCGCGCTGGATCGCGCCGATATCGGCATAGGTCCTGAGCACGTCGCCCGGCTGCATTGGCTGGAAATCGATTCTCGCCTTGTGCCCGCACTCCGCCTCGAGCAGCCCGACCACTTTCATCAGGTGTTCGCTCTTGTGATTGCCGATGTTGTAAAGCCGGTGCGGCTTGACACTGCCGCCGGCCTTTTCGAGGCCATCGTCGGAGGGCGCATTGTCCAGCGCCGCCACGACCCCGGCGACGATATCGTCGATGTAGGTAAAATCCCGCCACATTTCGCCCTGGTTGAACACCGGGATCGGCTCACCCTTGAGTATCCTGGTGGTAAAAATCCACAACATCATGTCCGGCCGCCCCCATGGGCCATAGACAGTGAAGAACCTCAGGCCCGTCAGCGGCAGGCGGAACAGGTGGGAATAGGTCTCGCTCATCAGCTCATCGGCGCGCTTGGTCGCGGCGTAGAGCGAGACGGGATGATCGGTGCGGTCCTCGACCGCGAAAGGCAGTTTGGCATTGCCGCCATAGACCGAGGAGCTTGAGGCATAGACCATGTGTTCGACTTCGCGGTGCCGGGCGAGCTCCAGCAGGTTCACATGCCCCGCCAGATTCGACTGAACATAGGCATGAGGGTTCTGCAGCGAGTAGCGCACCCCCGCCTGGGCGCCGAGATGGGCGATCCGGTCGATCTCGGTGCCGTCGAGTGCCCTTGTGATCGCGTCCATGTCGGCGAAATCGAGCCGGTGAAAGGCGAAGCGATTGCCGCCCACTTCGCGCAATTGTGCCAGCCGCGCTTCCTTGAGAGAAACGGCGTAATAGTCGTTCATGTTGTCGATCCCGACAACGCAATCGCCCCGCGCCAGCAGCGCCTTCGCCAGCGCATGGCCAATAAAGCCCGCGGCGCCCGTAACCAGTACCTTCATGCGAACCGCCGGTCCCTTTCCGTTTCCCTGTATGATCTTAGCATTACTTGCCCTCTTTCGGAGCATTTTCGTAAAGTCCGGTAAACCGGGCGCGGGAATTGCGGGGCGCGGTGGTCAACCCTTGCGGAACGGAGTCCGGCTTCCCAGCCACATCTGATCCTGCGCAATGCCCGCGCATTCGCGTTGGAGGAAGCCGGCGACGGCCTCGCGAAAGCCTTCGTGTACGATGTAGTGGGCCGAGATCGTCCTGACCGGCTCATAGCCCCTGGCCAGCTTGTGCCCGCCCTGCGCGCCGGCCTCGACTCGTTTCAAGCCCATGGCGATGGCGGCATCGATGGCCTGATAATAGCACAGCTCGAAATGCAGGAACGGCTTGTCCACCAAAGCGCCCCAATAGCGGCCATAGAGCGCCTCGTCGCCGATGAAATTGAGCGCACCGGCAATCGGGGTGCCGTCCGCGAAGGCGAGGATCAGCAGGATCCGATCGCCCATCCGCTCCCCCAGCAGGCTGAAGGCCTCGCGCGTCAGATAGGGCCGCCCCCATTTGCGCGCGCCGGTATCCTGATAGAAGTGCCAGAATGTGTCCCAGTGTTCGGGCTTGATATCATCGCCGGTCAGCGCCCGGATTTCCACCCCCGCCTGCGCCGCAGCGCGTTCCTTGCGCAGGTTCTTGCGTTTGGCGGAGGACAGCGCCGCGAGGAAATCGTCGAACGCGCCATACCCCCGGTTTTCCCAGTGGAACTGGATATCGTTGCGGATCATCCAGCCCGCCCGTTCGAACAGCGCCTGCTGGTCCGGCTCGACGAACGTGGCGTGCGCCGACGACAGCCCGTTCGCCGCACAGAACTGCTCCGCCGCGCGCAGCAGGGGCACGGCCAGCGCGGCGTCCCGGGTCAGCACGCGCGGGCCGGTGGCCGGGGTGAACGGCGCGGAAATCTGCAGCTTGGGATAGTAGTGCCCGCCAGCCCTATGCCAGGCGTCGGCCCAGCTCTGATCGAAGACATATTCGCCCTGGCTATGCGATTTAACATAGGCCGGCAGCGCGGCTGCCAGCCGCCCGCCGGCATGCTCGATGACAAATGGCGCGGGCGCCCACCCGCTGCGCCCGCCGACGCTGCCCGAATCTTCCAGCGCCGAGAGGAAGGCATGGGTAACGAAGGGGTTGCCGCCGCCCGAAAGGCCGTCCCATTCCTCCGCCGGCAGCTCGCCTACCGACTCCGCGATGCGGACTTCGAAACCCGTGCCATTCACGGAAAACCGTCGCCTTCGCAAATCAGCGCGTCGGACCACTCCAGCCCGCGTTCTCGCGATTCCGGATCGGCGATGGTCCAGCTGACCAGCTTCAGCCCTCGCCGCCGCTGATCCTCGGTAAAGCGGTTGGGCAGTTCGCGAATGTCGTGCGTCAGGAAGTGCGGCCGCGCGTGCCACATGGCCAGCCGCCGCTTGATCCTGCCGGGAAGCGAGCGGTTGGAATCTTCGGTAAAGCTCAACCCGCGCACCGTCATCGGCGAATAACGGGCGAACCAGCGCAAGACTCTGGGGTCGAAGCCGATCACCGCATGCGGTCCGCGATATCCTTCGAGCGCGCGGCGCACGGCAAGGCACATGGGCGGAACGCGGGTTTCGCGCCGGGTCTTTACCTCGACGAGTAAGGGCACCCGGCCGCCCACCAGTTCCAGCACTTTCGTCAGGCTTGGGATATTGCCGCCGCCGCCCTTCAGAGCGATCCCGCCAAGCTGCGCCGCGCTTCGTCCGGCAAATGGACCGGTTCCGGCTGTCATCCGTTCCAGCTCCCAGTCATGAAAGACCATGGGCTGCCCGTCCATCGAGCGCTGCACATCGAGTTCTATGCCATAGCCCCGCTCCACTGCTGCCACGAAAGCATCCGGCGAATTCTCCGCTTTGCCCGGCCCATGCAGCCCACGATGGGCGAAGGTGCAGCCAGCCAGCCAATCGACCCGGCGCGGATCGGGGACCGGCGCGAAGGTCCGGTCAAGCAGGGCGAACAGCGGCAATGGCATCCACCTCCACTGCGGCGCCGAGCGGCAGGACCGGTACGCCGACTGCGCTGCGGGCGTGCTTCCCGGTCTCGCCGAACACCGCCGCCATCAGTTCCGACGCGCCGTTGGCGACCTTGGGCTGATCGGTGAAATCGTCCGCCGAACAGACGAATGCGCCCAATTTGACGATCCGTTCGACCCGGTCGAGCGAACCCAGCGCGGCGCGCAGCTGCGCAAGGATCATCAGCGCACAGGCCTGCGCCGCCTCGTACCCCTCGCCGGTAGTAACATCCTCGCCCAGCCGGCCCTTGAACAGCACCCCGTCGATAAACGGCAGCTGTCCCGAAACATGCGCCAGTCCGCCCGCCACTACCACCGGTACGTAGGCGGCGACCGGTGCTGCAGGTTCGGGCAGTTCCAGCCCCATCCCGGCAAGGATCGCATCCACTTCGGCGTCAGTCATGATCTTCACCGTAAAGCCGGGAGAGCAGCCATGGCAAGGCGCTCTGCCAGTCGTCGATACGGGCATGGGCATGGCCGGCGCGGTGCGCGCATTCGATATGCGGCGCGATCGACGGCTCGCCACACAAATGCAGCCGCGAAACCTGGGGCAGCAGTTGCGCCACCGAATCATGGTGTTGCGCCAGATCGTCGATGAACACCGCGCGGTTTGGCTGGTATTCATCGATGATCGCCTGAAGCGCCGGGCCTTTCGGCCCCTGGTTGGTGAAGACCCGGACATGGATGCCATGATCGGCGAGCTGGCGCTTGCGGTTTTCCTGCCGGTGGTCGAGCAGGTTGGTGAGAACCACCACATCGGCATGCTCGGAGAGCGAGGCAATGCCATGCACGGCTCCGGCGATTGGCATCTGACGATGCATTTCGCCATCGAAGAACTGGTTGAGCAGTGGCCAGACCTCGGAGGGATCGACCTGGGCGCCAGTGCCTCGCCTGGTCATGGCCTGATGGAATTCGCGGCCGGAAAGGTCGAAGTGGATGCCGTGCGTCTCGTCCAGCCAGTTGCGGAATGGCGCAATCATGTGCAGCAGCACTTCGTCGCAGTCGGAAATGACCAGCGGGCGGCTCATGCCGAGAGCCTCCGGCCCGCGTCGGCCAGGTCCTGCGGCGCAACGCCCAGCGCATCGGCGGCAGCCACGAGATCGGGCTCATGCGCGCAGAGAAAATCGAGCACGGCCACCAGCGTGCCCGGATCGCCCAGACCCTCGCGCAGCGCATCGGGCGTCAGCCCGGTCAGCGCCAGCAGGCGCTGCGCCCGGCCTTCCTCGCCCAGCACCCAGCCGAGCGCACCGAGCGCCAGCGCCTGGGGATCCGTGGCAGGGGATGGTCTGTCGCGAAGAATTGTCAGCCTCGTGCACAATGCCTAGAGCTTAGCCATGGCAAAGCGCATACTGGTTGTCGAGGACAACGACCTCAACAGGAAACTGTTCTGCGACGTCCTGAAGAGCCAGGGTTTCGCGGTCGAGCCGGTGGCCGACGGGCTGGAGGCGCTGGAGCGGGCGCGCCAGTTCGTGCCCAACCTGATCATCATGGACATCCAGCTGCCCAATGTCTCGGGCCTCGACCTGATCGAACAGGCCAAGGCCGACGCCGTGCTGCGGCGCATCCCGGTGCTGGCGGTAACGGCCTATGCGGGAAAGGGCGACGAAGAGCGGATCCGGGATGCCGGCGCCGACAATTATCTTGCCAAACCGGTTTCGATCGGGCCGTTTATGGCGGCGGTGCGCGCTCTGGTGGAGTAGCCGCGAACAAATTCGAGGATCGGGAGGGAATTATGTCCTCAGAGCTGTTGCAGCAAATGCTCGACTACAAGGAGATCATCGAGCTCAAGGCGCGGTTCGGCCGGCTGGCCGACGTCAAGGACTGGGAAGGTTTCCGGGGCGTTTTCAGCGAGGACGCGACCTTCGATCTGGGCGGCGGCGAAATTCTGCACGGTGGCGCGACCTATGCCTATCTGGTGAGGGACATGCTGGAAGGCGCGACCTCGCTCCATCGTTTTTCCATGCCGGAAATCACTTTCGTCAGCGAGACCGAGGCGACAGGCATCTGGGTGCTGCACGACTATAACGAATGGCCAAGCGATCCGGCTACGGGCGAGCGTTGCGGCTACAATGGCCATGGCCGCGAGTACGAGACCTACCGCAAGATCGACGGGGAGTGGAAAATCACCAGCTGGCGCCTGCGCTACGACCGGCTCGACCCCCTGCCGCGCGAACCTTTGCCCAAGACGATTCTGGGCGGCCCGGATGCGCTACGCGACGCGACCTATCTGAAAACAGTGGTCAATCCGCGCGGCACATGAGCGCCGCCTTCTGTCATTTGGTCAGCGCATCGCCGAAAGTGCCCAGCATCTCCATGGTAAAGGCAACCACCGTCAGGCACAGGCCGACAAGGAAAATGCGGTAGGCAATCGACAGGAACCGGTATTTCTTGCGCTGGAGCACCCGGCCGTTCTGATAGATGTCGCGCAGCATGACGCGGTACATGTCCGAATCGGCGCGCAGATGCGGCATCATGCTTTCGATCCAGTCTTCTTCGCGTTGGTGCGCGAAATGGCCGAAGAACAGCTTGTTGGCATCGGGAATCTGCCCGTTTCGCGGGCGGCCGATAGACGGCACTACGGCGAGTATGGCGCAGACAGCCGAGGCGAACGCGAACAGGGCCAGCACGGTCAACGAAACCGGCAGTCCGCCCTTGCGCACTTGCCCGACGGCAATGGTGAAGACGATGAAGTTGGCGCCCATCAGCAACGATGCCTTGTGATCGGCCATCTGGCTGTAGTTCAGAGTGATCTGCTGCAGGGTGCGCACGAAATGTATCGCATTGACCGCTGGCCCGGGTACTTCCCGCGGGGCGGCAAATTTTTCCGCTGACTGGGGCTCTGCCATGGTTGTCGCCTTTCCGGATCGGGGATGGTACAAAGCGGCAAACTTGACAAGCCGTCGTTCACGCCGCTTTTGCGCCGCATTCTTCGGCCATCGGCCGGGCAACCTATCGGGAGCACACCAGACATGGACCGCGCCGCAACTGCCGACTGCATCGCCGCGATCATCGCGCCGTTCAACAAGAAGGGCGTGGTTATCGAAGATGCGACCACTTTCGCCGGAGATCTCGAGTTCGACAGCCTGACCGTGATGGACTTCGTCGCGGCGATCGAGGACGAATTCGACATCATCATCAGCATGAACCAGCAGGCCGAGATCGAGAATTACGGCCAGCTGATCGACGCCGTGGTGAAGCTCCGGGGTTGATAACGCCATGAGCGATCTCTTCTCCAAATTCGATCCGATGATCGAACTGCGCGCCGGCCTCCTTGCCCAGGGAGTCGAGGATCCCTTCGGCCTGGTCATGGAAAAAGTGATCTCGCCGACCGAAGCCATCTGCAACGGGCGGCCGATGATCCTGCTCGGCACCTACAATTATATGGGGATGACTTTCGATCCCGATGTCATCGCGGCAGGGAAACAGGCGCTGGACGAGTTCGGGGCGGGCACGACCGGAAGCCGCGTGCTCAATGGGACCTATGCCGGCCACAGGGCCGTGGAAGAGGCCTTGAAGGAATTTTACGCCATGGACCATGCCATGGTGTTCTCGACCGGCTATCAGGCCAACCTGGGGATCATTTCCACCATGGCCGGCAAGGGCGACTATATCGTCCTCGACATCGACAGCCACGCCTCGATCTGGGACGGCTGCAAGCTGGGCGATGCCGAAGTAGTGCCGTTCAAGCACAACGACATCGAAGCGATGGAAAAGCGGCTCAAGCGCATTCCCGAAGGCGCGGGCAAGCTGGTGGTGCTCGAAGGCGTCTATTCGATGCTGGGCGACATCGCGCCGCTCAAGGAAATGATTGCCGTCGCCAAGGCGAACGGCGCCATGGTGCTGGTCGACGAAGCGCATTCGATGGGCTTCATCGGGCCGAACGGTCGCGGCGTGGCCGAAGAGCAGGGATGCCTGGAGGACGTCGATTTCGTTATCGGCACTTTCAGCAAGAGTGTCGGCACGGTGGGCGGTTTCTGCGTTTCCAACCACCCCAAGTTCGAAGTGCTGCGGCTGGTCTGCCGGCCCTATGTCTTCACGGCTTCGTTGCCGCCCTCGGTAGTGGCAACCGCCGCCACCTCGATCCGCAAGCTGATGCACGGCGGCAACAAGCGCGCGCACCTGTGGGAGAATTCGCGCGAACTGCATGGGCGGCTCAAGGCGCTGGGCTTCCAGCTGGGCACCGATGAGCCGCAGAGCGCGATCATCTCGGTGATCATGCCCGATCTCGATCGCGGCGCGGCCATGTGGGAAGCGCTCCTGAAGGAAGGCCTTTACGTCAACCTGGCGAGGCCGCCGGCGACACCCGCCGGCATGACGCTGCTCAGATGCTCACTGTGCGCCGAGCATAGCGCCGAGCAGGTGCGGACAATCTCCGCGATGTTCGAGCGTGCCGGCAAGGCAACCGGAATCCTGTAGCCCGGTCAGTCGGCTTCCTTGAACTTGTCGTGGCAGCCCTTGCAGGCGCCGCCCAGCGCTTTCATCCCATTGCCGACCGCCGCCGCGTCGCCGCTGTCAGCCAACGCCTTGAAGGCATTGGCTTCGTCGACAAATTTCGCCGCTGCCTGTTTGAATTCGTCCGGCTTGTCCCAGACCGCCTGGAGCGCGTGGGTGCGCAGGCCATCGGCCTTGCTGCTGCCTTGCGGGAACCAGCTTTCCAGCTTGGGCGCAGTCGCGGCGATATCCGACGCCGCCTTGCGGATCGCGGCCATATCGGGCGAGCCGGACTTGAGCTGGTCACCCACGACTTTGAAGGTATCGCCCAGCTGTTCGAAATTTTCATGCCGGGAATCGGCTGCGCGGCCGCCTGGCGTATCGGGATTGCCGCAGGCGGTGAGGGCAATTGCGAGAACGATTATAGGGGTTTTCTTCAAGAGTTTGCTCCTTTCCAGCACGCACAAGGTGCGATGGATTCTCGGACCTTGCAAGCTCGATACTGTCTGAAATTGTAATAGCTGCCCGGAACCGCGACTGCTAGGTTTGGCCTGCCCGTCCGAATGCCGGCCGGATTCAGGAAGGCCATCGATGTCTGAGAACGTCGCCATGCCGCGCAAGACCCGCGACATACACAATCACCACATGGATTCGACCGTGTGGGACGATTTCATCTTCCGCGACGGCGATGTTGTCGTCGCCACATATGGCAAGTCCGGCACAACTTGGACTCAGCAAATCGTCGGCCAGATCCTGCTCGGCCCCGACCCCAGTCTGGCGACTGCGGAGATCTCGCCGTGGGTCGATTTGCGCGTGCCGCCGAGGCACGAGAAGCTGCCGGCGCTCGAGGCGCAGACACACCGCCGTTTCGTCAAGACGCATCTGCCGGTCGATGCCCTGCGCTTTTCGGAAAAGGCGCGGTACATCTTTATCGGCCGCGACGGTCGCGATGTAATCTGGAGCATGTACAACCACCACGCCAACGCCAACGCGCTATGGTACGAAATGCTCAACGACACACCCGGAAGGGTCGGCCCGTCAATCGAACCGCCGCCCGAAGATATCTGCCTCTATTTCCGCGAGTGGCTGGCCGGCGACGGCTATCCTTTCTGGCCGTTCTGGGAAAACATCCGCAGCTGGTGGAATATTCGCCACTTGCCCAATGTCATGACCTTGCATTTCGCCGAGCTCAAACGCGATCCCGCCAGCCGCATGCGCGCCATCGCCGAGTTCCTCGGTGTCGGCGTGAAAGCCGAAGACTGGGAGAAGATCGAACTCTACTGCTCGTTCGACTGGATGAAGCTCAATGCCACTAAGGCGACCCCGCTGGGTGGTGCATTCTGGGACGAGGGCGCGCAGACCTTCATCAACAAGGGCGTCAACGGCCGTTGGCAGGAAGTTCTCCCAGCCGAAGACAGCGCCGCCTACGAAGCGCGGGCAGTTGCCGAACTCGGCGAGGAATGCGCGGGCTGGCTGGCTCAGAAATAGGCCGGTCGCGAGACCGATTGCGGCAATTGCCGACTTTATCCCACATTACTTGAAATTTATATTTTGTGGGATAAAGAGCCTGTATGGCTGCAATCCGTCCTTTCACCGATGAACAGGCCCGCGCACTGATCAACCTCCGGCAGCGCCACGAGGTCTGGGCCGAAGCCGAGGCCGCCTTGTTCCGCCTGCCCTACGACCTGCGCCGCAAGACCGTGGCCGGGCGCAGCTATCTTTACGAAATCGAAGGCCGCAGCGGCAACGGCAAGAGCCTGGGGCTGTGGAATCCGGAGAAAGAGTCCCGGTTCCTGGCCTACCGGGCGCAAAAGGCGGAATTGAAGCAGCGGCGCGAGCAGGCGCGAGAGGTGCTGAACGAATCGAGCCGCCTTGCCCGGGCCTTGCGGCTTCCCATGCTGTCGAGCGATGCCGGCCCGATCCTGCGCGAGGCGGATCGTCGTGGCCTGCTCGGCAGCGAATTGCTGGTGATCGGCACCAATTGCATGGCTGCCTATGCCATCGAAGCCGGTGGTGTCATCCTGGGTACGCCCGATGAAACCGAAGACTTCGACCTGGCCTGGATTGCCGAGGAGCTGGCTGACGAGGCCAGGCTGTGGGAAATGCTTAAGGCAGTCGATCCCACTTTCGCCATCAATAGCGAACGCGATTTCCAGGCGCGCAACGCCAGGGCTTACGAAGTGGAGCTTCTGGTCGCGCCGTCGCGCGCCGCAACCATGGCGACCGGAGACCGGCCACGCCCGGTCGCCTTGCCCGAACAGGAATGGCTGCTGATGGGCCGGAGAGTCGAGCAGGTCCTGCCCTGCCGCGACGGCACGCCAGCGCGCATCGTTGCGCCCGATCCGCGGTGGTTCGCCTTGCACAAGCTATGGCTGGCCGGCCAGGCCAAGCGAAATTCGCTCAAACGGCCCAAGGACCGCAAACAGGGGATAGCCTTGCTCGATGCGATCGCCGAAGCCATGCCGCACTATCCGCTTGATGCGGAATTCACGGCACAACTGCCGGAAGAGTTATTGCCGATATGGCAGGACTGGCGCGAATAGACCCTATTTCGGCCGACGGGGCACCAAAGGCCGGTGATAGCTGACATCGGTCCGGTCGCGGGCAGCCTGGCAGGGCTCGTCCTCGGTGTAGGCCGGCGGCATCAGCTTGCGCATGGCGGATTCGGGCACGTCCATACCGCTTTCGATGATGCAGACCCTGTTTGCGATGCGCCATTCAGGTCCATTGGGTCCTTGCCGCTTCTGGAAATGATCGACGTAACGCCCGGTTGACACGAAGTGTGGCGGCTCCGCACGAATGCCGGTGAACTGGTAATAGGTTTCGCAATAGGCGTCGTCGCCCTGCAGGTCGCAATAGTGGTTGAGGATGCCGTGCTGGGTGCTCTCGTGCGCGATGGTAGTGCTGTCCGCCCAGTCGATGAAATCGTCGGGATGGCCGACATAGTTGCCGTGATCCTCGATCGCATCGTCCCAGTAGCACGAGCGGGCGAGCTCATGATCGAGCCGGTCGAGGCCGCGGGCATATTTCATCATCACCCGCAGGATTTCGTCGCGGTCGAGCTGTTCGCGAATGCGGCGTTCGAGATCTGCATCCATCAGTTCAGTCCTTCAAGAATTCAAGCACTGGCGGTGCCATCAGCGGCCAGCGTTCGAAGCGGCCGCGGCGGGCGGCCACGTCGTTGGGGAAAGTCGAAACGTAATTCCACTCCTGGTCCTGCCAGGGCGGCTCCTGCAGGGTCGAATTGGGCAGCAATTCGTGCACCCACTCCGACGTTCGGCGGGTGTGCGCCATGTCGCTCTTGCCGCTGCGGAAGACGAGAATTGGCATGGTGAGCCCGGCGAAGTCTGCCGCGGAGATGCCCGGCATGGGCGTCTCCTCACTGTAATTGAAGGCTTTCGCCCACTTCTGCATGACGTCGATGAATTGTTCCGGGTCTTGGCGCAGCAGGATGTCGCGGATGCGCGGGTTTCGGCTGATCTGGTCGGCCCAGCTCGGCAGTTCGGCGACCGCTTCCATCCCGCCTTTCGAAGCCGCCGCGACCTGATCGCCGCAATAGAACCAGGCCAGCCCGGCCAGCCCGATCGCGCCGCCCGACAACCACCAGACCGCAATCTTGTGAACATTTCCAGGCATGCGGATCGCCGCCATCAGCGAAATGCGCGAACCGGCCGAGCCGCCGACCAGACGGACGTTCTTCAACCCCAGCGCCTCGATCAACCCGACGCAGGCTTCGGCATTCATTACCGATTCGGTCGGCGCGGTGAAGCCGATGTCGGAGGCGCCGCAGCCGGGCCGGTCCCACAACAGCACACGATAGCCGTTTTCGGCGAATATCTGTCCCAGTTCAGGCACGCCTGCTGTGTCCCGTGGATAGCGTCCGCCCGGCGTCAACACCAGCGGCGGGCCGTCTTCGGGTCCGATCAACTCATAGTCGAGTTCGAGCCCATTTACTTCGATGCGCGCCATATTTCTCCCCCGGCCGTTGTCAGGTTTTGGCCAAGGTGGCAGCCAGTGTGTCGCCCGGCAAGTCGAAATCGGGAGACTTACGTCGTGAGCGAATTTGCCACTGCCTGGCACTTCGGGCTGATGGCTTCGGTCTTGCCGTTGCCGCTTAGCATCGAAGCGGCGATGAAGCCGCCAACGACAAGAATGACGAAACCGGCGGTGGCCAACCCCAGATACTTGTCGATGAACGCCTTGATCGGCGCACCGAACAGGCGGAACAGCACGCCGACAATCATGAAGCTGATGCTGCGCGAAACCAGGCGGGCGCCGATGAAGGGCAGCAGCGGCATGTGGCTGAAACCGGCAGTGATCGTCAGCAGCTTGAACGGAATCGGCGTCGCACCCTTGATCATGATGATTTCGGCGCCGTATTCGCAAATGTAGGCGGCCGCGGTCGGAAAGCTTGCGCTCAGCCCCAAGAGCGCCAGCATCTGCGCGCCGACGGTGTCATAAACGAAATGGCCGATGGCATAGCCGAGCAATCCGCCAGCCACCGAAGCCAGGGTGGCAATCACGGCAAAGCGCACGGCCTTTTTCGGCTCGGCCAGGCACATCAGGCCCAGCACCGGGTGCGGCGGAATCGGGAAGAAACTGGCCTCGACAAAGGCGAAAAAGGCCAGCCACCATTCGGCGCGCGGATCGGAGGCCTTGGCCATGGTCCAGTCATACAGGCGGCGCAGCATCAGGCTCTCCAGATCAGGTGCGGCTGCCTAGCCGGGCGGCGGCAAGGCGGCAAGAGAAAACCATATCGGTTATTTCTCTTGACATCGTCACACTTCTATGGCACAAAACAGGAACATCGCGATAGACCGATTCGCCAGATGGCCCTGGTCGCCGCGCAAAACCCAATCTTCGGAGAAAAGCCTGATGGCGGATGCCAAGAAATCCGGCGGCGCCCGCCGTGCGGATGTCGTGGCCGGACCGTCCTTCGCACGCTGGAGCAAGCCGTTCCTGGCGGAACTCGCCGCGACATCCAATGTCAGCGCGGCGGCGCGCAAGGCCGGGATCCTCACGGCGAGAGCCTATGAGGCCCGCCGGACGAACCCCGAGTTTTCGCGCAAGTGGCAGCAGGCGCTGTGCGAAGGTTACGACCACCTCGAAATGGAACTGCTCCACCGGCTGCGCAGCGGCGAGATCAAGCCCACCGCCAATGCCAAGAAGGGGGTGCGGACATTCGACAATGCCGTGGCCTTCCGCCTGCTGGCTGCACATCGCGAAAGCGCCGCGCGCGGCAGGGCGATACGCAGCAACGAGGAGGCCGAGCAAATCGTGCTGTCGATCAACGCCAGTCTGGAACGCATGCGCCGCCGCCTGCTCGCTCCATCGGAAGCGCCTGCCGATGCGCCGCAATGAATTGCTGGATTGGCTGCTTGGCCTTCCTGAGGAAAAGCGGCTCGCCGAACTGAAGAACCTGACTGAGGCGCAGAAGGAGGAGTTCTCCACCCACTGGCGGCTGTGGGCCCGCAAGGACCAGCTGCCGCCCGACGGTGACTGGACGGTGTGGCTGATCCTGGCCGGACGCGGCTTTGGCAAGACCCGGGCCGGGTCCGAATGGGTCCGCCGGATGACCGAGCTCGATCCCGATGCGCGGATCGCACTGGTCGGCGCGACGCTGGGCGAGGCGCGCGCAGTAATGGTCGAAGGGGAAAGCGGCATTCTGGCAATCAGTCCGCCGGGACGCATGCCCACTTTCGAACCTTCGCTGCGCCGCCTGACCTGGCCCAATGGCGCCCTGGCCACGCTCTATTCAGCAGGCGAGCCGGAAAGCCTGCGAGGTCCGCAACATAGCCACGCTCGTCGGCCAGTCCCAGAAGGAAGCCTTCGTCAACGAGGCGCTGTCGCTCCTCGATGGCCTGCTGCATTGCGCAGTCGAGGGAGTTGCCGCGACGCCCCCGGCCAGCCCGGTCGATGGCGCCAATTGGCTGATTGGTGCTGCCGCCAGCGGGGCCTGGGCAGGCCATGATGGCAAGCTGGCCTGCCGGCAGGCCGGGAACTGGCTGTTCGTCGATGTCAGCGACGGCATGCGCGTGCTCGACCGCTCGACTGGGCAGGAGCGCTTTTACCGCGGCGGCTGGCAGGCGCCTGCCGTTCCCGCTACACCCAGCGGCGGCTCGACAATCGATACGGAAGCGCGCACGGCGATTGCCGATCTGATCGCAGCGCTTCGTCTGGCCGGAGTGTTCCCGGCCAGCTGATCAGTTCGCGTAGTCGGTAAGATCGGCAAGGCCCGCCGAAGCGAAGCCCGCGCGGCGCAAACGGCAGCTATCGCAAAGCCCGCAGGCGCGGCCATCGGGCTCAGGATCGTAGCACGACCAGCTCATGGCCGGATCGAGGCCGAGCCGGTGCGCTTCGCGGGCAATGTCGGCCTTGCTCATCGACTGTAGCGGTGCATGGATGGCAAAGCCGCCGCCCTGCGCGCCCGCCTTGGTGGCGAGTTCCGCAACATGCTGGAACGCCGAAATGAATTCCGGCCGGCAATCCGGGTAGCCGGAATAGTCGAGCGCATTGACGCCAATGAAGATGTCGCGCGCACCCAGAGCTTCTGCCCAGGCCAGCGTCAGCGACAGGAAAACCAGGTTGCGTGCGGGCACGTACGTAACTGGAATGTCGCTGCCCACGCCGTCCTTCGGCACCGATATGTCGTCAGTCAGAGCACTGCCGCCGAATTGCCGCAAGTCGAGCGGCAGGATCACGTGTCGTTTCGCGCCAAGGCAGGCAGCAATCGTCTTTGCCGCATCGATCTCGCGGCGATGCCGCTGATTGTAGTCAATCGTCAGCGCATGGAGCGCAAAGCCTGCCTCGCGGGCAAGCCCGGCTGCCACCATCGAATCGAGTCCGCCCGAAAGCAGCACGACCGCCGGCCTGCCTGTCCCTGAGAATTCAGCCTGCATTGCTTCACCCAGCCGCGATCAGGCGGCGCAATCGCCAACCCGGCGCGCCTCGGCGGAGAACGAGAAGGGCAGGCCATTGGCAATGCCCTGACTTTCTATCTGCACCAGCCGGCCCGTCTCCCGGCGAATGAGCGTGCGCCCATAGCCGCGGCCCCGGCAAGTATATTGCACGGTCACTTTCGATGCAGTGTCGTCGATAATCAGTCTTTCGCACGTGTCCGCTGGATGCCTCAACTGGATCAGCCGCCGCGCATCGCGGAAACAAATCTGTTCCACAGTCTTGCCTGGATCGCGCACATGCAATTCCCAGCGGCCGGCTTCCAAGCCGTCAAGCATGGCGAGAGATGCTCTTTGGCCGAAAGCAGGCAGGGCAAAGGCTGCGGCAGCAACCGCAATTCCCGCCGCAAACCTGAGCGTAACGCTCTTCACTCATCGACCTCCTGAAAAGGACAGGTTCGCCTAACCCGCAATTCTGGCAAAACAGCGGCATGCCATTTGCCATTACCGCGACCAATCGTGGCCTGCAAACGATGAATGGAGCCTTTACGCTGCGATTCTGAATTGTTTCGAGCAGAATGCGCAGTCGATGGTGACGAGGCCATCCTCGCCCCGCATGTCCGCTCGTTCGTCCTCCGGAAACCGGGCAAGCACATTGCGATAATGCGCCTCGGTACACCGGCAGCCTCGCTCCAGCGGCGCCAAGTGTTGAACCCGCACTTCGTCCTCGCGGCCGAACAGCCGCCATGCCAGGGCCTCCAGCGACAGGTCGCTATCGACCAGTTCCTCGTGCCGTGTCGATCCGGCCAGTGCAGCGACATGCTCCCATTCAGGGTGGTCCATGCGCACATGCAGCCGCGTTCTGCCCTCCTCCCCTTCGGCAAGATGCTGGGCAAGCAGGCCGCCGGCAATGCAACGCGCCCCATCCCATTTCACTCCGGTGCGAATCAGGGTCGGCACTTGTTCTGACTGGGCGAAATAGCTTTCGCAGGCCTGCGACAGGGAATCGCCTTCCAGCGGCACGATACCCTGATACCGCTCCCCTGTGGCTGCCAGATCGAAGGTTATCGCCAGATAGCCTTGCCCGAACAGGGCATAGAGCGAGGGATTTGCGCCCAGCATGGCCAGCTTGTCGGCATCGTGGCGGACATAGCCGCGCAGCTCGCCGCCGCGATAGTCGCAGACCAGCAGTTCGACCACGCCGCGCTCGGTCTGCGCCTGCATGGTCAACTGGCCTTCGCCCTGCTTGAGCAGCGAGCCAAGCAAGGCGGTGAGCGTCAAGGCCTCCGCCAGCAAGTGACGGATCGGCGGCGCATAATCGTGCGCCGACAGCACGGTATTGAGCACCGGACCCAGCCTGACCAGCCGGCCGCGGGCGTGCCGGTCGGGCAGAGTGAAGCCAAGTACGCGGTCGAAGCCGGTTTCCTCCCCGGGAATGTCCGGCGCGCCGCTCACAACTTGCCAAGCGCCCAGAGCAGCACCGATTTCTGCGCGTGGATGCGGTTCTCCGCTTCATCCCAGACTGCCGACTGCGGTCCATCTATCACGGCATCGGTGACTTCCTCGCCGCGATGCGCGGGCAAGCAATGCATGAACACGGCGCCGGGCGCGGCCGCCGCCATCAGGGCCTCATCGACCTGATATGGCCGCATGGCAGCAACCTGCGCATCGCCGCCATCCTGCCCCATCGACACCCAGCAATCGGTGACCACCGCCTGTGCGCCCGCAGCCGCCTCGCGCGGATCCCTGACGATGCGGATTTGCCCGCCCGCCGCGCGCGCGCGTTCGACGAAACCCGCATCGGGATCGAAACCTTCAGGAATGGCTGCGCGGATTGTGAATTTCATCAGACCCGCAGCCTCGATCAGCGAATGCAGCACGTTGTTACCATCGCCCAGCCAGGCCATATCGAGTCCGGGCAAAGCAATGCCGCGTTCGAGCAAGGTCAACAGATCGGCCATAATCTGACAGGGATGAGATTCATCGGTTAGCCCGTTAATCACCGGAATGGTGGCATGCGCGGCAAGCTCCTCGATTTTCGCGTGATCGTCGGTGCGGATCATGATGGCGTCGGCCATGCGGCTAAGCACACGCGCCGTATCGGCGACAGTCTCGCCGCGGCCCAGCTGCATCGAGCCGGAATCCATGACAATCGCACTGCCGCCCAGCTGGCGCATGGCCATATCGAACGACACGCGGGTCCGCGTCGAATTCTTCTCGAAGATCATCGCCAGAACATGGCCCGCCAATGGCGCATCGCCATCGACGCGACCTTTCGGCCAGCCTGTCCGCCCCGCCTTGCGGTCGAGCGCATCGTTCAGCATTGCGGCGACGGCATCGCCGCCGGCATCGGTGAGGTTGAGGAAATGTCTGGTCATGATGCCGCTGCCTCTTCCATCGCAAAACTGGCCGCAGCCGCCGAAAGCCGTTCCATGAATTCCTCGATATGCTCATCGCCGATCACCAGTGGCGGCACGATGCGCAGGGTATTTTCGCCGCCCGAAACCGTCAGCAGCCCATGATTATCGCGTAGATGCGCGACCAAGCCGCGCGGTTCTACTTTGAGCTTGATTCCCAGAAGGAGTCCCCGGCCCCTCACTTCCTCGAACAGCTCCGGATAGTTGCCGATGAATTGTTCGAGCCGGGCGATCAGTTTCGCCGACTTGTCGCGGACATTGGCGAGAATGCCCTCGGCCTCGAAGGCATCGAGCACGGCCTCGCCCGCGGCCATGGCCAGAGGGTTGCCGCCATAGGTCGAGCCGTGGGTTCCGGCGACCATTCCGCGCGCCGCACTTTCGGTCGCCAGGCAGGCGCCGAGCGGAAAGCCGCCGCCGATGCCCTTGGCGGTTGCGAGTATGTCGGGCGCCAAGCCATATTGCTCGTGGGCATAGAATGTGCCGCTGCGGCCATAGCCGCTCTGCACTTCGTCGAGCACCAGCAGCAGGCCATTGTCGTCGGCCAGCTGCCGCAGGCCGCGCATGAATTCTGCGCTGGCCACCCGAATGCCACCTTCGCCCTGGATAGGTTCGACGAGAAAACCGGCGGTATTAGGCCCGATCGCCGCACGAGCTGCTTCCAGGTCGTTGAACTCGACATATCTGAAGCCCGGAAGCAGTGGTTCGAAGCCCTTGTGCATCTTTTCCTGGTTGGACGCACTGATGGTCGCAAGCGTCCGTCCATGAAAGGCCTGGTTGAACGTGATCAGCTCAAACCGGTGGTGATCGCCCGCATGCTGGTGATAGCTCCGGGCCGTCTTGATCGCACATTCGACCGCTTCGGCACCCGAATTGGTGAAAAACACCGTATCGGCGAAAGTCAGATCGACCAGCCGCTGCGCCAGACGTTCGCCTTGCGGGCTGCCATAGAGGTTGGAGACATGCATCAACGTCGCCGCCTGATGCTGGATCGCACGAATCAGGCCCTTGTGCGAATGGCCAAGCGAATTGACAGCGATGCCGGCCGCGAAGTCGAGATAGCGCTGCCCGTCCTCACCGATCAGATGGCAGTGCTCGCCGCGGACCGGCCGCACGCCGCACCGTGGGTAGACAGGCATCAGCGGAGTGATCGACATGATTAATTCCCTTGAATTCCGGAATCTGGATGAGGAAACGCAAACGACAAATGGCGGCCCCCCGAGCCATCAGACTCAAGGGCCGCCATTGGCCTGCGTTTATGCTGTCGCGAGCTTGCGGTCAAATACCGCAAGCGGGTGCGGACGGAATCAATCCTGACGCGGCACCAGGTTGACCGCCGAGTACTTTCCTCGTCGATCGACCTCGATGTCGAATTCCAGCCGGTCGCCTTCGTTAAGGCCCGACATTCCGGACCGCTCAACCGCGCTGATATGCACGAATGCGTCGGGCTGCCCGTCGTCGCGGGTGATGAAGCCAAAGCCCTTCATCGAATTGAAGAACTTGACCGTACCCGTAGCCCTTTCGCCGGTAAGCTGCCGCTGCGGCGCTTCCCGCTTCTGGACCGGAATCACGTCGCCGACGACAACCAGATCGCTCGCGGATACCTTACCTCCGCGATCCACCAGAGTGAACTCCAGCTCCTGACCTTCCGCCAGCCCTTCGAGTCCCGCGCGTTCAACGGCGCTAACATGGACGAACACGTCCTCACCGCCTTCATCGCGCTGGATGAAGCCGAAACCCTTGTTGCTGTTGAAGAACTTGACGGTTCCTTTGCCCTGACCGACGACCTGGGCAGGCATGCCGCCACCACCGCCGCCGCCACGTGGCGCACCGCCTCCGCCGCCGCCGAAGCCGCCGCGCGGGCCGCCGCCAAAGCCGCCACCGCCGCCTTCGCGCGCGCCGCCGAAACGGTCTCCGCCACCGAAGCGATCGCCACCGCCGCCGGCGCTGAATGGATCAAAACCGTCCTCTCCGAAACCGTCCCGCTTGTCACGGCCCCGACCGCGACGTCCTCTATCAAATCCCATATTGCTGTACGTGCCTTCGCCTCGCCCTGTCGAGAATAGCCCCCGGCGACGCGGACGATAGGCGCCGGGGCACATGGTCAGCGACCACGTTGTTTACGCGGCGCTCTCCTCTGCAACATCGTTTATAACGGAAAATAGTTACAATGGCGAATCGATTCAGGAAAAATTCATTTGAGTTCTGTCGTGTGTGACATTTTTGCCATTGCAGGCCGTTCGTGCCCCCCAGGACCTTGTCGCCAAAGCTCTCCGGCCCGGCTTTCAGAGGGAAAATGCGCGGGCCAAATTCCGGGCTGTGCCTGATGTACGACTACGGACCAAGTAACAATTCGCGGGCATTGGCAGGGAACCGGATTTCCGGTTCGAGACCCAGCCAGTCGGCCAGTACCCGAAGATCGCGCGCCGCCATATCGGTACAGAGTACCTTGCGGCTCTCCA
Organism: Novosphingobium sp.; assembly: GCA_050248535.1. GTDB lineage: Bacteria > Pseudomonadota > Alphaproteobacteria > Sphingomonadales > Sphingomonadaceae > Novosphingobium. The sequence goes on from JBFWSE010000014.1 coordinate 26,350, forward strand.
GAACGGACAGGATCAGTCTGCCACCCCTTCGCGCCAGGCTACTGTCCGAAAGAGCCTCGGCCGATGAACCTGTCAATCGGCGGCACAGCCGCACCGCAAGGCCCCAGGCAAGCGCCTCGCGAAGCGTGGCTTCGCTGGCGAGACGGAGCAGGTCAGGAGAAATTGCGGTCTTGCCGCCATTGCCTTGCGCGGCGGCGGCCAACATGGCCCGGCCAGTGGCATCAATGCCGATCCAGCGCTTGCGCAGTGCCCAGTTCAATGCCTCTTCCGCACGCAGGTTCGGTTCAACATGCATCGACGACAAGGCCAACATGGTCGCCGCAAGCCGCAAGTGCTCGCGCGCATCGCTCGCCGGGAATTGCGCTTCTCCCGTCCAGCCGACCATCATGACGGCCACGGACGGCTGGCAGCCCATGCCTGCGGCAAATGCGGCAACCCCCGCAGGCAGGGGGTGTTGCTGCTGCAAGGCTGCGTTGTAGCTCCTGAACAGGACGCCTTCGCGCAGACCCCAGGACGAAAATACCACTCGGTCGGGATTGATTTCTCGCAGCAACACAGCGAGCAAGGCTCCCGTATCCGGCAATCCTGCGATACGCGATGCCGAGAAACCGGCGAGGTCCGCCGGCAATCTGCCGCGCCGCAACGAACGCAGCACTTTCGCAAGAATGTCAGGCGCAACATCGAACCCGTGAGGGTCGTCCAGCGGCCAGTCGAGCCAGCGCATGGCATAGCGGCCAAGCGCACGATGCGCGCCCCCCACCAGATATAGCGCTTCGCCATCGGCGCATTGCCAGTCGGACGCCTTGACCACTTTTTGCATGCGCCGGGAGAACTTTGCGGCGCCCGCGGCACGCAACTGCGGCAGCTGCAAGGTGCCCAGCGGCATGCTGGCCCCGTGTTCGCACTGCATGCCATCGACATGGATAAGCTCGATGCTGCCGCCGCCGAGATCGGCAACCACGCCTTTGGCCTGCGGGAAGGCGCCAATCACGCCCATCGCGCTGGTCAGCGCCTCTTCCTCGCCCGAAAGAAGGCGGGGATCGAGCCCGAGCGCCGCCACTCTTTCGAGAAATTCCGGCCCGTTCGCCGCATTTCGCGCCGCAGCTGTCGCCACCGTATCGATCTGCCCGATTCCCTTCAGCCGCAGCAGCGCCGCAAAGCGCGCCAGTGCCGCCAGCGCATTGTTCATTGCCTTGTCCGACATCCTGCCGTCGGCCGGAATGGCCTTGCCCAGCTTGGCTGTGACCTTCTCATTGTAGAGCACGTTGGGCGCCCGGGGCGGCCCGCCGTAGATTACCAGGCGCACGGTATTCGAGCCGATATCGATGACAGCACGCTGGCCGCGCCAGTGGCTTTCCCCTCGACGGGAATCGTCTTTCATCGGTGCTTCCCGTCAGCTGCCGCCGCGGCGCAAGGCCAGCTTTGGTACTTTGCGTCCGCTGGCCAGCGCTGCGCCGCGACCCGAGAGTGAGGGATTTGTCATAAAGTAGCGATGCAGGTTGAAGGGATTTTCGACCTGGCCCACCCGGCGATACGTACCGTCGGCGGCCAGCAGCCAGCTTTGTTCGGTATCGAGCAGATTGGCAAGCATGACTTGCTCCAATACCTGATCGTGCACGGTCGGGTTGCGGATCGGCACCAGAACTTCAACGCGCCGGTTGAAATTGCGGCCCATGGCGTCGGCAGAGGTGATGAACACCTTGGCGCGGCCGTTCGGCAGGGAGGCCCCCGCGCCGAAAGCCCATATACGGCTGTGTTCGAGGAAGCGGCCGATGATCGATTTGACCGCGATGTTTTCCGACATGCCGGGCATGCCGGGCCGCAGACAGCAAATGCCGCGAATCACGAGGCTGATCTGCACGCCCGCCTCGCTAGCGGCATAAAGCCGGTCGATAAGGCCCGGGTCGGTAAGCGAATTCATCTTGGCCCAGATCGCGGCAGGCTTGCCCGCCTTGGCATTGGCCACTTCCTTGTCGATGCATTCGTAGAGCCTGGCGCGCAGCGAGACGGGAGAGATCGCCAGCATCTCGGTGCGCTTGGGTTCGACATAGCCGGTAACGAAGTTGAACAGCTTGCCCGCGTCGCGCCCTGCGCGCGGATCGGCCGTAAAAAAGCTGAGATCGGTGTAGATCCTGGCAGTCAGCGGGTGATAGTTGCCGGTGCCGAAGTGGCAGTAGGTGCGATAGCCGCCGTCCTCCTGGCGCACCACCATGGAAACCTTGGCGTGGGTCTTCCAGTCAACGAAGCCGTAAATCACCTGGACGCCCGCCCGTTCCAGCTGCGAGGCCCACATCAGGTTCTGTTCCTCGTCGAATCGCGCCTTGATCTCGACCACGGCCGTGACCGACTTTCCGGCCTCGGCCGCCGCGATCAGCTGGGCAATGACCGCCGATTGCTTGCCCGCTCGATAGAGCGTCTGCTTGATGGCGATGACATCGGGATCGGACGCCGCCTGCCGAAGGAAATCGACGACCACCTCGAAACTCTCATAGGGGTGGTGGATGACGATGTCCTTCTCGCGGATGGCGGCGAAGCAATCGCCGTCGTGTTCGCGGATGCGTTCGGGATAGCGCGGGTTGTAAGGCTCGAATTTGAGATCGGGTCGGTCTTCTTCGACGATAGCGGCGAGGCCGCCAATGCCAATCAGGCCATCGGTCTTGATGACAATGGCAAGGTCAAGCCCCAGCTGAGTGCGCAGCAGTTGCTCCGCCGCCGGATCGATATCACCCTGAAGCTTGAGCAGGATAACCCGCCCGCGCCGCCGCCGCTGGATCGCGGTGCGGAAATAGCGGACAAGGTCTTCCGCATCTTCCTCCACTTCGATGTCGCTATCGCGCAAGACCCGGAACACGCCGTGGCTGAGCACCCGGAAGCCGGGAAAGATCAGCCCGGCGTGACGGCATATCAGGTCTTCGATGGAGGCATAGGTAGCCTGTTCGCCTGGCACGCGAACGAAGCGCGGCAGGCTGTGCGGGATCAGCACGAGCTCCATCACCGCGGCCGCGTCCGAGCTTCGCGTCAGCGAAAACAGAATGCCGATCCCCTGGTTGGCGACAAAAGGAAACGGGTGTGCGGGATCGATCGCCTGAGGCGTGATGATCGGCAGGATGTGCTCGGAAAAGTAATCCCTCAGCCAGCGGTGCTGCGCTGAATTCATCCGTTCGCCGCTCGCAATCACAATGCCTTCGGCGGAAAGCAGCTGCTTCAGTTCGCGCAACGCGTCCTGCTGCGAAAGTTCGAGATCGACCACTGCATCGTGTACGGCGCTCAGCTGCTGCTGCGGAGTCATCCCGTCGATCGATATTTCGTCTATCTTGAGGCGCACCTGGCCGGCCAGTCCGGCGGCTCGCACCATCAGAAATTCATCGAGGTTGCTGCCTGAAATCGAGAGGAAGCGCAGCCGTTCGAGCAGAGGATAATTGGGGTTGCGCGCTTCTGCGAGCACCCGCCGGTTGAACGACAGCCAGCTGAGTTCCCGGTTGAAGAACCGGCTGGCGGGTGCTGCGGCCGGCACTTGCGGCGCCGCTGTCTCACCCTCGCTCAACTTCACCCCCGTCATCGGCTACCAAAACCACGGCCATCGGCCCGGTCTATTTCAGTTTCGTGACAGGGTCGCGACACAGCCTTGGCAGAGTGCGTTGAATCGAAGGTTTTCCGGTTTGTGGCGTTTGTCTTTCGCATGGTGTCCGCGCCCGCCAATATGGGGACGAGGACAGAATCGTCAAACCCGGGGGCTTATCAATTGTCTGAGTGAGCCCGTTCAATTCGGATGGGGCTCTCCCGCAGCGAAGGGCATGGTCGTGCAAGCCATGCCTGTTTCCGGCAGGGATCAGGCCGCCAGTTTGTAGGGCTGGATCTCTCCGGCAAGATAGAGATTGCGCGCCTTTGCCCGGCTGAGCTTGCCCGAACTGGTCCGCGGCAAGGTGCGCGGCGGGACAAGTTCGACCACGCAATTCATGCCGGTGACCGACTGCACCTTGCTGCGAATCGCATCGTGCAGCTTGAGGCGCTCTTCGGGATCGCTGATCCGGCAGTGGACCAGCACGGCCGGCACTTCCTCGCCATTCTCGGTTTCGAGCGCGAAAGCAGCGATGTCGCCGTGGTTGAAGCCCGGCAATTGCTCCACCGCCCATTCGATGTCCTGGGGCCAGTGGTTCTTGCCGTTGATGATGATCATGTCCTTGGCGCGGCCGACGATATAGAGATGATCCTCGACCATGTAGCCCATGTCGCCGGTGTCGAGCCAGCCATCCGCCATGCAGGCCGCGGTCGATTCAGGGTCGCGGTAATAGGAATGCATCAGACTGGTGCCCGAGCACCAGACCTTGCCGATGCGGTGATCGGCGAGAGCCTCGCCGTGTTCGCCGCGAATCTCGACTTTCATGCCGCGCACCACCTTGCCGCAATTGACAATGGCGCGATACCGCGCCGGGCGCGACAGATCGCGTGGCTTGCCCGACAGGCGTTCTTCCTCGACCAGTTCCACCTTGATGCCCTCACCCGGCGTCATCAAGGTTACGGCGAGAGTGGCTTCGGCCAGGCCGTAGCTGGGCAGGAAGGAAGAGGCCTTGAAGCCGGCGTCAGCAAAGACATTGACGAAATTCTGCATGACATCGGGCCGGATCATGTCCGCCCCGTTGCCCGCGACCCGCCAGCGCGACAGGTCGAACCGTTCGGCCACGTGAGTCTGGCTGGAAACCCGGCGCGCGCAAATGTCATAGCCAAATGTAGGCGAATAACTGAGCGAATTGCCCGGATTGCGACTGATCAGGTCGAGCCAGGCAAGCGGGCGGCGGGCGAAATCCTCTGTCTTGAGGTAATCGGACGAAAACTGGTTGGCGATCGGCGAAAGAAGACAGCCGACCAAGCCCATGTCATGATACCACGGCAACCAGCTGATGCAGCGGTCGTTGTCGCTGAAACCCATGCCATGGCCATGCGCCGCGAGATTGGCGAGCAGCGAACCATGCGTAACGGCAACGCCATGCGGAAAACGGGTGGAGCCGCTCGAATATTGCAGGAAGCAGATGTCTTCGGATTTTGCCTCGGGCAGCGGCGCTTCGGGCGCCTCTTCCAGCGCGAACTGTTGCCAGACCACGCCTTCGCAGCCTTGCCGCGCGGCTGCCGCGCCAGCAAGTTCGGCAAGCTCCTCGGGGTAAAACAGCAGCAGGGGGTCGGCGCTGGCCATCTGCACCGCGATCTGATCGATATAGCTTTCCTTGCCGCCGAAACTGGTGGGCAAGGGCAAAGGCACAGGCCAGGCACCAGCATAGATCGCGCCGCAGAACAGTGAGGCGAAATGGGTGCCTGTCTCGGCCACCATGGCCACGCGATCGCCAGGCTTCACGCCGCGGGCGATCAGCCGCAAGGCAACCTTGATGGCGTCTTCGCGCAATTCCGAGAACGGATAAGGACGGATCAGGGTGCCACGAGGATCGTGGAAATTGAGACCGCGTTTGCCACACGCCGCATAGTCCAGCGCTTCGCCAAATGTGGCGAAGTCAGCGATTCGGCGAGGCAATGTATCCTCGTTGGGCGTGGGAATGAGATTCGACTCGGCTGGCGGCGTAAGCGTCGCTGCGTCAGTCATGTGCGATAACCCGTTGTTTTTATTTCAGTTGCTGCATGCCGAACAGATGTGTCCGGGCATATACCTGGTCCGGACATAGCTGCGTTCCCCCGTTCGATCACGCGCGGAACTCCCCATTTGGCCGCGACTGTGGCACGAATAGGGCAATGGTAACCAAATTTTCCGGCGAAAAAAAGCCAAGGCCGCTCGATCGTGAGCGGCTGGAGCAACTGGCGCTCGGCTATGTCGCGCGTTTTGCCGTGTCGTCGGCCAAGCTTGCAGCCTATCTGACACGCAAGTTGCGCGAGCGCGGATGGGAGGGCGCGGGCGAGCCGCCCGTGACACAATTGGTCGAGCGTTGCATCGCCGCAGGCTATGTCGACGATGCGGCCTATGCCCGCGGCAAGGACGCCGGACTTTTGGCGCGCGGATACGGCCGTCGCCGGATCGACCAGGCGCTGGTCACGGCCGGGATCGGCGAAGGCTTGCGTCAGTCGCTGCGCGGCCGGGAGAGCGCCGAGCGCCGCGCCGCGCTTGTCATGGCGAAAAAGCGCCGTTTCGGGCCGTTCGGCGCGAGCGAGCCGGACAGGCCCCTGCGCGAAAAGCAGTTGGCCGCCATGTTGCGCGCCGGGCACCCTCTCGACAGCGCTCGCGAATTGGTCAATGCCTCGACGATCGCGGCTGCCGAGCATTGGGCTGCCCAGGCGAGCGAGGACGATACATGCGACTGATCCAGCCTCTGGCCGCCATACTCCTTCTGCTCGCGGCCTGTTCGCCGCAATCCGCCGGGCAGGGGCAGGCCTCTACTCCGGCAGCGCCGGCACGGCATGCGGTTTCGGGCCTGCCGGTGATCCCGCTTTCGGTCGTGTCGGGCAAGGTGCGCCACCAATTTCACGTCGAAGTGGCCGCCAGTCCCGCGCAACAGGAAAAGGGGCTGATGTTCCGAACTTCGATGGGCGACGATGAAGGCATGATCTTCCCGATGCACCCACCGCGTCAGGCCGCTTTCTGGATGCGCAACACGGTGATCCCGCTCGACATCGTGTTCATCGGCCGCGACCGGCGCATTCTCAACATTGCTGCAAATGCGGTGCCCTATGATGAAACCCCGCTGCCTTCGGCAGGTCCGGCGTCTGGCGTGCTGGAATTGAAAGGTGGGCGGGCTGCAGCTCTGGGGATCGGGCCTGGCGATCTGGTTGAGTGGTAACTGGCTAGCTCGTTGCGATGAAATCGGGCGACGAAGGCTGTAACGATGAACTTAATTACCGCAGGCCGAATGCTGTCAGGTTAATGTCATAAATATGTAATATGATTCCGCTTTGTTCCTCTTTGACAGTCAAGTAAAATTGTCAGAGTTCGCAACCGATTCGCGTTTTTTAGCTAACTTGGGGGAGGTTGCGACAGGTCGCCGACGGCCAAGGCAAAGCCGGGCAAAGACCCCGCGGCGACGACGGCAGCGCATTTTGCAGATCGCATATCGCTTGCGTTTGGCAAGAGCCGTCCGCGAACCCTCAAACTGCAGCGCGGCAGGTTTGGTCATGTCCTTCGAAAGGGACGCAAATGATCGACGAACCATATCGCTCCGTTGTCGGAGCAAGAAAAGAAGAGCATTACAGCACCGAGGTGCAAGGATTTTTGGCAGAAGCTCGTGCGCTTGAATTGGCGAAAGCAGAGGAAAAGCGGCGGAAGAGACGGAAAGCGTTTTGGCATTTCCTTACCGGCGTATTCGAATTCCCCGAGAACCAATGAGCGTTTGATTTGCCTGATCCCACGCGGAAGTTTCCAGTTATCGATATCTGGAGTGTTGTAGGAATTGCGGATTGAGTGAAACCAACCGGCCGCTTGCGCTGTCCCGGCAAAAGCGGCTAACGCGCTTGACCATGGGAATCCTCGGCAAGCTCTTCACCTGGTGGGACGGCGCGACCATCGGCACGCTCGTCAACAGCGCATTCACTGGCAAGCATGTGGGCACCGATGCCCAGGGCAACCGCTATTTCTGTTCCAGGAAACCGCGGGACGGGCGCGAGCGGCGCTGGGTGATCTACAACGGGGCCAATGACGCCAGCCGGGTACCGGCCGAATGGCACGGCTGGTTGCATCATAGCTATGACGGCATTCCCGAAAGCCACTTGCCGCCACCGCGCATCTGGGAGGCGGACTTTGCGCCCAATGCGACCGGTACGGTGGAGGCCTATCGCCCCCAGGGTGCGCTCGAACGCGGTGGTCGCCGTGCGCGGGCGACGGGCGATTACGATGCCTGGTCGCCAGAGGGCGACAATCTTGTTGCGTCGCCGGAAGGCTGATTCGTGAAGCGGGCAATCGCCCCGATGCTGCTCGCCGCCACATTGCTGGCGGGATGCGGCTGGTTCGGCAAGCAGCCGGACCCGGAGGCAACGGGCGTGCCCAAGGCGATTGCCGCAAATTCCGCCGCGCCGGCCACGGAAAACCGGTATGGCACGCCGGTGAAGGACCGGGTGGCGACCATCGGTTTGCTCAACAAGCGAAACAATGTCTCGCAGGACGTGGTGCTGAAGACCGGCGAGAGCCGCCGGGTAGGCAATGTCATCGTCAAGCTTGCAACCTGCGAGCGCACCCTGCCCTGGGAAACGCCGCCCGAGACCGGCGCTTTCGTTCAGGTTTTCGTCCAGGACCGCAACAAGCCTAACGAGCCGCTGACCTGGCGGCAGGTCTTTTCCGGCTGGCTGTTCAAGAATTCGCCATCGCTCAACGTGGTCGAGCACCCGGTCTACGATATCTGGGTCAAGGACTGCGCGATGAAATTCCCCGGTGAGGAAGAAGAGCCGCCCGCAGCCGTAAGCAGTGCGGCAAATGCCTCAGGCAGCGCCAGCGCCTCGCCCAAACCTTCGCCTTCCCCCAGCGCCAGCGCATCCCCCCGGCCTTCGCCCATGCCCAGCCCCTCGCCGGCCGCAGCAGACACGCCCGAAGAATAGGGCCGCTGCGCCGCCTTGAGCAGCGCGACATACCGTTTCTGCCCGATTTCGATGGCGCCCAGCGAAGCAAGGTGATCTGTGATGAACTGGCAATCGAGCAGTTCCGCCCCGCCCATCCGCATAGCCGCGACCAGCCAGGCCAGCGCCACCTTGCTGGCGTCTGGCGCCAGGCTGAACATGCTCTCTCCGCAGAATACCCGGGCGAAGCCGACACCATAGAGCCCGCCGATCAGCGCATCTCCCTGCCAGCATTCGATCGAGTGAGCATGGCCCAGCCGGTGCAGCTGGACATAGCTTTTGACGATGCGGTGGCTGATCCAGCTTTCCCCGTGGCTCCCGTCGTCCTTGGCTCGCCTTGGGCCGGCGCAAGCCTCGATCACTTGCTCGAAAGCCACATTGCATGTCACGCGGAACCGTCCCCGGCGCAACGTGCGAGCCAGCGAACGCGAGCAATGAAACAGGTCCAGCGGAATGATCGCGCGCTTCTGCGGCTCGACCCAGAAGATGTCGGGATCCTCGCGGGTGTCCGCCATGGGAAAGATGCCGCTGCGATAGGCGAGCATCAGGAGCTCGGGATCGATCGGCGAAGGCGCGGCGGGGGCATGCACGATGACACTTATTGCCCCAAGCACGCCTGCTTGTCATCCTCGGGCCAACTCTATAGAGCGCCCCTCGCCCGCAGGAGTGTAGCTCAGTTGGTAGAGCGTCGGTCTCCAAAACCGAATGCCGGGGGTTCGAGTCCCTCCACTCCTGCCAGGCTCTTCCCCGGGGGAATTGCAACAAGGTGACACAGGCCGCCGAACCCGCCGCGCCCGCCGCGGGCTTTCTGACTGCAACGCCGCGGCCGCGGGAAGGCCTGTGGCTTGGAATCGCACTGGCCCTGCTGGCCTGCCTGCCTTTTGCCGTCGCCCGCTACCCGCAGATGACCGACTATGCCTCGCACCTCGCGCGCTGGCATGTGATGCTGGATCAGGGGCAGAGCGAGTGGCTGGCCCGGCACTATGTCTTCACCTGGCGATGGTCGGGCAATCTCGGCGCCGACTTGCTGATCTGGCCCATGGCCAAGCTGTTCGGACTGGAGACCGGCGGCAGGATCATCGGCGCGCTGGTGCCCGTGCTGACCGGGCTGGGCCTTATCAGTGTCGCTTGGGTGCTGCGCGGCAGAGTGAGTGTCGGGGCGCTGCTGGCCTTCGCGACGATCTGGTCGCCGGCGCTGTGCATGGGCCTGCTCAATTTCGGACTGGCGCTGGCGCTGGCGCTGTTTGCTTTTGCCGGCTGGGTCCGGCTCGAGGGCTGGCGGTGGCGCTGGCTGGCCTTCATCCCCGTCGGCTTTGTGGTCTGGCTGGCGCACCTCGCGGGCTGGGGGGTGCTGGGCATTCTCGTGCTGTGTTACGAGATGCAGCGGCGGCCATCGCTGGGTGGTCTGTTCGCGGCCTGGCCGCTGACCTTCCCGATTCTGCTGCAAATGGGCAGCGGCGAGCCGCTGGGCGTGTATCTGTGGGGCAAGGATGTCGTCCGGTTCAAGATCGGCATCTGGATTCAGGCGCTGCGCGACCAGAACTTCATGCTCGACATGGACACGCTCGCCCTGATGATCTTCGGGATCGGCTATGCCGCCTACAAGCGAAAGATCGATCCCCGCCTGGGCTGGGCGGCGCTGCTGCTGTTCGTCCTGACTTTCGCCATGCCCCGGCACCTGGGCGGCGGCGACTATGCCGATTATCGCCTGATTGCGGTGGCGCTCATGATCGGCTGCCTGTCGATAGAATGGCGGACGCCGCGCTGGGCTTTATGGCTGGTGCCTGTGCTGTTCCTGTTGCGGCTCGGCGTCACGACTCAGGCCTGGGACGTCAATTCCCGGCACATGGCGCAAGTGCTCACCGTGGTCGAGCAATTGCCGCAAGGCGCACGCGTCGCCAGCGCGGTGGAGGAAGACCGCGGCAGCTGGCCGCTAAATCCGATCGAACACGTCGCAAGCTATGCGACGGTCCGGCGCGACGCGCTGGTCAACAGCCACTTCGCCATTCCCGGCGTCCACATGCTGAGCCTGCGCGACGCGACAGCCGATTTCGCCGATCCGTCGCACCGCCATTTCGTCGAGCCCGGCGAGCCGATCGACCTTGCCGGCTTCACCCCTGCGCGTCAGGCGGACTTTCTCTGGTGGGTCGGCAAACGCGAGCCCGCCCGGTTGCCGCAAGGCGCCGAAACGATCTACCGCGCGCCCGGAACCATGCTCGTCCGTCTTGCAAAACCGGCAGGCGCTCGCTAAGTCGCGCTCCACTTCCGGCATAAGGAAAACTTCTGCCCCTCCCGGTCGGCGCCGCCAGCGGTCCGCCGGGGCGGCGATTTGTCCTTGGCGGAAGGCAGGAGAACACCGATGGACGAACGCCCAGTCAAGACCAGGACCTCACCCGGCGAATTCATGCGCCAGGTACAGGCCGAGGCGCGCAAGGTTGTCTGGCCGAGCCGTCAGGAAACTGTGACGACCTCTATCTTCGTCGGGATCATGATGGTGATTCTGGCGGTGTTCTTCCTGGGCATCGATTCGCTGTTCGGCGCCGTGGTGCGCTGGCTGCTGTCGCTCGCATGATTTTTGGCGCCTGACCCTTACGAAAGAGAAACAATGGCCCGCTGGTACATCATTCACGCTTATTCCGGCTTCGAGAACAAGGTACGCGATTCGATCTTGTCCGAGGCCGAGCGCAAGGGTCTGTCGCAATTGGTCGAAGCGGTTGAAGTGCCCACCGAAACCGTCACCGAAGTGAAGCGCGGCAAGAAGGTTCAGGTCGAACGCAAATTCATGCCTGGATATGTACTCGCCAAGCTGGCGATGAATGACGACGTCTATCACCTGGTCAAGAACACGCCCAAGGTGACCGGCTTCCTCGGCTCGTCGGGCAAGCCCCAGCCGATCTCCGATCGCGAGGCCGCCCGCTATTTCGGCGCCCGTGAAGCCGCCGCAGCCGAGCCCAAGAAGCACATTTCGGTCGATTACGAGATCGGCGATTCGGTCAAGGTGCTGGATGGCCCCTTCGCCAGCTTCAACGGCGTGGTGGAAGAGCTCGATTTCGACAAGAACCGGGTGAAGGTGAGCGTATCAATCTTTGGGCGGGCTACGCCAGTGGAGCTGGATTTCGAGCAGGTCGAACTGTCGAAGTAAAGCCTGTTCTCCGGTAACGCCGGAAATCATTGCAATTTGCCAGCGCGCCCGTTAGTGGCGCGCGCTTCGGCCTTCGGGCCGATTCCACGCGGGAGGATGGCTTTGGCCGTCTGCCTGACCGCTCACTCTGAGGCCCAACCCTGAAACACGGGCGGCCAACAGGAAGAAAGGAGGCCCATCGTGGCCAAGAAGATTGACGGCTATATCAAGCTGCAGGTGCCCGCGGGCGCTGCCAATCCCTCCCCCCCGATCGGCCCGGCGCTCGGTCAGCGCGGGGTGAACATCATGGAATTCTGCAAGGCGTTCAACGCGGCGACCGACAGCCTCGAAAAGAGCATGCCGATCCCGACCATCATCACGGTCTATGCGGACAAGAGCTTCACTTTCGTCACCAAGAGCCCTCCGGCCAGCTTCCTGATCAAGAAGGCGGCCGGTCTCAAGTCGGGTTCGAAGGAGCCGGGCAAGGTTTCCGCCGGAACGATCAAGCGTTCGCAGCTCGCCGAAATCGCCGAGGCCAAGATGAAGGACCTCAACGCCAACGACATCGAACAGGCGACCCGGATCATCGAAGGCTCCGCCCGTTCGATGGGCCTGCAGGTTGTGGAGGGCTAGGATCATGGCACAGACCAAGAAGCAGAAGATGCTGGCCGAAAAGCTCGGCGACAACATGAAGCTCTATGGCGTCGATGAGGCGATCCAGACGCTCAAGGACCTCAAGGCCAGCAAGTTCGACGAATCGATCGAAGTCGCGCTCAACCTGGGTGTCGATCCGCGCCATGCCGACCAGATGGTGCGCGGCATGGTGACGCTGCCTTCGGGCACCGGCAAGGACGTCAAGGTCGCGGTATTCGCGCGCGGCGACAAGGCCGAAGCGGCTCTCGCCGCCGGGGCGGACAAGGTTGGCGCCGAAGATCTGATGGAAGACATGCTCGCGGGCAACCTCGACTATGGCCGCGTTATCGCCACCCCCGACATGATGGGTGTGGTCGGACGCCTCGGCAAGACGCTGGGTCCCAAGGGCCTGATGCCGAACCCCAAGCTGGGCACGGTCACCCCGAACGTCGAGGAAGCAGTCAAGGCAGCCAAGGGCGGCCAGATCGAATTCCGCGTCGAGAAGGCCGGTATCATTCATGGCGGCATTGGCAAGATCAGCTTCTCCAACGACGCCATCCGCGCCAATTTCGACGCTTTTCTCGATGCCGTGGTCAAGGCCAAGCCGGCCGGCGCCAAGGGCAAGTACCTCAAGAAAGTTGCGCTGAGCTCGTCGATGGGCCCGGGTCTCAAGATCGACGTGGCGCAGGTTCAGGGCGGCTGAAACCCTTCTTGAATTGACGGACAATCGGGAGCCGGGAAGGGAGACCTTTCCGGCTCCTGCATTTGGCGGCACACACTTTGCCATGACGCGCCTCGCCCATGCTGCCTGCTGCATGACCGGCAATCGCGGCTTGACCGGGGCGTGAAAATATGCTGAACACCTGTTCAGCAGAGCCTCGCAGGGGCCGCTTCCACATGGGGAGATAAGCCGTGTCCATCCGTTTCGAAGACATCAAGCCCAAGGTCGGCAGCCGCGTCGTCTGGGACGATCGCAGGGACCTGTTCACAGCCGAGGCCGCGCAGGCGCTACGCCAGAAGTTGGCCGAACGCACTGTCTTGGTCTTCCCCAGACTCAACCTCACCGACGAAGAGCAGCTCGAGATCACCGACTTGATGGGCGGCAAGGTCAAACTGACCGGCAAGTTCAACGTTCAGGAAAACGATGACAACGTCTATCAGGTGACCCTCGACAAGAAGATCAACCCGCAGCCCGAATATGTCCTGGGCACTTACTTCTACCATATGGACGGCATGCCCGTGGAAATGGCGCCGCCTTTCGCCACGCTGCTTTCCGCGCGCAAGACCGCGCCGGTGGGTGGGCAAACCGAATTCGCCAGCACGGCGGCGGGTTATGCCGGCCTATCCGACGACCAGCGGCGCGAGATCGAAGGTCTCAAGGTGACCCATTCGGTTGCCTCCAGCATGGTGCCGTTGCGCGGGTTCATCCCCGAGGAGGAGTATCAGAAAGTGATCGGCATAAGCAAGGATACCGAGCGCCCCCTGGTGTTCACCCATGCCGACGGGCACAAGTCGATGCTGCTGGGCACCACGGCGGACCGGGTGGTCGGCATGCCGATCCCCGAAGGCCGCGCGCTGCTGATCAGGCTGACCGAATGGTGCTGCCAGCCCGAATTTTCGCTTCGCCACGATTGGCAGGAAGGCGATTTCGTCATCTGGGAAAACACCAGCGCGCTACACCGGGCGATCCCCTATGACGCGGAATCGGGCCGGATGATGCACCGCACATCGATTGCGGGAGTGGAAACGGCAGCGGCTTGAAGCTCAGGCGGCAAAGAACCGGCGCCCATAGAGTTCGTAATTAATGAACGGAGTCATGGCGTGCTGGTGCTGGAATACGTGAATGTCACGCAGAAGCCGCTGCAGGGATTGCGTGCGATGCACCTGGCCAGAGGGCGCAAGGGCGAATAGTCTTTCTATCACGCCCCGCGCCAGTTCGAAGCATCGCACAGAGCCCACGGAAACCAGCCCGGCCTCGCCCGGATCGATTGCCGGGCCACCGGTATAGGGCGACAACACCCATTGCTGAAAACCTTCGATCAGCTTGATATCGACGGCGGCTTCGGCAAGCGCGGTCTGGACGACAGGCGCATCGCCCATTTTCGCATAGCCGAGGTGATTGATCGCGCTGGCACCGGCCACTTCGACGAAGGCGTCGAGTGCATGGCGCGCCATGCCCAGCGGCAGGGCGCAATTGGTGGCGGCCGAGGCATCGGCGCGCAGCACGCTGCGCACATCGCTGGGCACTTTGGCAATGCGATGTTCAGGGATGAACAACGTGCCGCAGCGCACCGAATTGCTGCCCGTGCCCGCCGCCCCCATGACGTCCCAGTCGTCGCAAAGCTCCAGCTCGGCCATCGGCACAGCCGCAAAGGCGGGCCAGGTCGCGCCGTCCGGCTCTTCGACGGTCAACCGCAGCAAGTCCCAACCGGCATGACGGCAGCCGCTGTTGAACGGCCAATGCCCGCTGCCCTTGACCCTGAAGCCGCCAGCAGTCCGTTCGAGCAGTGCGCCGGACCGGCCGAATACACCAGCGATGCGCGGCTGCTCGCCGGAATAGATTTCCGCCAGCGCCTTTTCGCCCAGCAACTCCGCCAATTGCGCCACCGAGCTGTAGATCATGAGGATCCAGGTCGTCGCCGCGCAACCGCTGGCAATGGTTGTCAACACGCGCGAGACCGTCAGGGGATCGCTGCCGAAGCCGCCTCTTTCGACCGGCTGGAGCATGCGGAAGATGCCGGCCTGTTCGAGCGCCTCGACCGTTTCATCCGGAAGCCGCCTCAACTGCTCGGCCTGTACGGCATTTCTGCGCAACAGGCCTACCAGCGACTCGGCCCGGTCCATCAATTCTCGCGGTGTGGGGACCGGTTGCCTAGCCGAAACTTCGGCGCTCACGTTGGCCATCTCGTTCATCCTCTTCCGCCACCCCAAGTCGACTATGGCATGCCCGGTCGATTGGTGAAAAGATATACAGATGACAACGCCTCGCCGCGACCTGCCGGGCATAGTCACCGGAGACAGGGTATGAAACTGACCTGGCCCTGGAGGAAGAAGCGCGGGATGTTCACCCTTCAGCCGCAGTGGAAGGAAATGATGATCGTAACGGGACCGGGCGGCAGCTTCACGCTTGACTTCCCGATGGGCATCCCGACTGTGGTATTGCCGGACGAGGAACGCTGGCAACATGTGGCCCCGGATTGGGCGCGCGACCATTGGCGCGAACTGAAGGCTGAAATCCAGGACTGGTGCCGGTCCAACAATGCCCGGCTGGAAATCGATCCCAAAGCTGGAGTCTATTAAGGAGAAGAAACCTTGAGAAGGCTGGTCTTTGCAGCCGCCCTATGGGCGCAGCCCCTGTTCGCCGCCGCGCCAGCCCCGCCACCCGCCACGCGGCTGGCCGAAGCCGAAGTGGCGAACGATCGCGGCCCGCAGGTCCTCACTCAGCACAATCGCACATTCCTGCCCGGCGGATCGTCGGGCTGGCACAGTCATCCCGGGATCGAAGTCGGCCACGTCCTGAGCGGCATCACCGAAATGCGCCTGGCCGATGGCACCAGGCGCCTATACCGCGCGGGCGAGAGCTTTGTGGTGCCGCGCGGGGTGGTGCACAACGGCATCAACGCCGGGCGCGGCCCAGCGCGGTTGCTGATCACCTATGTCGTCGACAAGGGTGCGCCGCAACGCATCGATGCGCCCGATCCCGCCGCTCACTGAGCTCCGAGGATTTCCGGCGTATAGCATTCGATCACCAGGCTTATCGGCGTTCCATCGGGCAGACGCAACACGGCGCCCTTGGTCAGCACGGTGCCGGCCGGGCAGGCTGCATCTCCGCCGCGATGCGCCGGCTGTTCCTCGCGCGTATATTGCAAGGGCACGACGACCTTGCCGAAGGGCGCATCGCTGCCCTCAAGCGTCCGGTTCATTGCCGCGGTCAATCGAGCGGGGACGTACCAGTTGTGCGCCACGGACAGCACTTTGCCGCCGCACGTCAGCAAGACATGGCGATAGCCCAGCCGTTCGTCCGCCGTCACACGCAGCGCCGTGCGGACATCGTCGGAAGCTTGCATATCCGGCCCCGGTGCAGGCACAGCGCGGATGTCGGGGCTGGCGGCGATATGTTCGGCCGCACACCACTCTTCCATGGCTGCTGTTGCGCTGTGATGGCGCGCGAGAGTAGCCTCGAACCGGTCGAGGATCGACGGTTGCGGCGTGGCGCAGGAAGAAAGAGTGACGGCCATGGCGGCAGCGATCGAAGTCCTAGATCCCACCTGCCACCGCCGGCCGTTCCATGGCCTCAAGCGCCTTGGCCAGCGCACGGGTGCACTCGGCCAGTTCTTCTGCATCGATCGAGCGGATGACGAAGTTCGCGCCCGTCCTGCCGTCGCGCCAGAAGGGATAGGAACCGATCTGACAGGTTGGATGGGCTTTTTCGGTCTGACCCAGCAAGTCGGCCACTTCGCTTTCCTGGACCCAGCAGCCGATGGTCTCGGACAACAGCACCGCGCCGCCTTCCAGTTCGCCAGTCAGCGCATCGAGCATGCCTGCCGTAATCGAAGGAACGCCCGCCATGATGAACAGGTTGCCCACACGGATTCCCGGCGCGCCGGTGTAGCGGTTTGGGATGAGGTCGGCGCCCTGAGGCACGCGGGCCATACGTAACCGCGCCTCGGTCAGGCCGCCGCGGCTTTCGTAATAGCCTTCGAGGATCGCCCGGGCATCGGGATGGACTTCCACGCCCACGCCAAGCGCCGCGGCGATCGCATCGACCGTGATGTCATCGTGCGTCGGCCCGATGCCGCCGGTGGTGAAGAGATAATCGTTGCGCGCCCGCAATTCGTTTACGGCTGCCGCAATGGCTTCCATGTCGTCGGCAATCACCCGTACTTCACTGAGCCGGATGCCCTGCACGCCCAGCCACGAGGCGACCTGGGCGATGTTCTTGTCATGGGTGCGGCCAGAGAGAATCTCGTCGCCGATGACGATCAGTGCGGCAGTATAGATTCGGGATTCGGCCATGGGCGCGGCGTTAGGGCAAAGCGGCGTGCGAATCTACACCGCCGCCTCGGCCATGGCACCCAGGCGTTCGAATTTCATCCAGCCATCGTCAATCAATGCCGTTTCCAGCTCCTTCTTGTCCTCGCGGTAATACATGTGGATGCGCCAGGGCGAGGTAGTAGCGCTTTTCGGAATGAGGTGCTTGCCGCGCTGGAGATAGCCCGAAGAGAACAGGTCGAAAGGCTGGACTTCCTCCAGCCCGTGATCCTGCGGCAGCGCGGGCGTGGCAACGTCCATGCGCCAGAAATCCATCTGGCGCAGCAGGCGGCAGAGCCAGTCGGTGACGATATCGACTCTGAGTGTCCAGCCGGCGTTGAGATAGCCGAATACCACGGCCATATTGGGCACGTTCGACAGCATGCAATCACGATACCAAAAGTGCTGCGCGGCATCGATGGCCACGCCATCGATACTCAGCCCGATCTTGCCCAATGTAGCGAGCCTGAGACCGGTGGCCGTGACAATCACGTCGGCTTCGAGCTTGCGCCCGTCTTTCAGCACAATGCCGTCCGCGACGATCTTGTCGATCACCCCGGTAACCACGCTGGCCCGCCCCTCGCGGATTGCGTCGAACATATCGCCATTGGGCACCAGGCACAGGCGCTGATCCCAGGGGTTGTAGGGCGGCGTGTAGTCTTCCTCGCGCCAGGCATGGCCCAGTTTGCGGCGGACCATGGCCTTCAGCGTGGCGCCGAATTCCTCAGGCTTGTCGTGCGCCCGTTTGAACAGGAATTCGTGGAGCCGCTGCGCCCGCATGCGATTGAGCGCCCAGGCCCACTTCGCCGGCAGCCAGCGGCGCAACCTGCTCGCCAGCCTGTCACGCGAAGGCCGGATGCCATACCAGGTCGGAGTGCGCTGGAGCATGGTCACATGCCCGGCAAGCTTGGCCATGTTGGGCACCACGGTAACCGCCGTCGCGCCGGAACCGATGATGACCGCATTCTTGCCGGAATAATCGTAGTCCTCGGGCCAGAATTGCGGGTGGATCACCTGGCCCTTGAACGCGCCAAGACCGGGAATTTCGGCGTCGTGGGGATTGTCGTAATCGTAGTAGCCCGTGCCGAGAAACAAGAAGTGTGCGAGGTATTGGGCGGTCGAGCCGTCAGCCTGCTTGGCCTGCACGCGCCACAGGCCCGCCTTACTGTCCCAGTCGGCGCTTTCGACCTGCTGGCCGAAACGCATGTGCGAAGCGATACCGTGCTTGTCGATCACCCGGCGCAGATAGGCCTTGATCCGGTCTGCCGAGGCAATCACTTCCTCGTCGGTCCATGGCTCGAAGGCATAGGCGAAAGTGTGCATGTCGCTGTCCGAGCGGATGCCGGGATAGCGGAACAGATCCCAGGTCCCGCCGATATCCTCGCGCCGGTCGAGCATCAGGTAGCTCTTGCCCGGCAGGTTCATCGCCAGCTTCGCCGCCATGCCGATGCCGGAAATGCCAGCTCCAACGATCAACACGTCGGTCGCTTCGGAAGTTTCGCTCATCGCATTCATCTGCGCCCTCCTGCTTACACAAGAGTAAGCATTTTAGGCCCGGATTGCCAGCGTCAAGAGGCTTTGCCACAAGGCGGCCATGACAATTGTCGCAGCACGCCGCTATGCCGCCGGGCAGCTGGCCGACGAATCGATTCGCATCGACGGCGTCGAGCGAGGACTGCTGCCGTCCAACACGTTCGACTGGGTCGGGCTGACCCAGCCCACACCCGAAGAGCTGGAACTGGTGCGCAGCCAGTTCGGGCTGCATTCGCTCTCGGTAGAGGATGCGCTCGCCGCCACGCAGCTTCCCAAGATCGAAACCTATGGCAGGCAGGCCTTCATCATTGCCCGCACCGCGGCGCTGGAAGGGGCTGAGACCATCGACTATGGCCAGACCTCGATTTTCCTCGGTCCCGATTTCATAATTACAGTCCGGCTCGGCTCTGCCCGCGCTCACAATGCCCTGCGTGCGCGGCTCGAATCGCATCCCGAACGGCTGGCCGAAGGTCCGGATTTCGTCGCCCACGCGATTCTCGATTTCATCGTCGATGGCTTTCAGCCGATCATCGACGAGATCGAAGTGGCAGTACAGACCATGGAAGAGCGTGCCATCCAGACTTTCCCGGATCAAGCCACCATCCGCCGCCTGTTTCGCCTGCGCCGCCAGCTGCGCCGTTTCGAGCGAATAACCGGGCCGATGGAGGAAGTCTGTGACCGGCTGGCCAAGACCCAGGTTCCTGCTGTCGATCCTTCCGCCCAGATCTGGTTCCGCGACGTGCTTGATCACGTGCGCCAGACCAAGGCGCGAGTGACCAGCCTCAAGGAAACGCTGGCCAGCATCGTCGAGACCGCGGGTCTGCTCGAACAGCACCGCCAGGGCCAGATCACTCGCCAGCTAGCCGCCTGGGCCGCGATTCTCGCCGTGCCGACGGCCATCGCCGGAATCTACGGGATGAATTTCAAATTCATGCCGGAATTGAGCTGGCATAACGGCTACTATTATGTGCTGGGGGCAATCGCTACAATCTGCATCGGCTTGTGGTGGCGGTTCCGCCGGATCGGGTGGTTATAACATTAAATCGGGTGGTTATAACATTAAAGGGAGAGGGACGATGCGTTCGAATACCTACAAGGCGGCGATCTATCGGGGGATCGAAAGTGTCGACGTGATCGATTTACCCTATCCCGAATGCGGGCCGGATGACGCCATCGTTCGCAACTTGATGACCGGCCTTTGCGGCTCGGACATTGCCGCCTGGCAGCACGGCGGCGACGACAACATGATCTGGCGGGACCACGAGTTCGGCCACGAGGCAATCAGCGAGGTGGTGGAACTTGGCGCCAATGTGAAGGGTCTCGCCCTCGGCGATCATGTCTTCGTCAACCAGGGCAAGGCCCTGCGCGACATGAACCGCATGGCGACAGTCGGCGGGTTCTCCGAATATATCCGCATTCCGCAGTGCGAAGTGGGTTATTCGCTGCTGCCGGTGGACAATGACATCCCGGTCAAGGTTGCGGTGCTGCTCGAGCCTTTCGTCGTCGGCACGCGCGGGGCGAAAAGTCTCGATCCCGGGCCGGGCAAGAGCGCGATCGTCTTCGGCGGCGGCATCATCGGGCTGTCGGCGGCAATCATGCTGCAATGGTACGGCTGCGACAAGGTGATGCTGGTCGACATCTCCGAGTTCCGTCTGGACAATGCCCGCAGCATGGGCCTGGTCACCTGCAACCCCGCCAAGGAAGACCTGAAAACGCGCGCCATTGCCGAATTCGGCAGCCAGCAGGGCTTCTTCGGCGAAAGCTGCGGCGCGCAGCTCTATCTCGATGCCATCGGCCTTCCCGTGGCGATCGACAACTTCTCGATGCTTGCCGGGCGCGAGGCACGGCTGGCGATTGTCGGCGTGCATCATAAACCCGCCGAACTCGATCTGCTCAAGGTCTGCTACAGCAACTGGCATATCGGCGGCTGCGGCAACATCGACATCGAGGCCGCGATTCCCGAGATCGTCGAAATGATGAAGTCGGGCCGCTACGACCTCGCCTCGCTGGTTACGCACGAATATCCGGTCGAGCGCATTGCCGAAGCACTGGTGATGGGCGGCAACGCCAACCAGGCACAGAAGGTCTGCATTGCCTTTTGACGCCGCATGCCGCTTAATGTGCGGCAACGGAAAAGACGGGAGAGTTTGCGATGAGTGTCCCCAATATCGGACGTGTCGGCATCTGGTCGATGGGAATGCGCTTTGGCGATCACGCGGCGATCGACGACGCGGCGGTCGAGCTGGAACAGCTTGGTTATGGCGCGCTGTGGATTCCGGGCGGGATCGACGACGGCGTACTCACCGATTTCGACCGCTTGCTGGCGAAGACCAGAAAGATCGTGCTGTGCACCGGCATCATCAATCTGTGGAAACAGACACCCGAAGATGTCGCCGCCTGGTGGAAGGCGCAGAGCCCGGCCAATCAGGCCCGCGTCTGGCTGGGCATCGGCATCAGCCACGGCCCGATCATCGGCGAGGCCTGGGGCAAACCAGTCGCCGTGACGCGCGACTGGGTCGAGCGGGCGCTGGCGGCAGGTCTGCCGGCCGATGCGATGAACCTCGCCGCGCTGGGTCCGAAAATGCTCGAACTGGCGCGTGACAAGACCTCGGGCGCGCATCCCTATCTGGTAACGCCCGAACACACCGCGCAGGCGCGCAAGATCCTCGGCCCCGGCAAGGTGCTCGCTCCCGAACAGGGCGCAGTGCTGGAAAGCGATGCGGATACGGCCCGCACCCTGGCGCGCGGTGCGCTCGATTTCTACCGCTCGCTGCCCAACTATGCGAACAACTGGCGGCGGCTGGGCATGAGCGAAGACGACATCGCCAATGCCAGCGACCGACTGATCGACGCGCTGTTCGCCTGGGGCGGCGTCGAGCAGATCGCTGCCCGGGTCAAGGCGCACCATGACGCCGGCGCGGATCACGTCTGCCTGCAGCTGATCTCGGCCACCGGGCTCGACGGCGAGCTCGATGCCTGGCGCAAGCTGGCGCCGGTCTTGCTTTAGAGAAGCTTAGCGGACGACGCCCAACCTTGCCCGGTTGGACGGCGTATCCTCGATCACCCGCCATTCCACAACGACATCGTCGCGCACCCTAGCAGTCCACAACGCCGGGCCTTGCAAACGCGAGTCCGAACAAGTTGAGCGGCCGGTAACGACCAGCAACTCGGCAGAGCCGGTTACGGCCTCAAAGTGATTGCGGTAGTCCGGAAATGCGGCGAAAAATCCGCGCCAGGCAGCCATGCAGGCAGGTTTTCCGACAACCCTGTTGTCAGTCATGTCGATAAATATGTGATCATCGGACATCAGACGGGAAAGCCGTTCGATGTCCCTCGAATTGATACTGTCGTTGAAGTCGTCGACTGTCGCTTTTGCCCGATCGAAATCCATGTACCGTTCCGTCAATTACGCCGCCCGCACCAGCCAGCGAGCCGGCAAGGCGCCGGTCGCCTTGCCCGACTGCAGCACCACTTCGCCGGAGCGCTCAAGTCCCTCGCCGACTTCCACGATCCGGCCGTCGCAAATGCGCACATCGGCCGTTCGGCCCGGCGCGCCTGTGCCATCCACGACCAGCCCGTTGGCGATCAACAATCCACTCATCCCTTCTCTCTCCAGCCGTCGCATTTGCCGATGGTGAAACTTAGCTGCCTCCTGCCCCTTGCGCCAGCGCCCCCACGCGGCTAAACGCGCCGCCTGCCCGGGGCAGGCCGCTTTAGCTCAGCCGGTAGAGCACATCATTCGTAATGATGGGGTCAGGTGTTCGAGTCACCTAAGCGGCACCACCTCTTTTCCGCACTTTCACAAGGGTTTGTAAGGCTTCCTAGCCAACGGCCTTTGGCTGGATGGGCCGATTTTGCCTGCTGAAAGGCCAAAACCCGGGCTGTACCCACGACACAGACCAAAGTGCGTTCACTTTATCCCAGGGAATCATAAGGTTAAAGGTGTGTTCGGCTGGTCGCGCGTGACGCATCCGGCCAAAGTGGCTTCCGCCTGGACCAGCCGCGCGGCTGAGCGTTAACTGGGTCAAGCTTGGGTCGCGGCTGGGCCATTGTGGACGAGGCCACAGCACTGTTCATGCTGGTCAGCGCGCTGATGGGACTCGAGAAAATGCAAGCTGCTTATCGGCACGCAATCAAGGAAGGCTACCGTTTCTACAGCTACGGGGACGCAAGCCTGTTGCTGCCTGAGAGATAGGGTTTGAATAGCCCCTAGATTTCTGGACGCCTTCGATCCTAATTTTGAGGACAGGAGGCGATGATGGGGAAGCCCAATTTCAGCGATGAGTTCAAGCGTGATGCGGTGGCTCAGATCACCGAGCGCGGGTA
>JBFWSE010000015.1:0-48797 GCA_050248535.1 Novosphingobium sp.
AGCCGTCTTGCGACATGCCCGGCCTTTTCACCGGCAAATGGCCTGAGGAGGTCAGCCACGATGGTGTCCCGGCCCGCTGGCGGCGATGCAGCAAGTGCCAGGCCATGCCCGCCCCAAACACCGCCGTCAGCAAATAGGACGGAGCCAGGATCAGAATGGCGTAAACCAGCCCGCCCACTGCCGGGTTTATCGCCCTGACTATGTGCGACGTCACGGCCAGAAGTTGAATTGCGGCGAGGCATATTGGATAAAACCTGTTAGCTTTCAACGCGACAGCTGAGAGGGCCGCAAATGCGGCGAGATCGATCAGGAAATGTCCGATATCGAAGATGGCAAAGTGAACCGGCCCGCCGATGGCGAGATGGTAAAGCCTGTCGACCACTACCATCCCGACATTGACGCCGACGACGCATCGTTCGGGGCTCGCCCCACGCCAAAGCGCCAGCAACTGCAGGGGTATGAATACCGAATAGTAGATCGGAACCCTGATTTGCCATGCGTCGGCCAACATGCCTCGATTTGTTTACCATGTTCGTTCCGCGGTCAAGCTCACGCCGCTTGCGCGACATCGTCCATTTCCGAAAGGCCCGAAGCTTGCGTGTATTCTTCCTGGATGCCCATTTCGCGACCGATGGTGGACATCTCGTCATGGACGCGGAAGATGTCGCTGCTTCCCTGGATAAGCGCGCCCTGGGCGCGGTGGAGACGCAGGATGGCCTTCTGGCCGGTGTGGACGACGACTTCGGGATTGGCCCGGGCCGTGAGCAAGGTGCTCATCAGCTCCGCGGCGGCGAGGATGGCAGCATCGGTTGCCCTTTCCGCAGTGCTCAACTGGCGAGCAATCCTTGCGGTGGCGGCAGAAGTGTTCAAAGTCATGGCGGTCTCCTCCCCGCCATGCCCCGTGGCGGGTGTCAGTCTGTTCGTTGGGGGATGGCTGCCGCGTCCAGCACTGATGTCACCCCTTGCGCCACGCCCAGTCCAATGAGGATCAGGACGAAAAGGCCAAGGGCGATGGCAACGATCAGCGCGCTGCGAACCCACGCGGCGTTGGAGCCATTGAGCACCCCCTGAAACCCGCCTTGCTCAGTCCAGTTTTCCCATGGAGCATCGACCCGAAAGGCTAGTGGCTCATGAAACGTTGTGACTGGCGAACCGAATTCCTGAGATGCCATTTCGGGTTGTAGCGGCGTTTGCGGAAGCTGACTTTTCGTACATGCACTTTTTATACAGTCAGGAAAAACGCCTGCCTCGGCCAGCTCGTTATGCACGCGCCACAGGTCCGCCAGCGAATTGGCGCCGAATTGCTGCTTCAGCGCCTTGATGTGCTGGTTGACAGCGGAAACCGAAATGCCGAGCTCCGCAGCGATCTGCTTGATCGGTTTGCGCACGGCGATCAGGCCGAGCACCTGCATGCGCCGCCCACCCATCTTGCTCGCTAGAATCTCGTCGTGGCGAATCGGTCCATGTTCCATGAAATGTGCCCTTGGCGGCCAGTTAGCCGAAATGCCGAATTCCGGCAATTGGCCCCGATCAAAGGGTGGATTACCGCTTCTTGGGGTCCCGTTCTCGAGGAAAGCGCCGGAGCCGGGGCCTGGAAGCGAAACAATCTGTAACGCGCCGCAGCGGCCCGGGACCTCAGCCCTTCGTCCATCGCCGCAAGAACGCAGACACGTAAATCCATCGAAAGAGCCATACATACTGGCCTGCTTCATTGGCACGGATTCCGAATCACCGATCAGGCCGCGGAACTATTTACTCCCATGCTGGACAGATAGCGGCGAATATTGCGGGCAGCCTGGCGCAAGCGTTGCTCGTTTTCGACCATGGCGATCCGGACATAGCCCTCGCCATCTTCGCCGTAACCGACACCGGGCGCGACTGCCACTTCGGCGTGCGTGAGCAGCTGCTTGGAAAATTCGAGACTGCCCATTTCCTTGAGCGAGGGCGGCAGCGGCGCCCAGGCGAACATCGAGGCTCGCGGACTGGGAATATCCCAGCCGGCCCGGCCGAAGCTCTCGACCAGTACATCGCGCCGCTTGCGATAAAGCTCGCGATTCCTCTCGACAATGTCCTGCGGCCCGTTGAGCGCCGCGCAAGCCGCCGCCTGGATCGGCGTAAAGGCGCCATAATCCAGGTAGCTCTTCACGCGCTTAAGGGCGGCGATCAGCTGCGGATTGCCGACCGCGAAGCCGACCCGCCAGCCGGCCATGGAGAATGTCTTTGACATCGAGGTGAATTCGACAGCGACATCCTTGGCCCCAGGCACCTGCAGAATCGAAGGTGTCGGGTTGTCGTCGTAGTAAAGTTCGGAATAGGCCAGGTCCGAAAGAACCCAGACCTTGTTCTCTTTCGCCCAGGCCACCAGCCGCTCGTAAAAGGCAAGGTCCACTGTCTCCGCCGTCGGGTTCGACGGATAGTTGACGATCAGCACCGAGGGGCGCGGCACCGTGAAAGCCATGGCCCGATCGAGCGAGCGCCAATAGTTCTCGTCGGGCGTGGTCGGGATCGAGCGGATCGTCGCGCCGGCGATGATGAAGCCGAAGGTGTGGATCGGATAGGAAGGATTGGGCGCGAGGACGACGTCGCCCGGCGCGGTCATCGCCGTCGCCATCGAGGCAAGGCCTTCCTTCGATCCCATGGTCATCACCACTTCGGTGGCCGGATCGAGCTCCACGCCGAAACGGCGGGCATAGTAATTGGCCTGGGCCTTGCGCACCCCGGGAATCCCGGCCGAGGCCGAATAGCCGTGGGCATTGGGCTTCTGCGCCACTTCGCACAGCTTGTCGATGACATGGCTGGGCGGGGGGAGATCGGGATTGCCCATGCCCAGATCGATGATGTCACGCCCCGCCTGGCGGGCTGCGGCGCGCATGTCATTCACTTCGGCGATGACATAGGGCGGCAGTCGCTTCATGCGGTAGAATTCTTCGGACATCGGACCTTTCCTGGGCGGCAGTGTTGAAATGGACCGTCCTTATTCAGGAATAGTCCGTGTTGCGCCAGCGCGATTTAGCAGAAAGGCGGTTAATGCCAATGGAATTGCCCAGGCGAGCCATGAATCGAGCGCATAGAACAGGTGATAATGGCGGTATTGCCCATAAATCGCCCAGAGCGCGAGACAGATGCGAAAGAACACCGCCCCCGATGTCACTGCCGCCATCATCAGCATGCAGGCCCGGTGCCGTTCCACATCGCCCCTCCGGATGGCGCGGATGGCAAGAGCAAGCAGCGTCAGCCAGGCCGCGGCCTGTGCAGAAAAACCGGCCGCCGACCAGATCGTGACCGGCTCCATCAAGGCGACCGGAAATGCCGTGATCCCGGCAAGAATGACGTCGACGGCAGTGATTCTTCCGGCAATCCGGTGATGGCGGGCATGGTGGCGCAACAGATAGGTCATTGGAACCAGAACCAGCGCCAATCCGCCTGTCACCATGTGCAGCGGAAACAGCCAGGGCATCAATTCGACCTTGATGGCAAGGGCCTCGGGAAAGTCATCGTTGACGAAAGCCGCCAATACTGCCTTGCCCGAAGTTTGAATGACAAAGACTGCAATTGCTGCTAGTAAAACCCAGCGTAACCCGCGCCCGACAAGCCGGGTTACTGCCTGTGCTTCTGAACCGGAGTTCGTCATGCGCGCATTATTCCCTATCCGCCACTTCTTGTCGATTGCCCTCGTGGCAGGCCTGGCTGCCGCGATTCCCCTGGTTCAGCCTTCCGCAGCCGATGCCGCACCCGGCGCTTCCGCGCCCGCGGCCAGCCCGTGGTACGGCCGCTGGACCGTCAGCGAGGATCGTCCGGTCTTCACGGCTCGCGGGCGGCTTTACAAGACAATAGACATAGCCCCGTGCGGTCGCGATTTCTGCGGAGTCAGCGTGGCCGACAATGGCGCATGCGGTGCAGGCCTGTTCCGCTTTTTCGGTCACCGTGCGCGTGTCGAGGAAACGCTCTACGGCCATGGCCTGTGGGGACGGGAAAAGAAGAACGTCCAGATCGGCACCTGGGAAGACAACGATCAGCCGGGAGGAAGAGTGGTCGAGATCTACCTTGGCGACGGCCACGATTTTGGCGACCGGTCCGAAAATATGCCGAAATTCCATGCCAACTATCGCCGGCTTGGCGCGGCGCGCTGCACCAGGCGCTGATCTCCCGGCGATTCGCGACCTGCGCGGCGGATGGCTCGCCCGTTCAGGGCTTGGAAAGCCGCGCGTGCCCAACCTGCGGTGCGATTGCCGGCACACGCCGTAGTCGCCAAACGCCGGGGGCAATCCAATTTGCAGACCCGCCTTGCTTGAGGAGTTGGTCATGACGCGCTTTTCGTTGTCGAAATTCTGTTCGCCGATTCAGCTTGCAGGTGCTGTTGCACTGGCGGCGACGCTGGGATTTGCCAGCGTGGCCGGATCGGCGCCCGCCGCACCCTCCGCCGGCTCCGCATCGGGATCGCCTCTGTACGGACGCTGGCAGGTCGATGACGCCGAGGCGCATTTTTCGAATCGCGGACGTGCCTACAAGGTGATCGACATAGCCCCTTGCGGGCGCGATTTCTGCGGTGTCAGCGTTGGCGGCAATGGCCGCTGCGGCGCAACGCTGTTCCGCTTTCTCGGCCGGCACGCGGATGGTCACTCGCGGCTGATGGGCCGTGGCGTTTGGGGCACGGGCAAGCGGGATGTGACCATCGACGCCTACGCTGGCGAAACCCCCGAAGCGGCCAAGCTCGATCTCTATATAGGCAACGGACACGATTTCGGCGAACGCGGCGGTTCCATGCCGATGTTCAATGCAAGCTACGAACGCAACGGCCAGGCGCAGTGCCGCGCGCGCTAGCCGCGCCCTGAGAATTTGCTAAACCCTGCACCGATGGCGACAGGTTCATTCGCGGAGGGGCATGTGCCCGAAGCCGGCGACAGCCCGGAATTTTCGGCGGAAGACGCCGGGCTATGGCTGCACGTGGGCGCGCGGCTGATCGAACAATGGCGCAAATTTCTCGTCGAAATCGGCGAGACGCGGGAAGACAAGCACACAGCGGTATCCGGCTGGATCGCGCAAGCCTGCACTCTTGCGTCGGGCTGGCTGGGGGCCACACCATTTGCTCAAATCCGGCCGCCGGCAGACTATCTTGAACAGGCCGAGGCCCTTTGGAAGCAATTTGCTTTTCCGGATTCCGGCGAGGCACCGGTACTAGCCATGCTTGGCCAAACGCATCGGCTGTTCGTAGAACAGTTGCAGGCGGCCGCCGAAGCGACCGAAGGACTGGGTCCGTTCGATCGCGACCGGCTGCAATTCGCCATCGGCATGCTTGCCGATACAATCGATCCGGCGAACTTTCCGCTGACCAATCCGGAAGTACTGGCGCGAGCCCGCAAGACCGGAGGCGAAAGCCTGGTCCACGGATTCGAACACTTGCTTGCCGACCTGCGGCGCGGCCAGTTGACCCATAGCGATCCATCGGCATTCCGCCTTGGCGAAAATCTCGCCACGACGCCGGGCAAGGTCGTCCATGAGACGCAACTTTATCAATTGATCCAGTACACGCCGACGACCGCGAAAGTGCTTGCAACGCCGCTCGTGATCTTCCCGCCCTGGATCAACCGCTTCTACATTCTCGATCTCGACCCCCGGAAGAGTTTCGTGCGCTGGACAGTCGAGCAGGGAATCTCGACATTCATGGTCTCGTGGAAGTCGGCGGACCAAAGCATGGCCGATGTGACCTGGGACGATTACATCGCGGCGCAGATCGATGCGATCGATCACATTCGCCAGCGGCTTTCGGTGCCCAGCGTTCACACCATCGGCTATTGCGTCGCAGGCACCACACTTGCCGCAACGCTCGCCATCCTGGCGCGACGTAGCGAAGTCGAGAACATAGAAAGCGCCACATTCCTGACTGCCCAGGTCGACTTCACCGAAGCCGGCGACCTCAAACACTTCATCGACGATACCACCATTGCGGCAGTCGAACAGTGCTCTCCCCAAGGCTATCTCGACGGGCGCTGCATGGCCGCGATATTCAATCTTCTGCGCCCGCGCGATCTGATCTGGTCCTTCGTCCGCCGTCACTATCTGCTGGGCGAGGACTACCGCGCATTCGACATGCTGCACTGGAACGGCGATGTCACGAACCTGCCAGCCCGCTGGCAGGCGGACTACATGCGCGACCTCTATCGCGACAACCGTCTGGCAGAGCCGGATTCGCTTTCCGCCTTGGGCACGCCGATCGATCTCACGCGTGTGGACAGGCCATGTTACATTCAGGCGGGGCGCGAAGATCATATTGCCCCGCCGAGCAGTGTGTGGAAGGCCACGCGTCATTTCCGGGGTCCTGTCACATTCGTCCTCGCCGGTTCGGGCCACATCGCCGGGGTGGTGAACCCGCCATCCAGGGGCAAGTACCAATACTGGACCAATCCCGATGCCGCCGAATCGCTGGAACAGTTCGTTTCGACAGCAGAAGAACATCCCGGCAGCTGGTGGCCGCACTGGCTTGGATGGCTCCGTTCGCACGGCCGGGCGGAAGTGGCAGTTCGCGGCAAGCGCAAGCCCGGCGGGAGGAACGACAAGGTCATCGAGGATGCGCCCGGCCGCTATGTAAGGATGCGTTGAACGCGGCTTTCACGATTTATGTTGCATTGCACAAAAATTACTTGACTTCGCGCCTGCAATATCTATTTGCTGCATCGCAACATCGCTTGATTTGCAGGAGCAGCGGACATGGCCGAGAATACCGTCACCGAACCAGTCGATGCGGCGGAAAAGGCCTATGCCGTCGCTTCCGAGGCCAAACTGGTGACGCCGCAGGCAGAGCCGGTGCCCGCCCCCGCCGGGCAGCAGCCGGTGGAATTCAAGCCGAAGCGCGCCACGCCCAGGGCGGAAGCTTCCAAGGCCGATGCCCCGAAGGTTGAAGCGCCAATCCCTGTTGCGCCGAAGAAGATCAAGCCCGCCGCGAAAGCCGCCAAGCCGGCGGCACGCAAGGCAAAGCCCAAGATTACCACCAAGGCCGCCGCGCCAAAGCGCAAGGCCGCAATCGAACCCAAAACCACTATTTCATCGAAGGAATCACCCATGGCTACCAAGAAGACTGCCGGAACGACCGGCACCCTTAAAAAGTTCGTTGCCGATGCTCAGGCCAAGGCGAAAGTCGCCTATGCCAAGGGCGGCGCTGTGCTGACCGAAGCCGGTGAATTCACCAAGGGCAACGTGCAGGCGCTCGCCGAATCCGGCAAGATCCTGGCCGCCGGCACCCAGGATCTGGGCAAGGCCTGCGTCGCCGAAACCAAGACCGCGATCGAAACCGCCAAGGCCGACATCAAGGCGCTGGCCGCGGTGAAGACGCCGGGCGGCTTCTTCAAGCTGCAGAACGATATCCTGCTGCGCAATTTCGATGACGCGCTGGCGCTGGGCTCAAAGAACACCAAGGCGGTTTTCAAGCTTGCCAACGACACCTTCGCACCGATTTCCGGTCGCGTGGCGCTGGCAGTGGAAAAGGTCAAGAAGGCCGCCTGAACTTCGGCGGGCCGGCTTCCTCCCTCCTCCTCTCCAGCCGGCAGCCAATAGCGCGGGCCAGGCGGCAGCAGCCGCCTGGCCCGTTTGCCTTGCTGCAACAGTGACAGCTTGTCTTAACCCGTCGATGCGATATCTTTGGCCCATGCCCATTCGCGACACGATCAAAGATTCGCACGTGCCCTTTGTCCGCTGCGCCGGCGACGACGAGGACGGTGACGGCCGTGGTCAGGACCAGGTCGGCGTTGCCACCAAAACCCGCGCCAAGCCCAAGAAGCCCAGCCTGTTCAAGGTGCTGATGCTGAACGACGATTACACACCGATGGAATTCGTCGTGCTGGTGCTGCGCCGGTTCTTTTCGATGGACCTCGAGCAGGCGACCCGGGTCATGCTGCACGTCCACCAGAGGGGCATCGGCGTCTGCGGCATTTTCCCTTACGAGATCGCCGAAACCAAAGTGAACCAGGTGATGGACTTCGCCCGGCAGAACCAGCACCCGCTGCAATGCACGCTGGAGAAGGCGTAACGATTCCGGCTTTGCTTGCTGTCAGCCCGCATTCCGCCTAGTTGCTGAACATTCCCGACCGGCTGCACAGATACGCTTTGTGAAATTCATCACCACCACCGACAAATACATCTTCCGGTTGACCGTCATGCCGATGCTCGGCGTGTTCGTCATCGCCGCATCGCTGCTGGTGCTCGACAAGATGGTCAAGCTGATCGACTTCGTTTCGACCGAAGGCGGGCCGATCAGCGTGGTGTTCCGCCTGCTGGCCAATATGTTGCCCGAATATGCCAGCGTGGCCATTCCACTGGGTCTGATGCTCGGAATACTGCTCGCCTTCCGCAAGCTCGCGCTATCGAACGAGCTCGACATCATGCGCGGGCTGGGCCTGAGCCATAACCGGCTTCTGCGCGTGCCGTTTCTGCTGACGATTGCCATGATGACGGTCAACCTGTTGATAGTCGGCTATGTCCAGCCACTCTCGCGTTACTGGTACGAACAGCTGCAGTTCGAATTGCGCTCGGGCGCGCTGGGCGCCGCGATCAAGGTGGGCGAATTCACCACGCTCAAGGATCGCATGGCGCTCAGGATAGAGCGCAGTTTCGACGACGGACGCCGCCTCGAAGGGATTTTTGCGCGGATTGCGAACGACAAGGGCCAGGCGATGACCATTTCGGCGCACGAGGGCCGCTTCATGGCGCTGCGCAACAATCCCGACACCATCATCCTGCGGCTCAACGACGGCCAGATCATCCAGAACGACAGTTCCGGTTCGCCGCGCGTGCTCAGCTTCTCGCGCCACGACCTGCCCATCGAATTGCCCGCCATCGAAAAGTTCCGCCAGCGCGGCAGCGACCGCGAATATGTCCTGCCGCAACTGCTGCGAATCGGCTGGAGCGACACCACGCCCACCGAAGAACGCTTCAAGGTCAGGGCCAATCTCCACTATCGCCTCAGCGAAGTGGCGATCATGATCTTCCTGCCATTGTTCTCCTTTGCCCTGGCCGTACCGCCCAAACGAACCACGTCCTCGCTGGGCGTGATCCTCTCGGTGCTGATTCTGGTCGCCTATCACAAGGCCAGCGAATACGGGCAGAACATCGCGGCACTGGGCAAGGCGGATCCGCTGTTCATCCAGTGGGGTCCCTTTGCCGTCTTCTCGCTGACGATCCTGTGGCTGTACTGGAAGCTGGCCTATGTGCCGGGCGGGCAACCGATCGGGGCGCTGGAGAAGCTGTTCGGCAATCTCGGCTCGATCGTGCGCGGGCTCCTTGATCGGCGCAAAGCGCCACAGCCGGTCTGACAGGCAATGCTGAGCTCGCTCTTTCCTTCGCGGACGCTGACGCTCTATCTCGCCCGGATGTTCGTGGCGCGCATTGTCGCAGCCTTGTTCCTGATCGTCATCGTCATCCAGCTGCTCGATCTCCTGGGCGAAAGCGGCAAGATCCTGGCCTATCCCGGCAGTACCGACAGCCAGGTCTGGGAATATGTATCGCTGCGCCTGCCGCAGCTTGTCGCGCGGTTTTTCCCCTTTTCGGTGCTGGGTGCGACCATCCTGACACTGGGCACGCTCAACCAGAACAGCGAAGTGATCTCGATGAAGGCGGCGGGGCTTTCGCCGCATCAGGTGCTGGCGCCGCTGATCCTGGCGGCGGGCGTGGTCGCCTTGCTGAGTTTCGCCTTCAATGAGCGCGTGGTCACTCGCTCCAATGCCACGCTCAAGGCCTGGCAGGCCGTCCAGTACGGGCCATTGCCCAAGGGCGCGCATATGCGCAGCAATGCCTATTTCCGCGAAGACGACAATATCCTGCAGGCCTCGACCGTCAGCGGCGAAGGGGCGCAGATCGTCCTTCAGGGCGTGACCTGGTATCGCCGCGATGCCGCCGGGATCGTGCAGGAGCAAGTCATCAGCCCGCGCGCGACCTATGCCGCCCCCGGCTGGCGGCTGGAAGCGCCAGTGGCTTTCGATGTCGCCAGCGCCCGGACATCCCGCCCGGCCGGACTGGTCGTCGCCAAGACGATTACGCCCGCGCAGATTACTATTGGAACCGTCGATGCAGACGGACAGACCGTGTTCGAACTGCGCCGCACG
This sequence comes from Novosphingobium sp., assembly GCA_050248535.1. GTDB lineage: Bacteria > Pseudomonadota > Alphaproteobacteria > Sphingomonadales > Sphingomonadaceae > Novosphingobium. Next base: position 10,092 of record JBFWSE010000015.1, read on the forward strand.
ATCAATGCGCTCAAGGCCGAAGGGCGCCGCACGGTGGATCTGGAAGGCAAATGGTGGCACAAGTTTTCGGGGCCGCTTTCCGCCATGCTGATGCCGCTTTTGGGCGCGCTGGCAGCCTTTGGTCTTGCCCGTTCCGGCCAGTTGCTGATCAGGGGTGTGATGGCGACTGCCTTGGGATTTGCCTATTTCGTGGTCGACAACGCCGCGATCGCCATGGGTAATTTCGGCGGTTACCCGCCGCTGATGGCGGCCTGGTCGCCATTCCTGCTGTTCCTTCTGCTCGGTGAGAGCATCCTGGTGCGCACGGAGGAATGACTGGCGCGACCATTTCACGCAGGACTTTTCAGGCAGGTGCGCTGGTGGCGGCATTCGGCGCGGCAGCCGGACCGTTCAAGGTTGCTCTGGGAGAGAAAACAATGGCACAAGACCTGACCGGACTGAAGGTACCGGCCTTTACACTTCCCGTCCCCTCGACAATCAGCCCGCAAGCGCAGGCGTTCCTCGCCGCCGCCGCCCAGCGCATTGCCGCCGGCCCGCCATCGGGCGATCAGGGCGTCGAGGCCGAGCGCGCCCTGCAATTCCTGCGCCCCCGCGCCGCCATGTTCAAGGGCACGACCGAGACCATCGATCTGGGCCATGGCGCCCAGCTCTATCGCGTGGTGCCGGAAGGCCGCGGCGGCCGCCGCGCCGAAGTGGCCTATTTCGACATCCATGGCGGCGGCTTCACTGCCGGCGGGGGCGAAATGTGCCGCATTCTCGCCATGCTGCGCGCGGCCGATTACGGTGTCGAGGTCTGGTCGGTCGATTACCGGCTGGCGCCGCAACATGCCTATCCGGCGGCGCTCGACGACTGCATGGCGGCCTGGCGCGAAGTGCTCAAGCACCACAAACCGCAGGACATCGTGGCTGCGGGGTCATCGGCCGGTGGCAATCTGGTCGCCGCCATGCTGCTGCGCGCCTCTGCTGAAGGCCTGCCCCATCCCGCCGCGCTGCTGATGCTGACTCCGTCAGTGGACATGACCGGCGCGGGCGACAGCCGCATCGCCAACCGCTTTCACGACGTCAATCTTTACGGCGGCGGGGGCGGAGGCCCCGATTCCTATGCCGGCAGCGCCGACAGAACACACCCCTATCTCTCGCCAGTGCATGGCGACTTCGGCAAGGGCTGGCCGCCGACGCTGCTCTCGTCCGGCACGCGCGACCTCTTGCTGTCCGACACGGTGCGCATGCACCGCGCGCTGCGCAATGCCGGGGTTCGGGCCGAACTGCACGTTACCGAAGCCGGCGGTCACGGCGGCTTTATGGGCACGGCCCCGGAAGATCACGAATTGATGGGCGAGTGCAAACGCTTTTGCGACGAGGCCTGGGGGATCTCGGGCTGACCCGTTCTGTCAGGCAGCCCGCATTGTGCTGCGGGCCAGGCGGGAGATCAATGTGAACAGGCCGGGGTAATTCGCCCCTTCGTAGGTCGAGACCGGCCCCAGTTCCCTCGCCAGCCGCCGGTGCGCCTCGCCCAGCGCATGATAAGGCACAGAGGGCAGCAAGTGGTGCGTCGCGTGATAACGCAGGCCGACCGGCGCCCAGAGCGGCGCGAGCAATTCGGGCGGGGGGACATTGACCGAATCGAGGTATTGCGCGGTCACGGTCATCGGATCGCCTTCGTTGGTCCACAAATGCGCTGCGAGCGTGCGCAGCTGGTTGAGCAGGGCAACGGCAGAGACCACAGCCATGGCAATCAGCAGGGGCCGCCAGCCATAGTGCCAACTTGCGGCGATCAGGGCCAAGGCCCAGACCGAGGCGCCCAGCTCCTGCCAGATGACCATGCGTTTCATCTCGCCTTCGGGCGGGCGGCGGCGGAAGGCGGGATTGGTCGAAAGCGAGGAAAATCGCTCCCAGACCAGCTTGCGCAAGGGCGGCACAACGGCACCCAGCGGCACCAGCACGGCACAGCGGAACAGCAACGCCGGGGGCAGCAAGGCGGCGATCAGCAGGAACGTGGGCAGAGTCCACGGTTTCATCAGGCCGATCGGCAGATATTCGGGATCCTCCGCCGTGCCATAGCGGGTACGGGCGTGGTGCAGAGTGTGCACCTGCTCGTACATGAAGGAGGGTGTTAGCAGGGGAATGCCCACAAGCACATTCCATGCCAGGCGAAAGCCGGGCAAGGCATCGCGATGGATGTGGGTCAGTTCGTGAATGAACAGCAGCGCGCGATAGAGCGCCAGGACCGACAGGACCGCACAGGCAAGCGCCACCCATGGGCTGGTCGCGAGAATTGCCCCAGCCATACCGGCATATCCGACAAGCGCCGAGACCAGCATGTCGGGCCAATAGATGCCCGGCTTCGCCGCCGACAAATCGCGCGTCAGCTCCACCGCCGCGCGCAGCATGGCCATGTCGTCTGGCACACCAGCTGCCTGGCCAGTGCCGGCGTCGAAGGTTTCAGGCGCATTCATGAATCGGTTCCGGAACGGTCATTTCCCCGCCATATTGCGCGGTCAGCTTGACAGTGGTGCGTCGCCATTAGCACTGACCCATCTCAAACGGCAAAGGCAAGATCGTGACCCAGCCCGATATAGTCATAACCCCGGTCTCAGGCAAAAGCGACCGCGAGGCCTTTGTCGATTTCGGCTTCGCCATCAACGCCGCCGATCCCAACTATGCGCCCAACCTCCACGGCGAGGAAGTAAGCAAGTTCACCCCGGGCAAGAATCCGTTCTTCGAACATGCCCGCTGCCAGCTGTTCCTCGCCCGCCGCGACGCCGAGGTGGTGGGGCGCATTTCCGCGCATATCGACGAACTGGCGCTGGCCCAGCCCGCCGAACAGGGTATGGGGCCCGGCACCGGCAATTGGGGCGCGCTGGAGAGCGAAGACCCGGACGTGGCGAAACAGCTGATCGCCACGGCGGAAGACTGGCTGCGCGGCCAGGGCATGACCAGGGTGCTGGCGCCGATGAACCTCTCGGTCTGGGAAGAGCCAGGGCTGCTGGTCAAGGGTCACGACCACCCGCCGATGTACATGATGGGCCACCAGGCGGCGCGCTATCAGCCGTGGATCGAGGGGGCGGGCTATTCGCTCGCCAAGATCCTGCGCACCTACGATCTCGATATCACCCGGCCTTTCCCACCGCTGATCCAGCGCATTATCGCCTCGGGCGAGAAGAACGAACGGATCAGGGTGCGCAATTGCGATCTCAAGAATTTCGAACGCGACGTGCAGATTCTCTGCCACATCCTCAACGATGCCTGGTCGGACAACTGGGGTTTCGTGCCCTTCACCGAAAGCGAGATCGCCTACACCGCCAAGAACCTGAAGCCGCTGGTCAAGCCCGACCTCATCCGTTTCGCAGAATACGACGGCGAGCCGGTCGCCTTCATGATGACCATCCCCGATTTCAATCAGGTGCTGATGCGCGCCAACCGGCGGAGCGGCAAGCCCAGCCTGCTTGGCTGGCTGAAGATCGCGCTGTGGCTGTGGAAGCCGAAGCCCGCCGATATGCGAGTGCCGCTGATGGGCGTGGTCAAACGCCTGCAATCATCGCGCATGGCGAGCCAGCTGGCTTTCATGATGATCGAATATATCCGCCAGGCCTCGGTGGCCAACTATGGCGGCAAGCGCGGCGAGATCGGCTGGATTCTGGAAGACAATCAGGGGATGATCGCAATTGCCGATGCGATCGAAAGCAAGGTCAACAAGGAATACAATATCTACCTGAAGGTGCTGTAATCCTCTCCGGAACGGGGAGGATCAATTCCCCCGGTCCACCGCCGTCGTCACCGCCACATCCATGGTCACGTTCCCTACTGTCCGCATGATATCGGGCAACATCTCGACCGCGACCAGCAATGCCAGCGGGCCGATCGGCACGCCCATGGCAAGGGCTATCGGGCCGGTCGATGTAACGAAACTGATCGTGCCGGGAAGCGAAGGCGAGCCGAGCATCGCCAGCATCGACACCGCAAGGCCCGCGCCTAGCGCTTGTGGCGCAAGTGGTGTTCCAGTCAGGTGGGCGACGTAGATCACCACCGCCAGATTCATCGCCGGGCTGGTCGCGCGGAACAAGGCGACAGCCAGCGGCAGGACCACTTCGGCGCTGGCCTCGCGCAGGCCAAGCGTGCGGCAGGCCGCGAGCATGGCGGGCAGGCTTGCCAGCGAGCTCTGCGTCGAAATCGCGACAGCCTGCGCCGGCAGCAAGGAGCGGGCGAAGGGTAGCGGCGCAATCCGCCCCGCCAGCATGGCCAGCACATAGGCCGCCAGCAGCACCACAAAACCGGCCGCGGCGACAATCGCGATGTAATGCGCCAGCACCGCGATCAAGGCTGCGCCGCTCTTGGCCGCCGTGCCCAGCGCCAGGGCGAAAACGCCCAGCGGCGCCAGCCTGAGCACCCAGCCGATGATCCCCATCATCGCCCCGGCTATCGCCTCGAACACATTTCCCAGCAGGTCGCGCCGCTGCTGCGGCAGCCGCGCCGTCGCCAGGGCGAACAGCACCATGAACAGGATCACTGGCAGCACTGTCTCGTGCGTTGCCGCTTCGAACACATTGGCCGGGATCAACGAGGCGAGGAAATCGCCGAGGCCCGGCACGGCAACCGCCTGCGCGGGAGCGGCATCGCTCAGCGCGGCGACGGCCCGGGCGGGAACCGGAAACAGGGCCAGCAGCAGTGGCGTCAGCAGCACCGACAGCAGCCCGCTCGCCAGCAGCACTGCCACGAACAGGCCCAGTGTGCGCCGCGCCATGGCGCCTGCGCTGGCTGCCGCCACGGCGCGCAGCACACCGATGAAAATCAGCGATGAAACCAGCGGCAGGATCGTCATCTGCAGCGCCTTGAGCCACAGCGTGCCGACCGGCCCGGTCACGGCCACCACAGCCTCCAGCGCGTCAGTGCCTTGCAGGATCAGCCCCACCGCCAGTCCCGCCGCCAGCCCTGCGAAAGTCCATGCGGCGGGCATTCTGATTTCGGGCAAAGCCGATCTCGCCGCTTCCCCCGCCATGCGCTGTCCCCGCTTCCATCCGACTGTTTACGTGACATTAGCGGCACGGCGCGACATAGCAATCGCAGGGACCTAGCAACCTCACGGGCACACATGGGCAGGCAATATTTCGGCACAGACGGCATTCGCGGCCAGACCAACAAAGGGGTGATGACCGCAGCGGTTGCGATGAAAGTCGGCCAGGCGGCCGGCACGCATTTCCTCAAGCGCGGCAATCGCCAACACCGGGTGGTGATCGGCAAGGACACCCGGCTTTCGGGCTACATGCTGGAAAACGCCATGGTCGCCGGTTTCACCAGCGTCGGCATGCATGTCGTGCTGCTGGGGCCGATGCCGACCCCGGCCGTCGCCATGCTCACCCGCGAGCTTCGGGCAGACGTCGGGGTGATGATTTCGGCGAGCCACAATGCTTTTCAGGACAACGGCATCAAGCTGTTCGGCCCCGACGGCTTCAAGCTGTCCGACGAGGACGAGCTGGCGATCGAGGCGATGCTGGCCGAGGAGCTGCCGCTCGCCGCTTCCGAGGACATTGGCCGCGCACGCCGGATAGAGGACGCACGCGGGCGCTATATCCACGCGGTCAAGGGCTCACTGCCCGACAATGTCCGGCTCGACGGGCTCAAGATCGTCGTCGATTGCGCCAACGGCGCCGCCTATCAGGTCGCGCCTTCGGTGTTCTGGGAACTGGGTGCGCAAAACGTCGCCATCGGGGTTTCGCCCAATGGCACCAATATCAACGACAAGTGCGGTTCGACTCATCTCGATCTGGTCAAGGAAACCGTAGTCGCCTCGGGCGCGGATATCGGCATTGCGCTCGATGGCGATGCCGACCGTCTGATCGTGATCGACGAAAAGGGCGAGACCGTCGACGGCGACCAGATCATGGCGCTGATCGGCACCCAGCTGGCTTCGCGCGCCGAACTGAAGGGCGGCGGGGTAGTGGCGACGGTGATGTCGAACCTCGGGCTCGAACGGTATCTTGCCGGGCAGGGGCTGGAGCTGTTCCGCGCCAAGGTGGGCGACCGCCATGTGCTCGAAATGATGCGCGAGAAGGGCTGCAATGTCGGCGGCGAGCAGTCCGGTCACATGATTCTGCTCGACCATGCCACGACTGGCGACGGCACCATCGCCGCGCTGCAAGTGCTGGGTGCGCTGGTGCAGAGCGGCAGGAAGGCGAGCGAACTGCTGCACCTGTTCGATCCGGTGCCGCAACTGTTGAAGAACGTGCGCTTTTCCGGGGGCAAGCCGCTGGATGACCGCAAGGTCCGGAAAGTCATCGCCGAGGCGGAAAAGCGGCTCGAGGGCAAGGGGCGGCTGGTGATCCGTCCTTCGGGCACCGAACCGGTGATCCGGGTCATGGCCGAGGGCGACGATGCGGCAATGGTCGAAGCGGTAGTCGATTCGATCTGCGATGCAGTACGCGAGGCAGCTGCCTAGCCTCGACCGCCTTTCCCGAGCTTGTCGAAGGACTGTCCTTCTTCAATGGGCTAGGCGAGGCTTGCAAAGAAAAGTACAGCCCTTCGACAAGCTCAGGGCGGACGGAGTTTGGTGAATGCTTGAGATGCGCCCCGATTGCGAGCGCTGCGGTGTGGACCTCCCCGCTGAGGCCCCCGGCGCTTTCATCTGCAGCTTCGAATGCACCTTTTGCGCGGAATGCGCCGAAGCGCTGGACGATCGCTGCCCGAACTGCGGCGGCGAACTGATGGACCGGCCGGCGCGGGCGAAGCATTTGCACGAGAAGAGTCCGCCTTCGACGGAGCGAAGGTTCAACCCTTCGACAAGCTCAGGGTGAGCGGGTTTGGTTTTTTTCGGCATTTCCATTTCCCGCTCAGGCTGAGCCTGTCGAAGCCCGCACGCAACCTTGGCCCGAACCCATGACCCGCCCGCCCCGCATCCTCACTATTGCCGGCTCGGACAGCTCGGGCGGGGCGGGCATTCAAGGCGATATCAAGACAATCACTATGCTCGGCGGTTACGCGATGAGCGCAATCACAGCGGTGACGGCGCAGAACACGCTGGGCGTCACTTCTGTCGAAGTCCTAAGCCCGCAACTGGTCGGCGCGCAAATCGATGCCTGCCTGTCCGACATCGGCGTCGATGCGGTCAAGATCGGCATGCTCGGCTCGGTCGAAATTGCCGAGGCGGTAGCCAGCCGGCTGGAAAGACTGGATGCGCCGGTGGTTTTCGATCCGGTGATGGTGGCGACCAGCGGCTCGCCGCTGGCCGACGAGGCCACTATCGCCGCTTTCCAACGCCTGATCGCCCGCGCCACGCTGGTGACGCCCAATCTGCCCGAACTGGAGGTGCTGGGCGGTGAGCAGGATCTGGCCGCACGCGCGCAAGCGGTCCTCGTCAAGGGCGGACATGGCCAGGGAGACACACTGATCGACCGGCTGGTGACGCGCGCGGGCGAACTGGCGCGCTGGGAGGATTCGCGGATCGATACCCTGCACACCCACGGCACCGGCTGCACGCTTGCCAGTGCTATCGCCACCGGCCTTGGGCAGGGCCTCGATCTAGTCGCGGCGATTTCCCGCGCCCGCCAATTCGTCAGGTCGGCACTGACCGCCGCCCCCGGTTTCGGCCAAGGCCATGGCCCAATGGGCCATCACGCGGTGCGCGGCGCCTGACCGTTCAGCAATCCAGCTCGTAAAACCGCACGATTTCCGCCCAGGCGTCTTCGGCCGTCTCGACCTCGGTGAACAGGTCGAGATCGGCGTGGTTGATCACACCTTCGTCGGCCATGGCTTCGAAATTGACGATCCGGCTCCAGTATTCCTTGCCGAACAGCAGGATCGGGATCGGCTGCATCTTGCCGGTCTGGACCAGCGTCAGCAGCTCGAGGAATTCGTCGAGCGTGCCATAACCGCCCGGGAACACCGCCACGGCGCGCGCGCGCAGCAGGAAGTGCATTTTCCGCAGGGCGAAATAGTGGAACTGGAAGGCCAGCCGCGGCGTGACATAGAGATTGGGCGCCTGTTCATGCGGCAGCACGATGTTGAGCCCGATAGTCTCGGCCCCCGCCTCGCTCGCCCCCCGGTTTGCCGCCTCCATGATCGAAGGCCCGCCGCCCGAGCAGACGACGAACTGGCGCATGCCGTTTTCGACAAGGGCGCAAGTGCTGGCGATATGGGCCAGCTTGCGCGCTTCCTCGTAATATTTCGCCTTGGCTGCGAGCTTTTCCGCCACTGCGCGCTTTTCGGGGCTGGCGGCGGCGACAAACGCTTCGGCCTGGTCGGGAGCGGGAATGCGCGCCGATCCGTACATCACCAGAGTCGAGCCGATCCCCGCCTCTTCCAGCAGCATCTCGGTCTTGAGCAGTTCCAGCTGGAAACGCACCGGGCGCAGTTCCTCGCGCAGCAGGAAATCGGTGTCGCGAAAGGCGAGCCGGTAGGACGAGCTGCGGGTCTGCGGGGTTTCGGTCTTGTGCGCCTCGACGAAGGAGGCTTCCTGTTCCGCCTTGTAGAACCGGCGGCGTGTTAGGCGTTTTTCTTCTTCAGTCATTTGCCCGGATGTGGCGAACAGTCGCTCCGATGTCGAGCGAAGACTGCGCCGGTTTGAACAACGCCATCCCCAGCACGTGGCGCCGTGCGGCGCCTGGGCCGGATATTGTCAGGTGGTCGAAGCCTTCTTCAGCACATGCATGGCGACCGAGAGCATGGCCGCCGCCATCAGCAGATAGGGCGCACCGCCAGTCGTCTGAAAGACGAAGACCACCAGATACCAGGCGCCCAACAACGCCAGCGCGGCAAATACATACATGTTTCAGCTCCTGCCTGTTCCCGATTGGATCTTGGCCGGAGAGCTATCCACCCTGGCGATTACCCGGTCTTCAACTTTGCTCGTAAATCGAAATTTACCATGTTTCGGAGTCGAGAGCTGCAATCGCCCGCGGCCGATGCCGGAAGGCGTATCGACGCAAAGGCCAGTGAAAGGAGGAAAAGCTGGATGCCCCGCGAGGATTCGAACCTCGATTGACGGAGTCAGAGTCCGCTGTCTTACCATTAGACGACGGGGCAACAGGCGCGTGCCTCTAGGCGCGGCGGCGCGCCGGGTCAAGCAGGCGCACTTGCCGGAATTTCACATTGGGTCTACCATCGCGCTCAGGTACCCGCCGGTGGCGGGATAAAGATAAAGAGTGCTTCGACATGGCGGAACAGCATCCGCCGGCGGTGCGCGCAGAGGGAGCAGGCGACGCGGACCTGGCGCATATCGATGTGGCCGCCGATTCCCTGCCTGCCGATGCGCAACCCAATCGCCCCGCCGGCGACAGGTCCGAGAATTTCCGCAATCCGCGCGAGGCGGCAGCCTGGCGGCCGCCATCGGCCCACCGCCAGGCCTTCGGCGCCATCGATCTGGGCACCAACAATTGCCGCCTGCTGATCGCCCGCCCATCGGGCGAGAACTTTGCCATAGTCGATGCTTTCAGCCGTGTCGTCCGGCTGGGAGAGGGCCTGGCCCAGACCGGCCTGCTGAGCCAGACCGCCATGGACCGGGCGCTGGGAGCGCTTCATGTCTGCGCCGACAAATTGCGCCGCCGCAATGTCTTCCTCGCGCGCTCGGTCGCGACCGAAGCCTGCCGGCGCGCCGAGAATGGCGAAGAATTCATCGAACGCGTGCGCCGCGAAACCGGCATTGCCCTCGATATCATCAGCGCGAAGGAAGAAGCGCGCCTCGCCGTGCTGGGCTGCCATATCCTGCTCGAAGAAGGCAATGGACCGGCGCTGATCTTCGATATCGGCGGCGGATCGACCGAACTGGTGCTGATCGAAAGCACTGACACAGTGCCACGCATTCTCGACTGGCAGTCTGTGCCCTGGGGCGTGGTTTCGCTCACCGAAACCTGCGGCGGCGAGCCGGACGACCGGGCGGGGCGCGAGGCGCGCTATGCCCGCATGCGCGGCCTCGTTACCGAGAGCTTTGCGCCTTTTGCCGACCGCGTCGGAACCAAGGGGTTCAACTTGCAACCGTTCGGCACGCTGCGGCTGCTGGGGACCAGCGGCACAGTGACTACACTGGCCAGCCTGCACCTCGAACTGCCACAATACGATCGGCAGGCCGTCGATGGCCTGATCGTGCCTGCTGAATCGATGCGGAGCATGAGCGCCATGCTATCGGGCATGTCGATCGTGGAGCGCCGCGAACTGCCTTGCATCGGCCGCGAGCGGGCCGATCTTGTGGTGGCGGGTTGCGCCATTCTCGAATCGATTCTCGACCTCTGGCCGGCCAACCGGCTTGGCGTCGCCGACCGGGGCATCCGCGAAGGCATCCTTCGCAGCCTGATATCCGCCAATGGCCAGGGTGATCGCCTGCGCGCCGAAGTGCTGCGGCTGCGGCGCGAACAGGCATGACGCGTTCGGGGAATGAGCCGGTTAAACGCCTGCGCAAGAACAAGGGGCGCACGCAAAGCTCGTCGCGCTGGCTGACGCGCCAGCTCAACGATCCCTATGTCGCCAAGGCCAAGGCCGAGGGCTATCGCAGCCGCGCAGCCTACAAATTGGCCGAACTCGATGAGCGATTTGGATTGCTCAAGGGCGTCACCCGAGTCGTCGATCTCGGCATGGCGCCGGGCGGCTGGTGCCAGGTGGTTCGCCAGCGCAGCCCCAGGGCGCAGATCGCCGGCATCGATCTGCTGCCCGTCGATCCCATCGAAGGCGTCGTTTTCTTCCAGATGGACTTCATGGATGATGCGGCTCCGGGCGTGCTGACTGCGGCGCTCGACGGCCCGCCCGATCTCGTGCTGTCCGACATGGCCGCCAACACCGTCGGCCACAAGCAGACCGACCACTTGCGCACCATGGGGCTGGTCGAGGCGGCGGCGCAGTTCGCCATCGATGTGCTGGCGCCGGGCGGCGCCTTTGTCGCCAAGGTGCTGGCCGGCGGCACCGATGCGGAATTGCTGGCGCTGCTCAAGCGCCACTTCGCTGTAGTAAAGCACGCCAAGCCGCCAGCGAGCCGCAAGGATTCGTCCGAGTGGTATGTCGTCGCCCAACAATTCAAGGGGCGCAGTTAGAGTTTGCCCTGTTCCGGTTTGGCCGAATGAGGTTCGGCACCGGCGGACGTCAGTGGAACACAACAACGCAAAAGGGCGGAGCCGTGGCCCCGCCCTTGCAAACAATTCGCCTTGGGTGACTTAGTGCTTCGGTGCTTCCGCCGGGGCGGAGGCGGCGCCTTCGGCCGGCGCTGCGCCGGCAGCAGCAACGCCTTCCGCCGGAGCAGCGGCCGGTGCAGCAGGCACTGGTACGTTGGAGCCCTGCGCATTCATATAGGCAATCAGATTGGCCCGTTCGGCGGGATCATCCAGCCCGGCAAATGTCATCTTGGTGGCGGCGACCATGCCCTTGGGATTGGCCAGCCATTTGTCGAGATTGGCGAAATCCCAGTTTCCGCCATGTGCGACCAGATCGGACGAATAGGCAAAACCCGCCGCGTGCTTGCCGATTCCCGCACCGACAATGCCGTAAAGGTTCGGCCCAATGCCATTGGCGCCGCCCTGGTTGATGGTGTGGCACGACATGCATTTCTTGAAAGTGTTCTCGCCCTTGGCGGGATCGGCACTGGCAAGCCGCACTTCGATCGGCTCTTCCTTGGCGCCTTCGCCGCCATCCTCGACCACGCCAGCGATCTTGTAGCCCATCTGTTCGGGGCGATCCGGCTTGTTGGCATCGAAATAGTGCGCGCTGACGCTGGACACGCCCCATCCAACGATGAGTGAAGCCAGCGCCCAGCCAGCGATGGTATTGAAATTGTCAGCCATTCGAAAAAGCCCCGCGGGAATTGCCTTGGCGATTGCGCGCCGCTCTAGTCAGGCGCTTGGCGGAGTGCAAGGCCCATTGCGGCATTTGTCCAATGTCCTTAATCGCGCCAACGATCATGCACAGTTTTCCCGCACCCGCGCTCGCCCTGGTCGAGCAGATGTCCCGCGAAGCCGAGGCCGATCCGGCGCGCGCCATGGCCTTTCAGGGCGCGCCCGGCTGCAATGGCCACCGCGCCGCACTGGAATATGATTCGGCTTGCCTGCCGCTCCCCTGCTTCAGTTTCGAGGATGCGCTCGACGCTGTGAAGGACGGCAAGGCGGATCGCGCGATCATTCCGATCGAGAATTCGCAGCATGGCCGGGTCGCCGATATCCATTTCCTGCTGCCCGAAAGCGGACTCTTCATCGTCGGGGAATATTTCCTGCCGATTTCCTATGCGCTGATGGGCCTCTCGGACGGCCCCTTTGCCGCTGCCTACAGCCATCCGCAGGCGCTGGGACAAACGCGGCATTACTTGCGCGAACGCGGTATCGTGCCGATGGCCTATGCCGACACGGCCGGCGCCGCCGCTTTCGTCAAGGAACAGGGCGATGCCGCGGCCTGCGCCATTGCGCCTGCCATCGCGGCCGAACTCTATGACCTGAAGATCGTCGCCGAGGGAATCGAGGACGCGCACGACAACACCACCCGCTTCGTGGTGCTCGCCCGCCAGCCGCTCGATGCAAGTGCGCTTGATGGACAAACGGCCATGACGACTTTTGTCTTCGAAGTGCGCAATGTGCCCGCCGCGCTGTACAAGGCGCTGGGCGGTTTCGCCACCAATGGCGTCAACATGACCAAGCTGGAAAGCTATCAGAGCGGGGCCAGCTTTTCCGCCACCATGTTCTATGCCGATATCGTCGGCGCGCCCGGCGATCCGGCATTCGACCGGGCGATCGAAGAGCTTGCCTTCCATTGCAAGCACTTGCGCATGCTCGGCTCCTATCCGCAAGGAATGAAGCGCGGCTAAAGCCGGGTTGCGCATGTCCGCGCCGCGTGCCAGTCTCACCCCGTGGTAGCGCCCGGGGGACAAATCGCAGGGTCGACGGCAGGCCAGGACGCCATGCGCGACTGGCAGCAGATTCGCGATGCGGGCGACATTCAGTACGCCCCGGTTCCGCCGCAGGAAATAAAAGTTCCCGAACCGCCCGGCTGGCTCAAGAAGCTGGGCGAGTGGCTGAGCGATGTGCTGCGGGCGATTTTCGAGCCTGTGGGTCAGGCGCTGGGCCTGTCATGGCCTGTGTTGCAATGGATTCTGATCGGCTTGGCTGCTCTGTTTGTGCTGTTCATTATCTGGCGGCTGGTCGAGCCGCTGATCATGGGCCCCAAAAAACCCAAGGCAGAGGAAGAACCCGAATGGGTTCCCGGCCGCGAAGAAGCGATTGCCCTGCTTGAGGATGCCGACCGGCTGGCGGCCGCAGGCAAGTTCGGCGAGGCCGTGCATTTACTGCTCAAGCGCAGCGTTCGCCACATCGCCGATGCGCGGCCGGAATGGCTGATGCCGGCCAGCACGGCACGCGAGATCGCGCTGATGCCCATGCTTTCGGATGGTGCGCAACGCGCATTCGGCGCCATTGCCACGCGCGTCGAGCGCTCGGTCTTCGCCTTGCGCGATCTCGACGCCAGCGATTGGCACGCGGCGCGCGAAGCCTATGCCAGCTTTGCCCTCGAACGTTTCGCCGATACAAGGCAGGCCGCATGAACGACAACGGCGCCAGCCCCTTCAATCCGCGCGCGGTGCTGGCTCTGGTCCTGTTCGGCGGGCTGGTCTTCGTCGCCCTGCTGTGGATGATCGGCACTGGCATGACCGGCGGCAACACCAACGACGGCGGCGGCCATGCCAGTGGCAAGGGCCTCAATGGCTATGCCGCGCTGGCGGGCTATCTCGAACGGCGCGGCTATTCTGTCCAACAGGCCCAGAATGAAGGCATGCTGAACAAGCCAGGCCTGCTGGTACTGACACCCGAACACGACAGCGAAGGCAGCGAGCTGGAAGACCTGGTACAAAAGCGCCGTTATCAGGGCCCGACCCTGATCATTTCGCCGAAATGGCGCTCCATTCCCATTCCCGCCCGGATGAAGGGCGCCAAGCCAGGCTGGGTCATGCTGGGCAAGGCCGATACGCCAAGCTGGCGGGGGTTTCTCGACGATGTCGGCGTCAACATCCGGCAGGAGGGCAATGGCACCAGGGCAGGCTGGCATGCAGACGGCGTGGAAGGCGATTTGCCCGATTCGACACAGGTCTTGGCCGGCACCGGCGACACGCTGATTCCGTTGGTCGAAAGCCAGCCCGGCGGGCGCATCCTCGCCGCCCTCATTCGCGACGACGGTGTCTATCCCAGGTTGGAAGACATGCGCCTCTCGGGCGAGCTGGGCGATCAGGACGATGAAGATCTCTATCCGCTGGTCGTCGTCTTCGAGCCCGATTTGCTCAACAATTACGGCATGGCGAAGCCCGGGAACGCGCGGCTTGCGGACAAATTGTTAACCGCGCTTGGCAAGGGCGCCGGCAGCAAAGTCACTTTCGACCTGACGCTCAACGGACACGGGCGCACGGCCAATCTGCTGACTCTGGCGTTCCAGCCTCCGTTCCTGGCGGCGACGCTGTGCCTGCTGATTGCCGCGCTGGCGGCGGGATGGCGCGCTTTCCTGCGTTTCGGCCCGCCGCGCCGCGCCGGCCCCTCCATTGCATTCGGCAAGCGGGCGCTGGTTTCTAACGCCGCGGCGCTGATCCGCCGCACCCGCCGCCTGCACCTGATCGCCGGCCCCTATGCCGAACATGCCCGCGAACGGCACGCCAGGGCGCTGGCCCTGCCGCGCATGGCCGATGCCGAAGCCACCGAGGCGGCCATAGACCGTGCGCTCGCCAGCCGCCGCGGCGATGCCCCGCCCTTTTCCGTAATCGCCGCGCGGCTGCGCGCGGCGCGTGGCCCCTATGATATGCTCAAGGCCGCGAAAGATCTCCATTCGCTCGAAAGGACCCTGAAGCGATGAGTGAAGCCCCATCGATGAGCCCGCCCTCAATGAGTCTGGCCGAAGTCGGCCAGATGGCCGGCGCGATCCGTGGCGAGATCGCCAAGGCCGTGGTCGGCCAGACCGACATCGTCGATCACCTGCTGATCGCGCTGGTTGCCCAGGGCCACGTGCTGCTCGAAGGGCCGCCGGGCACTGCCAAGACCTTTCTGGCGCAGTGTTTCGCCGCCAGCATCGGGTTGGACTTCGGACGCATCCAGTTCACCCCGGACTTGCTGCCGGGCGACATTCTGGGGTCCAATCTGTTCAACTTCCAGACCAGCCAGTTCACTCTGACCCGCGGGCCGATCTTCTGCGACCTGCTGCTCGCCGACGAAATCAACCGCACCCCGCCCAAGACCCAGGCCGCGCTGCTCGAGGCCATGCAGGAGCGCCGGGTGACGCTGGACGGCGAGACCTATGCGCTGGCCGAGCATTTCATGGTGGTGGCGACGCAGAACCCGATCGAAAGCCAGGGCGTCTATCCCCTGCCCGAAGCCCAGCTCGACCGCTTCCTGTTCAAGCTGCTGGTCTCCTACCCCAGCATCGAGGAAGAGACCCGCATCGTCATGCGTTTCGGCGAGAAGAGCGGGCCGACGCGCCCGGCCGATATGGGCATCAGCGCCGTCACCAACCCGGCCCGGCTCAATCTCGCCGCGCAGGCAGTCAAGAGCGTGACCATGGCGGAAAGCGTGGTCGACTATGTCGTGCGGCTGATCCGCGCGACGCGCGAGAGCGCCGACCTGTCTTGCGGGGCCAGTCCGCGCGCCGCCGTGCTGCTGGCCAATGCCGCGCGGGCGCGCGCCGCGCTGGAAGGGCGCGACTATGTCGTGCCCGACGATGTCAAGGCACTGTCCACCTCGGTTCTGCGCCACCGCCTGTTGCTCAGCCCGGCGGCGGAAATCGAAGGCAAGCAGGTGGAGGCGCTGGTGGCCGAAATGGTCGAACAGACCGAGGCGCCGCGCTAGGCATGGCCGCCTTCCCCGCCATTGTCCCGACCGTGCGCGCGGCGCTGCTGGTGGCGCTGGCGGCGCCGGTGGCGCTGGTGATCGCGGCGGTAGCGCCGGGCGCCTGGATCGTGGCGCCGGCGCTGGGAGGGGCCTTGCTGGTGCTGGTCTTTGCCGATGCGCTGCTGGCGGGAAGCGCCAGCGACGTTCGCCTGTCCGCGCCCCCCGATGTCGAAGTGGGCGCCGACCAGACCTTGCAGCTGTTCGCCGGCTTCAGCGGCGGCATGCGCGCCTCGGTCGATTGCGCGCTATCCGGCGATGTCAGGCTGTTTCCTGGTGGCCGGGCAATGGCAGGCCTGCTCCCGCGCGAGCATGGCGGCTGGATAGCGTCGATCCCCTTCACTCCCTCGCGCCGGGGCACCGGAACCATTGACCGGCTGTGGCTGCGCTGGACCGGCCCGCTGGGGCTGGGCGCACGGATGCTCCGCCGCAAGGAAGATGTGCCGGTGCGCGTCTGGCCCAACATTTCCGAAGTGCGCTCGCCCGCACTCCAGCATTTCATGCGCGATGCGCAGATCGGCCTCATCACCCGGCGAATCCGCGGCGAAGGCACCCAGTTCGAGGCGCTGACCGAATACCAGGCCGGCATGGATCGCCGCCGTATCGACTGGAAGAGCTCGGCCCGCCATGTCCATCTCTTCGCCAAGGAGAACGAGACCGAGCGCAACAACCAGATCGTCTTCGCCTTCGATTGCGGTCAGACCATGTGCGAGCCGGTGGCCGGGATCGCCCGGATCGACCGGGCCGTGTCGGCGGCGCTGCTGACCTCCTATGTCGCACTCAAAAGCGGCGACCGGGTTTCGCTGTTCGGTTTTGCCGCAAGGCCCGAAGTGATGACACCTTTCGTTTCCGACAACCGCGATTTCCACCGCCTGCAGACTGCCGCCGCGGGGATCGACTATCATGCGCAGGAGCCCAATTTCACTCTGGCCCTGGCGACTCTCGCCAGCCGGCTGCAGCGCCGCTCGCTGGTCGTCATCTTCAGCGATTTCACTGACCCCACCAGCGCCGAGCTGATGATCGAGAGCATCGGCCGGCTGGTGTCGAAACACGTCGTGCTGTTCGTCACCATGGAGGACGAGGAACTGGCCTCGATCGCCACGGCCGAACCCGACGACATGCAGGCCATGGCCATGTCGGTGACCGCCGATTCGCTGCTGCGCCAGCGCGCGCTGGTGACGCGGCGGCTGCAGCAGCTGGGCGTCGATGTGGTCGAAGCGCCCTACAACATGATCGGCACCCGGCTGATCGACGCCTATCTCTCGGTCAAACGCAGCGGAGCGATCGGATGAGCCAGCTTACCGCCATCGAAGCCGCGGCGCTGCGCTCGGACCGGTTCCGCAACGAACGCGAGGCCGACTGGAAGCGCCTTGAGGCCATTGTCTCGCGCATGGAGCGCGGGCAGCTTCGCAAGTTGTCGGACGAGGACGTGCAGGCCTTGCCCGTGCTCTACCGCACGGTCGCCTCCAGCCTGTCGATCGCGCGCGAAACCTCGCTCGATGCGGCGACGCTGCGCTATCTGGAAGCTCTGGTCCAGCGCGCTTGGTTCCTGGTCTATGGCCCGCGCGTTTCGCTGTGGACATGGTTGCGGCGCTTTCTGGGCGGCGGCTGGAGCGCGAGCGTACGCGGGATCTGGCCCGATCTGCTGGTGGCGCTGGCCGTCATGGTTGCCGGTGCGGTAGTCGGTTGGCTGCTCGTCGCCAGCGACCAGTCCTGGTACTATTCGCTGGTGCCCGGCCAGTTCGCCGACACCCGTGTGCCCGGCGCCAGCCGGGAAGTCCTTCACGATTCCCTGTTCGGCAATCAGGACCAGGACGGCCTGTCGCAATTCGCCGCATACCTGTTCAGCAACAATGCCCAGGTGTCGATCCTCGCCTTCGCCCTGGGCTTTGCTTTCGGCATCCCCTCGCTGATGCTGCTGGTGCAGAATATGGGGACGCTGGGCGCCATGCTCTGGCTCTACCACGGCCAGGGGCTGACGCTCGATTTCGTCGGCTGGCTGGCTGTGCACGGCACGACCGAGCTGTTCGCCATCCTGCTTGCCGGTGCGGCGGGACTGCACATCGGCCGGTCGATGGCCTTTCCCGGCGAAAAGTCGGTGCTGCAATCCGCCGCCGAAGCCGGCCGCCGCGCCTCGCAGGTGATGGCGGGCGTCGTGCTGATGCTAGTGGTGGCGGCCATTCTCGAAGGTTTTGCCCGCCAGCTGGTGAACGACACGTCAGCCCGGCTGACAATCGGGGGCTTCATGCTGGCCTTCTGGTGCGCCTATTTCTTCGCCTTCCGCCGCCGGCCATCGGGAGCAATCGCCGAGTGAACACGCCGACTGCCACTGCGCGGCTGCTCCGCAACAATCGCGAGCGCACCATGGTGACGCCCGAAGGCATTACGCTGCCGCTGGTCCTGGCGAGCCGGGGCACGCGCTTCGGCGCCTTGCTGCTCGATCTGACATTCATCGTGCTGACGATTGTCGGCACTACCCTGATTCTCGCCGCGGTAGCCGGGGGCCTGCAGAACCTGGTCAGCGGCTTCGGCGAAAACAACGCCGCTTCGCACGCCATGGAATTCCTTGTGATTATCTACATGGCGGCGATGTTCCTGCTGCGAAACGCCTATTTCCTGTTTTTCGAACTCGGCCCGCGCGGGGCGACGCCGGGCAAACGCATCACCGGCATCCGCATCGCCGCGCGCGACGGCGGCCGGCTGAGCGCCGAAATGGTCATCGCACGCAACCTGCTGCGCGATATCGAGCTGTTCCTGCCGCTCGTCTTCCTGATGTCCGCCAGCGCGGGCGGCGGGGACATGGGCGCAGCGGGGCTGGCTGCAACCGCCTGGTTCCTGATTTTCGCCTTCTTCCCGTTCTTCAACAAGGACCGGCTGCGGGCGGGCGACCTGATTGCCGGGAGCTGGGTGGTCGAAGCGCCCAAACACAAGCTGGAAGCGGTAATGACCGGTGAGGGTGCGGCGGCCGCAACCCAGGCCGAAGCCCAGAGCGCTTATCGCTTCGGCGAGGCGGAACTATCGGTTTACGGCGAGTACGAGCTGCAAGTGCTCGAACGCGTGCTGCGCGAAAACCGGCCCGACGCGATCAAGCCGGTCTATGAGGCAATCTGCACCAAGATTGGCTGGACTCCGGGACACGGCGACCAGCGGGCGTTCCTCGAAGCCTTCTACACTCAGCTGCGCGCCCGGCTCGAATCAGGCATGCGCATGGGCAAGCGCAAGGCGGACAAGTTCGCCAGGAGCGACTGATTTGGCTGAAATGGGACCGGATAACCTGCGCCTCGCGACGTCTGACGATACCGCTGCGCTTGCCCGTTTGGGTCGTGACAGCTTCGTTGCCAAATTCGGCCACATCTATGCGCCCGAAGACCTCTCCGCCTTTCTCGATCAGGTCTATTCCGAGAGTGCCATTGCCGCCGAGATGGCGCGGGACGGGATTGTCTGTTGTCTCGCCGAAACGGACGGCAAACTTACCGCCTGGTGCAAGCTCTCGCTCGATTGCGGCTGGCCGGAACACGCCCGGGGCCAGCGCGCCATTGAACTCAAACAACTTTACACCGATCCTGCGCTGACCGGCCGGGGTATTGGCGCCTTGTTGATGGAATGGGCTTTCGACGAAGCGCGAAAGCACGGAGCGGACGAAATACAGCTTTCGGTTTTCAGCGAAAATTTCGGCGCACAGCGGTTCTATGCACGTTACGGCTTCGCCAAAGTGGCGGACACGACCTTTCGCGTCGGCAACCACATCGACAAGGAGTTCGTCTTCGCCCGGATGCTATAGGCTTCCGTTCGCGGGGCACAGGGCCTATAGGGCGCGGCATGTCCTCTGTCAGACCCTGGCGCGATATCGCGCGCCGTCAGAGCCGCCAGATCATGGTCGGCAGCGTGCCCGTTGGCGGCGATGCGCCGATCACGGTGCAGACCATGACCAATACCGCAACCAGCGATGCCGTTGCGACGATCGACCAGATCCGCCGCTGCGAGGAAGCCGGCGCCGATCTCATCCGGGTTTCCTGCCCCGATGAGGCTTCGACCGCGGCTTTCCGCCAGATTGCCCGCGCCGCGCGGGTGCCGCTGATCGCCGACATCCATTTCCACTACAAGCGCGCGTTGGAAGCTGCCGATGCGGGGGCAGCCTGCCTGCGGATCAATCCAGGCAATATCGGCTCCAGCGAACGCGTCGCCGAAGTAGTGCGCGCCGCCAAGGCGAATGGCTGCGCCATTCGCATCGGCGTCAATGCCGGCAGCCTCGAGAAGGACTTGCTTGAGAAATACGGCGAACCTTGCCCCGAGGCTTTGGTCGAATCGGCGCTCGATCACATCAAACTGCTGCAGGATCACGACTTCCACGAATACAAGGTGGCTGTGAAGGCCAGCGATGTGTTCCTTGCCGTCGCTGCCTATATGGGGCTGGCCGAAGCGGTCGATTGCCCGCTGCACCTGGGGATTACCGAAGCCGGTGGCCTGATCGGCGGCACGGTCAAGAGCTCGATCGGCATCGGCAACCTGCTCTGGGCCGGGATTGGCGACACCATCCGCGTTTCGCTTTCCGCCGAGCCGGAAGAGGAAGTGCGCGTCGGCTACGAGATTCTCAAGTCGTTGGGCCTGCGCACGCGCGGCGTGCGCGTCGTTTCCTGCCCCAGCTGCGCGCGGCAGGGATTCGATGTCATCCGCACGGTCCAGGCGCTGGAGGACGCCTTGCAGCACATCAAGACGCCAATGAGCCTGTCGGTGCTGGGCTGTGTGGTCAACGGCCCCGGCGAGGCGCGCGAAACCGATATCGGCGTGACCGGCGGCGGCAATGGCAAGCACATGGTCTATCTGCGCGGGCTGACCGATCATCACGTGCAGGATGCGGACATGATCGGGCATATCGTCCGGCTGGTCGAGGAAAAGGCGGCTGAGATTGAGGCGGGCAGTCAGGTTTCGATGGATTCGCTGCACGGAAAGGCTGCCTGATCCCGTTTGCGAAGCGGTAACCCCTGAATGCTATGCACGCGAACATGTACCGCTTTCTTTTCTTTTCGCTATTCGTTGTCGCCACACTGTTTGGCACGGCGCAGGTCGTGGGCGCCTGGTTCGATTCCGCCGGCGAGGATGGCAGCACGCATGTCGTCACCACTGGCGCCGGACCCGAGAAATCGATGGAAACCAGCGGAGATGAGACCACAATCCGCCGCGATGGATCAGGGCGCTTCTTCCTGACGGCACAGGCCAACGGCCGCGATGCGCGCTTTCTGATCGATACCGGCGCCGACATCGTGGCGCTGACGCTCGAGGAAGCGGAAGATCTCGGCGTCAAATTCGACAAGACCAGTTTCGAAGCCATCACTCAGACGGCATCGGGCGTCGGCATGGGCCAGCATGTCACGATCGACCAGCTCATGATCGCCGATCACGAGTTTCGCAATGTTGATGCGGTGGTGATCGAAGGGCTGCAAACCAACTTGCTCGGCCAATCGATGATTCGCCAGCTCGGCAATGTGGAAATGCGTGAAGACACCATGGTGATCCGCCACGGCGCCTGACGGGACGGCCTTACTTCAAAAGTAGATGTCGATATAGTCGGTCAGCTCATCGCACCATTCGAAGGTACGGATGCGCCAGTATCGGCGGTTCTGAGTAATCGCGAAGCGCCACAGATCGTGCTTTTCGCATTGCCTGCCACGATCGGGCGTATCCGAAATCGTCACTGTGCCATCGAACAGGAAATAGTCGCGGCCGACTTCGGTGACTTGTCCATCGAGCCGGAGCCTGCCGGGTCCGCCACGCTCCGCCTGCTCGCCGCGCAAGGTCCAGACCCCGTCCACCACTGTAACCCGCGCCGTACCACGCCGGTTCCAGTCGATCCATTGCAGAGTGAGGCCCTTGTTGGCCCGCAGTTTGCGTCCAGCGGCGGCATTGACGATGCGAGTGGGCGCCGACGCACCAGCCTTGGCCATTTGCGGGGTGCTTGCGGTGACCGTCGGGACCGAAGCTGCGATCAGGAGTGCCGCCGCCAGCGGGCGTAGAAAAAGCGTCGTCATGCAGTGGAGACTATCGCTTCCGGCGACAAAGAAAAGCCCCGCCGGATCGCTCCGGCGAGGCCTCTCTGTATCATGGGGAAAACGCCGCTATTCGGCCGCTTCTTCCTCCGGAACAGCCAGCGCTTCCTGCAGCTTGCGATACTGCGCGCGCAGCGCGGCATCGCGGCTGGAGGCGGCGACACGCAGGCGGTTCATGCCCGCGCCCGTGCCCGCCGGGATCAGGCGGCCGACGATGACGTTCTCCTTGAGCCCGATCAGGCTGTCGCGCTTGCCCTCGACCGCCGCCTGGGTGAGCACCCGGGTGGTCTCCTGGAACGACGCCGCCGAGATGAACGAACGCGTCTGCAGCGAGGCCTTGGTGATGCCGAGCAGCACCGGATTGCCTTCGGCCGGCTTCTGACCGGCCGTCAGCTTGGCGTTGATCTCGTCCATTTCCTCGCGGTCGAGCTGTTCGCCGGCGAGCAGCGTGGTATCGCCGCCATCGGTGATTTCGACCTTCTGCAGCATCTGGCGAACGATCACTTCGATGTGCTTGTCGTTGATCTTCACGCCCTGCAAGCGATAGACTTCCTGGATTTCGGCCACCAGGAATTCCGCCAGCGCCTCGACGCCCATGACTTCGAGGATGTCGTGTGGATCGGGTGAGCCGGAAATCAGGTTGTCGCCCTTTTTGACCCAGTCGCCTTCCTGGACATCGATCACCTTGGACTTGGGGATCAGGTATTCCACCGGATCGCCTTCCTCGGGCACGATCGCGATCTTGCGCTTGGCCTTGTAGTCGCGGACGAATTCGATCCGCCCTGAGGTCTTGGCGATGATCGAGTTGTCCTTGGGCTTGCGCGCCTCGAACAGCTCGGCGACGCGCGGCAAACCGCCGGTGATGTCGCGGGTCTTGGCGGCTTCGCGGCTGGCGCGGGCCAGCACGTCGCCGGCCTCGACCGCCTGACCGTCATCGACCGACAGCGTCGTGCCCGGCGCCAGCATGTAGCGCGCGGCCTCACCCGAATCCTCGTCGAGCAAAGTCAGGCGCGGGCGCAGGTCGTCCTTCTTGGAGCGGCCGGTCGAGCGGTTTTCGGTAACGACCCGCTGGGTGATGCCCGTTGCTTCGTCGGCCCGCTCTTCCATGGTGCGGCTTTCGATCAGGTCCTGGAACTTCACCACGCCCGAGGTTTCGGTGATGATCGGCAGGGTGAACGGATCCCATTCGGCCAGGCGTTCGCCTTCCTTGACCTTTGCGCCATCCTTGTGGAGCAGGTTGGTGCCATAGGGCACTTTGTGGATTGCCCGCTCGCGCCCGTCGGTATCGATCACCACGATCTCGCCATTACGGGCAAGCGACAGACTGCGGCCGCGCTTGTCGGTGATGGTCGGGATGTCGCGGTACTGGACCGTGCCGTCGCAGATCGATTCGAGGTGGGACTGCTCGTTGACCTGCGCCGCACCGCCGATGTGGAAGGTGCGCATGGTCAGCTGGGTTCCCGGCTCGCCGATCGACTGGGCGGCGATGACGCCCACGGCCTCGCCGATGTTGACCGGCGTGCCGCGAGCAAGGTCACGGCCATAGCAGGTGGCGCAAACGCCCTGTTCGGCCTCGCAAATGAGAGGCGAACGGATGCGCGCGGCCTGAACGCCAGCCTCCTCGATGCCGGCCACCGCTGCTTCGTCGAGCAGTGTGCCGTTGGGCACGATGACATTGCCTTCCTTGTCGGCGATGTCTTCGGCCAGCGTGCGGCCGAGAATGCGCTCGCCAAGCGAGGCAATCACCGAACCGCCCTGGACAATGGCGCGCATTTCTAGCGCGCGCTCGGTGCCGCAGTCCTCGACGACGACGACGCAGTCCTGCGACACGTCGACCAGGCGGCGAGTCAGGTAGCCCGAGTTCGCGGTCTTGAGCGCGGTATCGGCCAAGCCCTTGCGGGCGCCGTGAGTCGAATTGAAGTATTCAAGGACGGTCAGGCCTTCCTTGAAGTTCGAGATGATCGGCGTCTCGATGATCTCGCCCGAAGGCTTGGCCATCAGGCCGCGCATGCCGGCGAGCTGCTTCATCTGCGTCGGCGAACCGCGCGCGCCCGAGTGGCTCATCATGTAGATCGAGTTGATCGGCTTCGTCCGGCCGTTCTCGTCCTTGGGCGTCGCCTTGATCTCATCCATCATGGCGTTGGCCACCTGATCGCCGCAGCGGCTCCAGGCGTCGATCACCTTGTTGTACTTTTCCTGCTGGGTGATCAGGCCGTCCTGGTATTGCTGCTCGTAATCGGCAACCAGCGCCTTGGTCTCATCGACCAGCCCGACTTTCGAATCGGGAATGATCATGTCGTCCTTGCCGAACGAAATTCCCGCCTTGAACGCGTGACGGAAACCCAGCGCCATGATCGCGTCGGCGAACAGCACCGTGTCCTTCTGGCCGGTGTGGCGATAGACCTGATCGATAACGTCGCCGATTTCCTTCTTGGTGAGCAGGCGATTGACCACGTCGAACGGCACCCTGTGGCTCTTGGGCAGGCATTCGCCGATCAGCATGCGGCCCGGTGTCGTCTCGAACCGCTTGATGTATTCGTTGCCCTGTTCGTCGGTCTGCGGCACGCGGCTGACGATCTTGGAGTGGAGCGTGACTGCCCCGCTATCGAGCGCCTGGTGCACTTCGGCCATATCGGACAGGATCATGCCTTCGCCCGGCTCGCCTTCGCGGTCCATCGACAGGTAATAGAGCCCCAGCACCATGTCCTGCGAGGGCACGATGATCGGCTTGCCGTTGGCGGGCGAGAGGATGTTGTTGGTCGACATCATCAGCACGCGGGCTTCGAGCTGGGCTTCGAGGCTGAGCGGCACATGGACGGCCATCTGGTCGCCGTCGAAGTCGGCATTGAAGGCCGAGCAGACCAGCGGGTGCAGCTGGATCGCCTTGCCTTCGATCAGCACCGGCTCGAAGGCCTGGATGCCCAGACGGTGCAGCGTCGGCGCGCGGTTGAGCAGCACCGGGTGCTCGCGGATCACTTCGTCGAGGATGTCCCAGACTTCCTTGCGCTCCTTCTCGACCCACTTCTTGGCCTGTTTGAGCGTCATCGACAGGCCCTTGGCGTCGAGTCGGGCGTAAATGAACGGCTTGAACAGTTCGAGCGCCATCTTCTTGGGCAGGCCGCACTGGTGCAGCTTGAGTTCCGGACCCGTCACGATCACCGAACGGCCCGAATAGTCGACGCGCTTGCCGAGCAGGTTCTGGCGGAAGCGGCCCTGCTTGCCCTTGAGCATGTCGGACAGCGACTTGAGCGGACGCTTGTTGGCGCCGGTGATGACGCGGCCGCGGCGGCCGTTGTCGAACAGCGCATCGACCGCTTCCTGCAGCATGCGCTTTTCGTTGCGAACGATAATGTCCGGCGCGCGCAGCTCGATCAGCCGCTTCAAGCGGTTGTTGCGGTTGATCACGCGGCGGTAGAGGTCGTTGAGGTCCGAGGTCGCGAAACGGCCACCGTCGAGCGGCACCAGCGGGCGCAGTTCGGGCGGAATGACCGGGACCACGTCGAGGATCATCCATTCGGGGCGGTTGCCCGATTCGATGAAGCTTTCGACGACCTTGAGGCGCTTGATGATCTTCTTGGGCTTGAGCTCGCTCTTGGTGGTGGCGAGCTCTTCGAGCAGATCGACCTTTTCCTGCTCGAGGTCGAGGCTCATCAGCATGTGCTTGACAGCTTCCGCGCCGATGCCGGCCGAGAAGGCGTCCTCGCCATATTCATCCTGCGCGTCGAGCAGCTCATCCTCGGTAAGCAGCTGGAACTTCTCGAGCGGGGTCAGGCCGGGTTCGGTGACGATGTAGCTCTCGAAGTAAAGCACGCGCTCAAGTTGCTTGAGCTGCATGTCGAGCAGCAGGCCGATGCGCGAAGGCAGCGACTTGAGGAACCAGATGTGCGCCACGGGAGCTGCCAGCTCGATGTGACCCATGCGCTCGCGGCGGACCTTGGTCACGGTCACTTCGACGCCGCACTTTTCGCAGACGACGCCCTTGTACTTCATCCGCTTGTACTTGCCGCACAGGCACTCGTAGTCCTTCACCGGCCCGAAGATGCGGGCGCAGAACAGGCCGTCGCGCTCGGGCTTGAAGGTGCGGTAGTTGATCGTCTCGGGCTTCTTGATCTCGCCGAAGGACCACGAGCGGATGCGCTCGGGGCTGGCGATGCCGATCTGGATCTGGTCGAAGGTTTCGGGCTTCGCCATCTGGTTGGTGAATTTGGTCAGGTCGTTCATTTTCTTCGCCTTCCTTAGCCCCTCCCCTTCAGGGGAGGGGTTGGGGTGGGGGTTGTCCGTTACCCGCGACGCTGCGTGCAAGGGACAGCCCCCACCCCCCGACCCCCTCCCCTGAAGGGGAGGGGGAGGTTTATTACTCCGCCGCCTGCGCCCAGTCGCCGTCCTCGTCCGACTCGTCGGTGAGCGAGGACAGTTCGACGTTGAGCCCAAGGCTGCGCATTTCCTTGACGAGCACGTTGAAGCTCTCAGGGATACCGGCCTCGAAGGTATCGTCGCCCTTGACGATCGCTTCATAGACCTTGGTGCGGCCGACCACGTCGTCGGACTTCACCGTCAGCATTTCCTGCAAGGTATAGGCAGCACCATAGGCCTGGAGCGCCCAGACCTCCATTTCGCCGAAGCGCTGCCCGCCGAACTGCGCCTTGCCGCCCAGCGGCTGCTGGGTGACCAGCGAGTAGGGCCCGATTGAACGCGCGTGGATCTTGTCATCGACCAGGTGGTGGAGCTTGAGCATGTAGATGTAGCCCACGGTCACCTTGCGGTCGAAGGCGTCGCCGGTGCGCCCGTCATAGAGCGTGACCTGGCCCGAGGTATCGAGCCCGGCCTTTTCCAGCATGGCCGAGACATCGGCTTCCTTGGCCCCGTCGAACACCGGCGTGCCCATCGGCACGCCGTTGCGCAGCAATTCGGCCATATCGACGATTTCGGCGTCCGAGCGGCTCTCGATCTGGGCGTGATAGGACTCGCCATAGATGTCCTTGAGCTTCTCGACCACGGCCGCGGGCGGCGCAGCCGCTTGCGGATCGGGATTGGCGTGGCGCCAGTCGTCGAGCGCGGCGGCGATCTGCTGGCCAAGGCCGCGCGCGGCCCAGCCGAGGTGCGTCTCGAAGATCTGGCCGACGTTCATCCGGCTCGGCACGCCGAGCGGGTTGAGCACGATGTCGACCGGCGTGCCGTCTGCCAGGAAGGGCATATCTTCCATCGGCAGGATGCGCGAAATGACACCCTTGTTGCCGTGGCGGCCGGCCATCTTGTCGCCCGGCTGCAGCTTGCGCTTCACCGCAACGAAAACCTTGACCATCTTGAGCACGCCCGGGGCGAGCTCGTCGCCGCGTTCGAGTTTTTCCTTGCGGTCCTCGAACTTCTCCTGAATCGCCTTGACGGTCTGGTCGTACTGCGCCTTGACTGCTTCAAGCTGGCCCTGGACCTTGTCGTCGGCGACGGCGAACTTCCACCATTCGTGCTTCTCGACTTCCTCGAGCTCGTCCAGAGTGATCTCCGAGCCCTTCTTGAAGCCCTTGGGCGCGGCAGCGGCGACCTGGCCGACCAGCATTTCGCGCAGCCGATTATAGGTCGCGCGGTTCAGAATGCCGCGTTCGTCCTCGCGGTCCTTGGCGAGGCGTTCGATTTCCTCGTTCTGGATCGCCTTGGTGCGGTCGTCGATTTCGATGCCGTGGCGGTTGAACACCCGCACTTCGACGACCGTGCCGGCAACGCCCGGCGGCAGCCGCAGCGAAGTGTCGCGCACGTCGGAGGCCTTTTCGCCGAAGATCGCGCGCAGCAGCTTTTCTTCCGGCGTCATCGGGCTTTCGCCCTTGGGCGTGATCTTGCCGCACAGGATGTCGCCAGGATGGACTTCGGCGCCGATGTAGATGATCCCGGCCTCGTCGAGGTTGCGCAGGGCTTCCTCGCCGACGTTGGGAATGTCGCGGGTGATGTCTTCCGGCCCGAGCTTGGTGTCGCGGGCCATGACTTCGAATTCCTCGATATGGATCGAGGTGAAGACGTCGTCCTTGACGATCCGCTCGGAAATAAGGATCGAGTCCTCGTAGTTGTAGCCATTCCACGGCATGAAGGCGACGAGGCTGTTGCGGCCCAGCGCCAGTTCGCCCAGCTCGGTCGACGGGCCATCGGCGATGATGTCGCCGGCCTCGACCCGGTCGCCAACCTTCACCAGCGGGCGCTGGTTGATGCAGGTGTTCTGGTTCGAACGCTGGAATTTCTGCAGCGTGTAGATATCGACGCCCGACTGGCCGGCCTCGATGTCTCCCGAGGCGCGAATGACGATGCGCGCGGCATCGACCTGGTCGATAATGCCGCCGCGCAAAGCGGCAATCGCCGCACCCGAATCGCGAGCAACGGTCTCTTCCATGCCGGTACCGACAAATGGCGCCTCGGCCTTGACCAGAGGCACGGCCTGGCGCTGCATGTTAGAGCCCATCAGCGCGCGGTTGGCGTCGTCGTTTTCGAGGAAGGGAATCAGCGAGGCAGCGACCGAAACCAGCTGCTTGGGGCTGACGTCCATCAGCGTGACGTGATCGCGCGGCGCCATGACGAATTCGCCCGCTTCGCGCGCCGAGACCAGCTCCTCGACGAAATGGCCGTCCTTGTCGGTTTCGGCCGAGGCCTGGGCAACC
This sequence comes from Novosphingobium sp., assembly GCA_050248535.1. Classification (GTDB taxonomy): domain Bacteria; phylum Pseudomonadota; class Alphaproteobacteria; order Sphingomonadales; family Sphingomonadaceae; genus Novosphingobium. Next base: position 38,586 of record JBFWSE010000015.1, read on the forward strand.
GTGTGCTTCTGCTCTTCCATCGCCGAAAGATAGGTGACCTCGCCGGTCACCTTGCCGTCGATCACCTTGCGATAGGGGGTTTCGATGAAGCCGTACTTGTTGACCCGCGCGAACGTCGAAAGCGAGTTGATCAGGCCGATGTTCGGCCCTTCGGGCGTTTCAATCGGGCAGATGCGGCCATAATGCGTCGGGTGCACGTCGCGCACTTCGAAGCCCGCGCGCTCGCGCGTGAGACCGCCCGGCCCGAGCGCCGAGACGCGGCGCTTGTGGGTGACTTCGCTGAGCGGGTTGGTCTGATCCATGAACTGAGAGAGCTGCGAGCTTCCGAAGAATTCGCGCACCGCGGCCACCGCCGGCTTCGCATTGATCAGATCGTTGGGCATGACAGTCGACACATCGACCGAACTCATCCGCTCCTTGACCGCGCGGTCCATGCGCAGCAGGCCGACGCGGTACTGGTTTTCCAGCAGTTCGCCCACCGAACGCACGCGGCGGTTGCCGAGATTGTCGATATCGTCGACTTCGCCCTTGCCGTCCTTGAGGTTCACCAGTTCCTTGACCACGGCGAGGATGTCCTCGGTGCGCAGGGTAGTGACAGTGTCCTCGGCGTCGAGCGCGAGGCGCATGTTGAGCTTGACCCGGCCGACCGCCGAAAGATCGTAGCGGTCGCCATCGAAGAACAGGCCTTCGAACAGCGCCTCGGCAGTTTCCTTGGTCGGCGGCTCGCCCGGGCGCATCACCTTGTAGATGGCTTCCAGGCCCATTTCGCGGTTCTCGGCCTTGTCCGCCTTCAGCGTGTTGCGAATCCACGGCCCGGTGGTGACATGATCGATGTCGAGCAAGTCGATCTGATCGATTCCCGCCGTGTCGAGGACCGCGAGATTGTCGGGCGACACTTCGTCGCCGGCTTCGATGTAGATGCGTCCGGTGGATTCATCGATGACATCGACCGCCGAATAGCGGGCGATGATTTCCTCGGTCGGAATCAGCAGTTCCTTGAGCCCGTCCTTCTCGGCCTTGTTGGCGGCGCGCGGGCTAATCTTCTGTCCGGCGGCGAAAATCACTTCGCCAGACTTGGCATCGACAATGTCGAAAGTCGGCTTGCTGCCGCGCCACTGATCGACGACGAAAGGCACGCGCCAGCCGCCCTGGCCCCGTTTCCAGGTGACGGTCTCGTAGAAATGGTTGAGAATCTGTTCGCTATCGAGGCCCAGCGCATAGAGCAGCGCGGTAACCGGCAGCTTGCGCTTGCGGTCAATGCGGACATTGACGATGTCCTTGGCGTCGAATTCGAAATCGAGCCACGAACCGCGATAAGGGATGACCCGGGCGGCGAACAGGAACTTGCCCGAAGAGTGCGTCTTGCCGCGGTCGTGATCGAACAGCACGCCCGGCGAACGGTGCATCTGCGAAACGATCACGCGCTCGGTGCCATTGATGATGAAAGTGCCGTTCTCGGTCATGAGCGGCATGTCGCCCATGTAGACGTCCTGCTCCTTGATATCGAGGACGGAGCGCGTGTCGGTCTCGGCATCGACTTCGAAGACGATCAGGCGCAGCGTCACTTTCATCGGCGCCGCATAGGTGATGCCGCGCTGGCGGCATTCGGTAGTGTCGTACTTGGGATCCTCGAGCTCGTAGTGCACGAAGTCGAGCTCGGCGGTTCCGGCGAAATCGCGAATCGGGAAGACCGAACGCAGTGTCTTTTCCAGACCCGAGACATAGCCCGTCGCCGGGTTGGAGCGCAGGAACTGCTCATAGCTTTCGCGCTGGACCTGAATCAGGTTCGGCATCTGCGTCACTTCGTGAATGTCGCCGAAGATCTTGCGGATGCGGCGCTTTGCCGCTGCGCGGACAGTGCCGTTGGATGCCGCCGCAGCGGACTTGGCTTTGCTTGCCATGGGAGAGATCGTGCCTCTTCTGCTCAAAAAAACATGCCACGCGCGGAACTGGCGTCAGCCAAATGCGAAAAGGCCGTTGGCGCACGAATCCTGATTTGGACCCGGGCCAGCAGCCTGTTGCATCGGATGAAAACCCGGATCGCTTCCTTCCCTGGCAAGTCCCCGCGCATGGACCCGCCTTGCTCGAAGCGTCGAGCGAGGGCGCGATATAGGCACGTGCCAATGGGTTGTCAAACCGGTCCGCGCGGGCTGATACCCTGGCAGGCCTGGCTCTTATCCAACCCGGTGTCCCTTGAGCCTGTCATATTCCGCCGCATCGGCAAAGGCCTCGCGCACCAGTTCGACCATACCCATCTCGAACGCCTGCGAGAGGTTCGCGTCGGTGGTGATCACCGCGCGGTTCCGCCCGATCGCATTCAGCACCATTTCGCCGGCTTCTTCCGCCGGGCGAGCAGCGGGATGGTTGTCTCCTTGCAGGGGCAGCACCACTTGCCGGTCATTGGGTCCGCCATAGGCTTCGGGCCGGTAGGCGTGCGACTGGGTGATGGAGCTGGCGACATAGCCGGGGCATAATACCGAGGCGCCGACGCCATGCTTTTCGAGATCGCGCCGCAAGGCCAGCATGAAGCCGATGATCCCGGCCTTGGCTCCGCAATAGGGCGTATGGCGGTCGTGAAACGGCGCCAGCAGCCCGGCGGTCGATGCCGTGGCGACAATGTGGCCCTCGCCCGCCGCGATCATGTCTTGCTGGAAGGCCTGCACGCAGTGGACCACGCCATAGAGGCTGACGTCGATCACCCAGTCGACTTCCTCGTCGCTCATGTCCTCAAGCAGCTCGAACATGGTCACTCCGGCATTGGCGACGAGAAGCGAAATGGGGCCCAATGCCGCGTTGGCGGCCTGCTTCATCGCCGCAACCGAAGCCCGGTCGGTGACATCGCAAGGCAGCGCCACTGCCTTGCCGCCTGCCGCGACAATTTCCGCGGCGACTGTCCGGGCATTATCGAGCATGATGTCCGCAACGCCCACCGATGCCCCGGCCCGCGCCAGCACCAGGGCAATGCCCCGGCCGATCCCGCTACCGCCGCCGGTTACAACGGCATTCTTGCCCGTAACGTCCATTTGACCCTCCTAGCCGATCCCGCGCGATGTCCGCGCCATTTCGAGCAGTTGCACGCCGCTGGCGCCCGCCACTACTTCAGGCAGATCGGCGCCCGGTGCGGCAACCAGCACATCGTCGCGCACCAAAGTGCGCCCCGCCGCTTCCGCCGAGCCCGAGAGCACCATGGCCGCCCACCAATCGCCTGTCTGGCGCGCGGCCAGCTTCTTGCCGGAAGCCAGCCGCGTGTCACGCATGATGCCCCGCTCGGGATCGCCTGCTTCGCCCAGGTCCCAGGACCTTCCCGGCGTCAGCCTGTCCTTCCACAGGCCCTCGACGCCATCGACCGGCAATGTCGAGTGGCCCTGGTTGCCAAGGTTCGGCGCAATCCTTTCCTTGAACACGAATGTGCCGCCCTGCAACGTCGGGTGGTCGCGGTATTCGGGGCCATAGCCGCCGGGGGCCAGCGCCAGGTCGCCGAACAATTCGAACAGGCGGCAGCCCTTCGGACCCGCCAGAATCGGGCCGTATTCCACGCCTGGCGCGGCGACGAAGACATCCTGATCCCCGGCATACCAGTCGCCGATCAGCACATTGCCTTCGACGATGATCAGGATAGTCCAGCAATCGTGCCAGTGCATCGGCAGAATCTGGTTGGGCGGCAGGCGGATGTCGGGCAGGCACATGATCTTGTCCGGGCCTTCCGATCCCAGCATCACGGATTCGCTCCATTGCTGGCCGCCGGGGGTGTCGAGGTAGCACTCGCGATTGGGACCGGCCATGCCGCCAGGGTAGAGCCGCCGGAACGTGACGCCCGGCGCGATCTCTTCGTTATGGAAATGCTGTTCGGGAACGATTGTCCGCCGCAAACCTGCCATGCCCGGTTCTCCCATGGGTTGTTGGCAACAGGAATAGCCGCGATCCTTCGCGCGGCAAGCGTACAATCGGTCCTGCACGGGCGGCGCCGGCAATGCCTGCTTCAACAATCCCCTTTCATGCTCTAAACGCGCGCCCCATGCTCAACCTCACCGACATCACGGTTCGCCTTGGCGGGCGCACGATCATCGATGGCGCAACCGCCAAGCTGCCGCCGCGCGGGCGGATCGGGCTGATCGGGCGCAACGGCGCGGGCAAGTCGACTCTGATCCGGGTAATCGCCGGCATGCTGGAGCCCGACACCGGTTCGGTCGCCATGCCGCGCGGCAGCCGCCTGGGCTATATTGCCCAGGAAGCCCCGGGCGGCAGCGCCACCCCGTTCCAGACCGTGCTCGCCGCCGATACCGAACGCGCCGCGCTGATGCTGGAGAGCGAAACGATCGAGGATCCGCACCGGCTGGGCGATATCCACGAGCGGCTGATCGCCATCGAGGCGCACTCCGCCCCGGCCCGCGCCGCGCGCATCCTCGATGGCCTCGGCTTCGACGAAGAGGCGCAGCACCGCGAACTGGAGAGTTTCTCCGGCGGCTGGCGGATGCGCGTCGCGCTGGCCGCGCTGCTGTTCTCGCAGCCCGACCTGCTGCTGCTCGACGAGCCCAGCAACCACCTCGATCTCGAAGCGGTGCTCTGGCTGGAGGACTTCCTCAAGAGCTATCCGGCCACCATCCTGCTGGTCAGCCACGAGCGCGATTTCCTCAACAACGTGGTCGATCACATCCTGCACCTGGGCGCCGGCAAGCTGACACTCTATCCCGGCGGCTACGATGCCTTCGAACGCCAGCGCGCCGAACGCCAGGCGCAAATTGCCTCGGCCCGGGCCAGACAGCAGGCCGAACGCGAACGTCTGCAGGATTATGTCGCCCGCAATTCCGCACGCGCCTCCACCGCCAAGCAGGCCCAGTCGCGCGCCAAGGCGCTGGCCCGGCTCCAGCCGATTGCCGAACTGATCGACGATCCATCGCTCAGCTTCGATTTCCCCAACCCGGACGAACTGCGCCCGCCGCTGATCACGCTCGATCTCGCCTCGGTCGGCTATGGCGGGCAGCCGGTGCTCAGCCGCCTCAACCTGCGGCTGGATCCCGACGACCGCATTGCCTTGCTCGGCCGAAACGGCAACGGCAAGACCACGCTGGCGCGGCTGCTGGCGGCGCAACTGAAGCCAATGGACGGAGCGATGAACGCCAGCGGCAAGATGCGGGTTGGCTATTTCACCCAGTACCAGGTGGAAGAACTCGACCGCGCCGAAACCCCGCTGCAGCACATGAGCGTGTTGATGAAAGGCGCTACGCCCGGCGCGGTGCGGGCGCAGCTTGGCCGCTTCGGCTTTTCCGGACCCAAGGCGACGACCGAAGTCGGCAAGCTGTCGGGCGGCGAACGCGCGCGGCTGGCACTGGCGCTGATCACCCGCGACGCGCCGCACATGCTGATCCTCGACGAGCCGACCAACCACCTCGACGTCGATGCCCGCGAAGCGCTCATCCAGGCGCTCAACGCCTATTCGGGCGCGGTGGTGATGGTCAGCCACGACCGGCACATGCTGGAAATGACGGCCGACCGGCTGGTGCTGGTCGATGGCGGCACCGCGAAGGAATTCGACGGCTCGATCGACGACTACATCGCTTTCGTGCTGGCAAAGGAGCCCGTCGCAGGCAAGGGCGGCGAGGCTAGGCCCGTGGTCAACAAGAAGGACCAGCGAAAGGCCGCAGCCGAGGCCCGCGAAAAGAGCCAGGGCCTGCGCAAGGCCGCAAAAGCCGCCGAGGCCGAACTGATTCGGCTGACGGCGCAGCGCAGCGCCATCGATCAGGCCATGTTCGACCCTTCATCGGCCCAGCCGGGCCTGGCCAGGCTGACCATGACCGAGCTGATGAAACAACGGGCCGATGTCGCGAAGCAGATCGAGCTTGCCGAAGAGGCCTGGCTGGAAGCCAGCGAGGCGATGGAAGGGATTGCGGCCTAGGGCCAGCCCTGCTCTGGATTGCCAATCATCGAATGGAGGACTGCATATGCTGCTTGAAGGCAAGATCGCAGTGGTGACTGGCGCTGCCGGGAACCTGGGCAGCGCAACCGCGCGCGAACTGGCGGCGGAAGGAGCAAAGGTTGTCGCCAGCGACTTGCCGGGCGACAGGCTGGATTTGATCGTTGCCGGTATCCGCGAGGCTGGTGGCGAAGCCATCGCTTGTCCCGCCGACCTTTCGTCCGAGGCCGAAATTGCCGGTCTCGTTGCTCGTGCAAAACAGGAATATGGCGGACTCGACCTGCTCGCCAATGTCGCCGCCTTGATGGGCGGCATCGACCAGGACCGCGACTTGCTGGCCATGGACGCGGCCTATTGGGACAAAGTCATGGCAGTGAATCTGCGCGGGCCGATGCTGGCCTGCAAGCACGCCATTCCGCTGATGCTCGAACGGGGCGGCGGCGCCATAGTTACCTTCGGCTCCACTGCCGGATCGATGGGTGACCTGGGCCTTTTCGCCTATTCGGCCACCAAGGCCGCTCTGGGCAGTCTCGCCCGCTCGATCGCCACGACCTATGGCAAGCAGGGCATCCGCGCCAATTGCCTGTGCCCCGGCTCGGTCTGGCCCGAGGCCTGGCAGGCGGGGATGACGCCCGCATTCGTCGCCATGGCCGAAAACACCCGCCTTACCCCGCGCCTGGGCCTGCCCGAAGACATTGGCGGCATGGCCGCCTTCCTGCTGTCGGACAAGGCCGGTTACGTCACCGGTCAGACGATCATGGTCGATGGCGGAGGAACTGTACATCAGCCCTGGGTGCGGATGAACTGACGCTTACCCATCGCGGCAAGACTGATAGATTGAATTGCCGCGAATTAGCTGCGAAAAGAGACTATCTCAATTTTTCCGAAGGAGTTCTGAAATGGCCGAAGCCGACGCCAAGGAAATGGCCGCTTCCGCGAAGAAGTACTGGTCTGCCGAGGGCTACCTGCCCGGCGGTGTGATCCGCGAAGTGGACTATTCCACCCAGTCCGGCGGCATTGATCCGCTGTTCGCCGGGATCAAGATTGTCGATACCGACACGCACATCGTCGAGCCGCCGACACTGTTCACCGACCGCGCGCCGGCCGGAATGAAGGACCGCCTGCCCTATGTGAAGCGCGATGTGGACGGGGTCGACCGCTGGTTCATCGGCGATCGCAACTGCGGCACGCTGGGCGGCAATGTCATCCGCAAGGACAACAACAAGCTGCTCGGCCGCCTTGCCTTTCCGACGCTCGAGGAAAGCCATAGCGGCGGTCACGAACTGGCCCCGCGGCTGAAAGCCATGGACGACATGGGGGTCTGGGCGCAGATCTGCTACCAGAATTCCGGCATCACCCAGGCCGGCATGCTGATGACTTTGGGCGACAACGAACTGGCGCTCACTATCATCCGCCTGTTCAATGACTTCAACGCCGACTGGCAGAACGAAAGCGGCCAGCGCATCTTTCCGATGGCGCACCTGCCGTTCTGGGACAAAAAGGCGCTGGAAGAAGAAGCCCGCCGCTGCATCGACAAGGGACTCAAGGGCTTCGTCCTGCCCGATACGCCCGAATTCGTTGGCGCGCCGAGCTTCCTCGACGATCACTGGACCCCGTTCCTCGAAATGTGCGAGGCGACGGGAACGCCGCTCAACTTCCACCTCAATGCCGCGATCGATCCCAACCGGCTGACCTGGGACGGCTTCGCCTTCGAACAGACGCTGTCGGTGGTGGCGACCATGTTCTCGATCGGCAATGCCGCGACGCTGGGCAACTGGATGGTCTCGGGCCGGCTGGATCGTCACCCCAAGCTCAAGATCGGCCTGATCGAAAGCGGCGCCGGCTGGGTGCCTTTCGCCATCGAGGCGCTGGAGCACCAGTTCGACGAAATGTTGCCGAGGTTCTCCAAGCAGCTCACCCGCCGGCCCTGGCAGTATTTCCGCGACCATTTCTTCTGCACTTTCTGGTTCGAAAAAGTCGCGCCCAAGCTGCTGCTAGAGACCATCGGGGTCGACAACATCATGTTCGAAACCGACTTCCCGCACCCGACTTCGCTCTATCCGGGCGTGCAGGCGCATCTGGTCGACGTGCTCGGCGGCTATGACCATGCGGTTCAGAAGAAGGTGCTGCAGGACAATGCCGTGCGGCTTTACAACCTGCCGTTCTAGACCGGCCTGTCAGCGGCAGAAACTGCTTCCACCCAATTCGAGGTGGAAGTGGTTTCTGTGCGCCTCATTGTAATTCGGCCCCAGCACGGTGCCGAAGCGCTTGCAGGCGCTCTGGTGAATCACCCGCAAGAAACGCTTCTCGGCGGCCGAACCACTGCTCCAGTCGCCAAGCACGCTGATGCGGCGGCCATCGGCGAGGACGAAGCCCGATACGTCGATGGCATTGGCCGTGGCGTGCGCGCTTCGCCGCCCGGTTCCGGCGACGTTGCGGCAATTGTAGCTGCCCATGGTCTCGATCCGCACCAGCTCGCTGCCGAGGATCTGCTGCGCCGCCCGGTCGACACCATAGCGCGCCCAGCCGGCAAATGTGTTGGCCAGCGGGCATGTCACCGGACCCAGGTTACTGAGGCTCAGCTGGCCGTCGTCGCTTCTGAGGCTGGCCAGCTGCACCGTGTTGCGGTTCGAACATCCTGCGCCGAAATAGCGGTCCTGCAGCGGGGTAAAAATGGCGCGCGTCGAACCCAGAGCAGACAGGCACTGGCGCGCTTCGGGGCGCGGGGTGAAAGTGGTGGTCGACTGGCGCACAGACTGCCGTTTAGGCGCCTGGGGCATTTCGATGCACGCGCTCAATGTGGCCATCAGGGGCAAGAGGAGAAGCCATTGCCGCATAATCCGTAATTGTCCGGTATCATGGTTAACAATCGGTAAAACCGTGGCGCGGCGGGGCGTGGCTTTCGCTTGACATGCTGCGGAGCGCCACTATGCGCGGCGCCGGGCCACGCGGTCCCAACGCCGCGCGAGCTCTCTGCAAGGAGAGACTACATGACTGCTACGATTCCGGCGCGCAAACCCGCGCGTCCGTTCTTTTCTTCCGGTCCCTGCGCCAAGCCGCCCGGATATTCTCCAGACAAGCTGGCCACCGAATGCCTCGGCCGCTCGCACCGCGCCAAGATCGGCAAGGCGCGCCTGCAATATTGCATCGACCTGATGCGCGAAGTGCTCCGCCTGCCCGATACGCACCGCATCGGCATTGTGCCCGGTTCCGACACCGGCGCTTTCGAGATGGCCATGTGGACCATGCTCGGCGCGCGGGGCGTGACGGCGCTCGCCTGGGAAAGCTTCGGCGAAGGCTGGGTGACTGACGCAGTCAAGCAACTGAAGCTCGAACCCACGGTAATGCGCGCCGAATATGGCCAGCTGCCCGATCTCGACCGGGTCGACTGGGCCGACGACGTGCTGTTCACCTGGAACGGCACGACATCCGGCGTGCGTGTGCCCGATGGCGAATGGATTCCGGCGGATCGCGAAGGCCTCAGCTTCGCCGACGCGACCAGCGCGGTTTTCGCCTACGACATTCCGTGGGACAAGATCGACGTCTGCACGTTCTCCTGGCAGAAAGTGCTGGGCGGCGAAGGCGGCCACGGCGTGCTCGTTCTCGGCCCCCGCGCGGTCGAGCGGCTGGAAAGCTATACGCCGATCTGGCCCTTGCCCAAGGTCTTCCGGCTGGTCTCCAAGGGCGCGCTCAGCGAAGGCATTTTCAAGGGCGAGACGATCAACACACCTTCGATGCTGGCCGTCGAAGACGCAATTTTCGCACTCGAATGGGCCAGGTCGATCGGCGGTCTGGCAGGCTTGCAGAAGCGCTGCACCGCCAATGCGGAAGCGCTCGACAAGATCGTCGCCGAGCGTAGCTGGCTGAGCCACCTCGCCGCGGACAAGGGCATTCGCTCCAAGACGTCGGTCTGCCTTTCGGTCGAGGGCGCGGACGCGGATTTCATCAAGAAGTTCGCCGGCCTGCTCGAAAAGGAACACGCAGCCTACGACGTGGCCGGCTATCGCGATGCCCCGCCGGGTCTCAGGATCTGGTGCGGCGCAACGGTCGACAGTGCTGACATCGAAGCACTCGGGCCCTGGCTCGACTGGGCTTACGAGACAGTGAAAGCCGAAGAGCAGGAAGAGCACGCCGCTCCGCATTCCTAGTCTTCAAGCCTCTCTCCCCTTGCGGGAGAGGGACAGGCCGCGCAGCGGCCAGGGAGAGGGGAATGCGTCCCCCAGGCAAGCGCAGTCCCCCTCTCCAAGTTTCGCTAGCGAGCAAGCTCGCAAGCTACACCTTCCTCTCCCGCAAGGGGGGAG